>JAHEYN010000008.1:87800-128788 GCA_023251555.1 Bacteroidota bacterium | reverse complement strand
GGCGTCTGAGGCTTCGCGTTATTCTATACAGGTAAATGAGAAAAATCACCTGGAGCCTTTTTCGGCGGATCCGTCAGACTGCTCTTCCCTGTGGCGTTTCTTGAATCACAGCTGCTGTCCCAACGCTCTTGTTGACACGGTGAAAATGAAAGTGATTGCCCTCGTGGATATAAAGGAGGGAGAGGAAATAACCTGTGATTATGATACTACGGAATACAAGATAGCTTTCCCGTTCTGCTGCAGGTGCGAAAATGAGAACTGCAGGGGGAATATCGGAGGGTATTATAAGAATGCAGGAAACAGCTAAGGAATTATTTAGCTACTATCTTGAATTCCGTTCTCCGGTTAAGCTGGCGGCCTTCGTCAGTGTCATTAGTGGCGATGGGTTGTGACAATCCGTAGCCCTTATACTGGAGGCGGGATGCGCTGATGCCATGCTGGATCAGATAATCTACCACGGTTTTGGCCCGATCCTCCGACAGTTTCTGGTTGTATGTTGCAGAACCTTTGTTATCCGTATGTCCTGAAATTTCAATCTTGAGTCCGGAATTGTCATTCAGCAGTTTGGTCAGCCTTTCAAGTTCGGCAGTGGATTCGGGACGGAGGGTGGCCCTGTCGAAGTCAAAGAAAATATTTTTGAGCACAATCTTGCTTCCCACCTCGATACGTTTCAGAAGGATGTCCTTGGTTACTTCCTGGTAACCTGCCGAAGCAGGAATGTCAAAATTTTCGGAATAGAAAAGATATTTGTCCGCTTTCACGGCAATGCCATAATTTTTTCCTGAAGGAAGAGATACGAGGTATTTGCCCGTGGTGGCATTGGACTCAAAGGAGGAGATGATTTCGTTTTTCTGGTTATCTGTGATCTCAAGAGTAGCTTCTACAGGCTGCATTGTAAGGGCATCCAGAACCCTGCCCTTGAAGATAGTCAGCTGGCTTGTTTTGGACTTGATGACCGGTTCAATGGTTTTTTCGCTGGTTGGGGCGGCAAGGCTGGCAAGAAGATTGTCTTCGGTATTCAGCACCATTGGTTTTTCAGCTCCGAGAAATGTAATCAGATAGATATCCTGGTCGCCTATACCGTTGTTTTTAACCGAAGAGTAATAACCATGTTTGCCGCTCGCAGAAATAACAAAGAACACATCGTCATCGGCGGTATTCACAGGGTAGCCTATGTTCTCCGGCTCCGACCACGATTGAGTGGTGTCATTCCATAAAGTTCTGAATATATCATATCCCCCCATGGTCCGGTGTCCCCTGGAACTGAAGTACATGGTTTTCCCGTCAGGGTGCATGAACACTCCTTCTTCGTCGTAGGGGGTATTTATCACAGCTCCCATGTTGACAGGCTCTTCCCATTTTTTCCCTTTTTTGTTCAGCTTTGTCATATAAATATCCCGCCCCCCGTATCCTCCCGGTTTATCACTGACAAAGTAAAGGGTCTTCTGGTCAAAAGAATAACAGGCGGCAGACTCATGGAATTTGGTATTGATGACTTTGTCCATTCTTTCGGGCTTTGACCAGTACTTACCTTTAAGCACGCACTCAAAAATATCTCCTCCGTTGTCGCCTTTGTAGATGAAAAGCTTCTGCCCGTCGGCCGAAAGCCCGATGGAAGCATCGTTTTCATTGGTATTGATGGGAGGGCCGGGGTTTTCGGGGCTCACCCATTTGCCGTTTTCTTTATAGGTGATGTAGATATCTTCAAAGTATTCAAAATCATTTTCGTCTTTGCCTCCTCCGGTGGTGTTGTCTCTTCTTGAGGTAAAGAACATGGTGGATTCGTCTGCGGAAATGACGGGGGTGTAATCTGCATAAGAGGAATTGACTATGCCCCCGATATTGTCAATAAAAACTTTCACGGGGTGTTTTACAAGTTCCCGGCCGGTATTGCACTCTTCTGTCTTTTTCTTTATATCGTCGGTTTGAATCCTTAGCTCTTCGGGGGTAAGGCCGTTCTTGTATGTGGTATATTCTTTTATCGCTTCGTCCCACTGGAGGTTGAGGTGGTACGCATCCCCGAGCATATAATGAATCTTCGGGTCAATGTCGCGGTTCAACTTGTAGGCCGATTCCAGATACGGGATGGCGCGAACTTTATGGATAGTGTGAAGATAACAGTCGCCGACCTTGAAATTCAGTTCGGCATTTTTGGAATTGAAGTCGGCAGCTTTGAGATAATGCTCCAGCGCAAATTTGTAAGCCCTGGGTCCGAGTTTATAATACTTGTCCCCTTCTTTGATTTCTTTTATGGCTGCTTTCACACCTTCCTTATTGTCCGGGAAGTTATCCTTGTCAAACTCCACGTTCTGGGCTTTCACTATTGTTGCGAAGGCAACAGAAAAAACAAATAAGCTATATAAGCGTTGTATCATATTTTGTTATTCACAGCCCTGTAAATAGGTGTCGGCAACGCTTATCCCAAGGGATTTTGCAGTTTCCCAGTCGTTGCACGCGGCATCTGGATTTCTCATAAGTTCGCGTACTATCCCGCGGTTGAGGTATGCATACCCATAGCTTGAGTTCAGGCGGATTGCATCGTTGAAATCGTTGACTGCGCCCTTGAAATCGTCCAGTTTGTACCTGGCTGTCCCACGGTTGTTATAGGCGTACGCATAGCGCGGGTTAAGCTTGATGGCCTGGTCAAAGTCAGTGATGGCATCTTTATATTCCTGTAATTCAAACCTGGCGCTTCCGCGGTTATTGTACGCCATATAATTTTCCGGATTGATTTGTATCGCAAAACCAAAAGCGGCGATGGCCCCTCTAAGATCCCCGGCTTTTTTCTTTGCAGAGCCGAGATTGTTAAATGCAAATGCCAGCTTGGGATCTATCTGGGTTGCCCTGGTATAATCGGCAATGGCACCTTTGTAATCCCCGGCCATTTTTTTCGCACTTCCGCGATCATTGTATGCATAGGCGTAGTCTGGTTTTGCAGCAATGGCTTTTGTAAAGTCTTGCGCAGCTCCCTGGTAGTCGCCCTGGGTAAATTTAATTTCTCCCCTGTAATAAAATGACTGGGCGTAAGAAGGGTCAAGTTCTGCAGAACGGGAGAAATCGGCAAGTGCTCCTTCCTTGTCCTGCAGCGTATATTTAAGGAATCCCCTGCTGAAGTACGCTTTGGAGAAAGATGGATTGATATGAATGGTGCTTGAAAAATCCTCAATGGCACCTTTGTAATCTTTTTTGTCCATCTTCGCAATGCCCCTGTTGTAGTATGCTTTGTCGAACGAAGGGTTGAGCTTTATCACCTCGTCGAACTGAGCAATGGCACCGTCATAGTCCTTGCTCTCGTACTTTGCAACTCCGTCATTATACCGCAGTTCCGCCTCGGGGTTATTCGCGGCATCCTGGGCAAACGAAAAGGCTGCAGGGGCTGACAGGAAAGCAAGAAGCAATATCTTTTTTCTCATGCTGCAAATGTAAAATTTTTTCAGAAACGAAAGCCCATCACAAGAATATCATCTGTCTGCTCATAAGATCCTTTCCAGGAGGTGATAGAATCATCCAGTTTCGCGAGCTGCTCTTTCATGGGCAGGGGCTGAATCTGTGTGAGGAGATCCCTGAAACGGGTGATCATGTATTTCTTCCCGTCATCTCCCCCGAACTGATCCTGAAAACCATCTGAGAAAAGATAGACGGTATCATTTTTATTAACCTGTATGACGTGTTCCGAAAATTGTTTTTCTTTTTCGTACTGGAAACTCCCGATAGGAAATTTGTTTCCTTTAATCTCTTTCCATGACCCGTTGAAGACGTAGACTGAACGGTTGGCGCCGGCAAAGGTGAGTTCTTTTGTTTTTATATTATACCGGCAGAGAGAAATATCCATTCCGTCATTGGTGTCCACAGTACCTCTCTGGCGCATGGTGGCGAGTACCCTTTCATCGAGTTGCCTGAGGATTTCGGCGGGAGCAGTAACATTGCCCAGGTTGACAATCTGGTTCAGCAGAGAATTCCCGATTACCGTCATCAGTGCACCCGGTACCCCGTGGCCTGTGCAGTCCACCGCAGCTATCAGCGCTTCATCTCCTTTTTTCGCAAACCAGTAGAAATCCCCGCTTACGATATCTTTTGGCTTATAATAGATAAACGAATTACTGAACACGTCAAACACCTGTTCCGAGGCGGGTAAAATGGCCTCCTGTATGCGTTTCGCGTATTGTATGCTTTCCCGGATCTCTTTATAAGCCATCTCGAGTTTCGCATTTTTATCCATAACCTCACGGGTGCGCTCGGCAACTTTCTGCTCCATATTTTCGGAGTATAGCCTGAGGCTGTCACGCATGCTAATCAATGCATTGCCGAGAGCGTCTTTTTCACTGAGGGGAGCAAACTCTGCGGTGAAATTCTCTTTCCCGATTTCTTTTGCAAACAGGGAAGTCCGGGCAAAATTTTCACGGAGTACATTAACGGAGGAAACCATCTGTCCGATAAGGTCTTCCGTTACCCGGAGATTCTCCGGGGGTACCTCTCCCTGTCCCAGTTTAAGCACGAGGTCCTTCATTTTAAGCACCGGCTCTTTAATTGATTTCGAAACAAAAACCGAAGCCATAAGCACTACAATGAAGAGGACAGCCGACATTATAAAAACTCCCGTAATCAGCCTGTGAAAGGAATCGATCATCCGGTTCCGCATGAGCCGGGCCTCTTCCTGATTCTTTTTGATGATTGCCTTCAGCCCTGTCATGACTTCTTCCGTCCTCGGGAGGACTTCGCTTTCAATAATATCTTCGGCGCTGAATTTTTTCTTGGGATTTTCATAATCATCAAAAGTGGCGAGCAATTCCATCACGCCTTTTTCAATCTGCAGCAGGTCTTCAAACTTTTTGAAGATTACTTTCAGGCTGTCGCTGTCATCCTGCTTCCGCAGATGGGGAAGAAATCCGTTCAGCTTCTGTTTGAGCGAAGGATACCCTTCCTCATGCAGCCCCGAGAGATTCTTTTTATCGTTCTCGCTCCGCTGCAGGTAAACCCAGTTGGTGGCATACATTTTGGATTCCGTAACGAGCAGATTAAATTGCTCCAGAGTTTCCACGTAGGGGTTTACCACATTGGTAAGCCTGGTTATTGTCACCTTGTTTTTCTGGATGATATAAGAACTCAGCACCGCGTTCAGCAGCGCAATTAAAAGAATCAGCAGAAAGCCGACGGCAATCTTCTTGAATCCTATTTTGGTAAGGTCGGTAATTATCATTTCCGGGGAAGCAGTAATAAAACTGCTGTTGCAGCAAACCAAAAATATAAATAAAAATTTGATTTTATGCCCGCCGGAAGGTTTCCCTTTGCAGGCCATGACTTGTGTCGCCGGGTGTAGTGTTAATGATTCCGGGTTCCGGACATTTATCTTGGAAACTATGCTGTATTACCTCAACAGAGTAACGGTTCCCTTCTTTTCACATTTCACCCCTTCATAATTTTCCATGGTAACATAATAAGTATAAACGTCTTCTCCAAGCGGACTGCCGCCCTTGCTTTTTCCGTCCCAGCCCTTGTCAACATCTTCGGTGTAAAGCAATTCCTCTCCCCACCGGTTGAATATTCTCATTCTGAAATGGTAGATACCCTGCCCATAAACGTAAAAGACCTCGTTCTTCCCGTCCCCGTTCGGGGAAAAGGCATCCGGGATGAAAACAGTGAACGGAACAATGATAATTGTATCGGATAGGGTATCCCTGCATCCATCGGCACTTTCAGCAATAAGTTGCACTATATACAGGGTACTGTCAAAAAAATAATGCGTGGGATCTTTTACGCTGCTGGTGTCATTCCCGCCAAAGTTCCAGGTGTAAGATACAGCACCGGAAGAGGTGTTGACAAAGCTTACTTCATTGCCATTTGCTGAATACGTAAAACCTGCCGCCGGAAGGGAATTTACAAGTACGGAATCTGCGGTAATAACTGAACAACCGTTCCCGTCAGTTACCAGGAGGGTGTATGCGTATGTTCCCGCCGAAGGATAAGTATAGATGGCCGGGTTGGACGCTGCCGCAAGGCCCCCGGGGCCGGAATAAAGATAGGTGTAAGGGCCTGTATTGCCCCCGGCTGTTGCAGTAATGGTTGTGGGGTTCCCCTCGCAGGCGCTATCAGAAGATAATGAAACTGTTATGGGGGAAATAATAATGAAAGGTATTGAGTCTGGCAGCGCCGCATTGCCGCAAAGGTCGGTTACACTCCCCTGAAGGATAACATAATAGCTGCCGCTCATGTTCAGGGGGCTTCCGACAGAAATGGTAAAGGCGTTGTCATAGGGACTTCCTGAAGAGCAAAGCGCCGAAGCTGCAGATGTAACCGGGTAACTTCCCCCCGGGCCTGAAACGGTAAAATCTGTGGGTTGCACTGTGTTGCAGAGGATATTCTCTGAAAAGGTTACCTGGAGTTGTGTCGCCCCGCACGCAACGGGAATCTGCACGGAGTTCATAACGGGAGGAATATTATCAAATACCTGAGCTGTGGATGCTCCGAAGTCAATGGTATAACCGGCAGCAGAATTGGAATTGTTGTTGATCAGTACTGCGTATGTTTCTCCTGCTGTTACAGGAATCACAGCATTGTATGGCGTACCCCCCGCCCCCTGGGAACTGAAGCCGGAGCCTCCGTCAGGTCCCGTGGAACCAGGGAAGGCAGAGTAGTTACAGCTTACCTCGAGGGCCGGATTGGAGAAAATATCGGCACAGGCCGCATTGCTCAGGTTGTACACCGCCCAGTCGTAATCATCGCTGGGAGTGTTGGGCGTAATAACAAAACTGAGGTTGCCGGCCGATTGTACTGTGAGAGTATACCATACTGAGTTAAGTTCGCCTGCCCCAAGACATGATGTGGAGTTGTTTATCTCATTACCCCCGTTGCCGATGCCTGAGTAAGAGTTGTTTTGGGAATAGCTGTTCTGGCAGATGGGAATGGCATTAATACAGTCCTGCTCCGGCTGTGCCTGCCCGGAATATGAAACAGAAAATAAAAGAAGAAAGAAGAAATTCCGGAAATACCGCATAAACTCTCGAACTTATGACTTAGGCTGCAAACAATTATATTTGTCATAACAAAATTAAAAGATTTTATGCAGAGTACCGTAAATGCCATAGGGGTAAACAGGGAACGTTTCCTTGATGAACTGATGGAGTTGCTGCGCATTCCTTCCGTGAGCGCTGATTCAAAATATTCAAGCGATGTTCGGAAAGCAGCAGCGTTTATAGAGCAAAAACTGAAAGAGGCAGGAGCGGATAAAACGGAAATCTGCTCCACGCAAGGACATCCCGTAGTGTACGGAGAAAAGATCATTAACCCTTCTCTCCCTGTTATTTTGGTATACGGGCACTATGATGTGCAGCCTCCGGACCCCCTTGAACTCTGGTCTTCCCCCCCCTTTGAACCTGTTATCCGGGATGAAAAAATATATGCCCGTGGAGCATGTGATGATAAGGGGCAGATATATGCACATATCAAAGCTTTTGAGCTGATGATGAAGCACGGAGAACTTCCCTGTAACGTGAAATTTCTCATCGAAGGTGAAGAAGAGGTGGGGTCGTCTAATCTCGGCGATTTTGTTAGAGCCAACAGACAGAAACTCTCGGCAGATATTATTCTTATCTCCGATACGGCTATCATAGCAAATGATATTCCCTCGGTTACTGTGGGCCTGAGGGGGTTGAGTTACGTGGAGGTGGAAGTCACAGGACCAAATAGGGACCTGCACTCCGGTGTGTTCGGGGGGGCTGTGGCAAATCCCATTAATGCACTTTGTGAAATGATAGCTTCTTTAAAAGATAAACACAGTCGCATTACTATTCCCGGGTTCTATGACGATGTCTGTGAGTTGATCCCGGAAGAAAGGAAGGCTATGGCGGAAGCTCCTTTCAATACCGGGGCATATAAGCAAGAGCTCGGCATCAGGGATGTCAGGGGAGAGGATGGCTACACCACTCCCGAGCGGGCTTCCATACGCCCTACCCTGGATGTCAATGGGATTTGGGGGGGCTATACCGGCGAGGGCTCCAAGACAGTCCTGCCCTCTAAGGCATTTGCAAAAATTTCAATGAGGCTGGTCCCGGACCAGTCCTCTGATAAAATAACCTCCCTGTTTAAGAAACATTTTGAGTCTATAGCACCCCCGGGTGTAACTGTGCAGGTGAGAGCACATCATGGCGGGAATCCTGTGGTTACACCTTCCACCTCCCTGGCTTTCATGGCGGCTGGCATGGCGATGGAAAAAACCTTCGGGAAGAAACCCATCCCCTCCAGGAGCGGGGGGAGCATACCCATCGTGGCATTATTCGAAAAAGAACTCGGGCTTAAATCCGTGCTCATGGGCTTCGGCCTGGATACAGATGATTTTCACTCTCCCAATGAACACTTCGGAGTCTTTAATTACCTGAAAGCCATCGAAACAATACCCTGGTTTTATTTTTATTTTTCTGAATTGCAGAAAAAGGATAAGCATCCCGGCGTATCCGCATGAAGTATAATAATTTTCTTGCTCACGAATCCAGCCCTTACCTGCTGCAGCACGCTCACAATCCCGTGAACTGGTATCCCTGGTGCAATAAAGCTTTTGCAAAAGCCCGGGAAGAAAATAAGCTTGTGATCCTGAGCATCGGATACTCGTCCTGCCACTGGTGCCACGTGATGGAAAAACAATCGTTCGAAAACGAAGACATCGCCCGGGTCATGAACGACTGCTTTGTTTCAGTGAAAGTCGACCGGGAAGAACGACCCGACATTGACCAGGTGTATATGAATGCGGTCCAGCTTATGAATGGGAGTGGAGGCTGGCCCCTGAATTGTATTACCCTTCCCGACGGCCGCCCGGTATATGGAGGAACTTATTTTCCCCCTCAGAAATGGAAGGAGGTTCTTCTCGGTATACATACGCTCTTCCTGGAAAATCCGGACAGGCTTTATAAATACGCTGAAGAACTTACCGCCGGTGTGAAGAGAATGGAACATATTATCAAAACTCCCGTGCATGAAGATATGAACGTGACGCTGGCAACAGAAGCGGCCGCAGAAATAAAAAAAAGTTTTGACCGCATACACGGAGGTCTTGACCGCAGCCCTAAATTCCCGATGCCTTCCGTATGGCAGTTCCTGCTTCATTATGGATATGCAGCCAGTGATGACGAAAGCCTTGCACAGGTTCGCCTCACGCTCCGTAAAATGGCCATGGGCGGTATTTATGACCAGCTTGGAGGCGGGTTTGCCCGTTACTCTACTGACAGCAGATGGAAAGTACCCCACTTTGAAAAGATGCTCTATGATAATGCACAACTGCTGAGCCTTTACTCAGATGCTTTCCGGGCAACGGGGGAAACGCTCTACAAACAGGTAGTTTATGAAACAATTGATTTTCTCGAAAAAGATATGAGCGCCCCGTCGGGCGGATTTTATTCTGCCATTGACGCGGATAGTGAAGGAGAAGAAGGGAAGTATTATGTCTGGAAGAAAGAAGACCTGGAACAATTGCTGGGAGAAGACTTTAAAATATTCTCGGCGTATTACTCTGTTAACAGCGGGGGTTACTGGGAAAACGGAAATTATATTCTTTTTAGAAATGAAAACATGGATGCTGCTGATTCTTTAATGCTCAGCCGGCTAAAAAAGTGCAGGGAAAAACTTATCTCTGAAAGAATCAGGCGCATACCCCCGGCTACAGATACCAAGGTGCTTACCTCCTGGAATGCCATTACGGTCAAAGCCCTTGCAGATGCATTTTCAGCCTTTGGCGAACACCGCTTTCTGCAGCGTGCACAAACAGCAGCCGGTTTTATTTTGCACCACCTGGTCCGGGAAGACGGAAGCCTTCTGCATTCAGCACCATCGCCAGAATCTGCAAAAGCATTGTCGGGGAGTTTTATCCCCGGTTTTCTGGAAGACTATTGTTTCACGATAGAAGCTTTTATCGCCCTCTACCAATGTACTTCTGAGGAATCCTGGCTGGCTGTCTCAAAACAACTTGCGGATTATGTGCTTGAACATTTCTATGATAAAAAGTCTGGCATGTGCTGGTTCACTCCCCGTACGGGGGAACAACTCTTTGCAAAAAATATGGAAGTGCAGGATAATGTCATCCCTTCTTCCAACTCTTCCATGGCAAAGAATTTCCTTATTCTCGGAATTTATTACCAAGAAGAAAATTATATATCTGTTTCGAATCGTATGCTGCAACAGCTGGAACCTTCAATAAAGCAATTTCCCCAGTGGTATTCCGGATGGGCCCGCTTGCTGCTTTTGAAAAGTTTTCCGCTCTGCCAGGTGGTGGTAACCGGTAAAAATGCTGATGCGGTGATGGCAGTGCTCCGTGAAAAATTTCTGCCAGGCGTGCTGCTCGCAGGATGCCGGGAAACAACTACAATTCCACTGCTCAGGGGTAAACCCGTAAAAAACCAGAGTCTTATTTATGTGTGCAGGAATAATACCTGTATGCCACCGGTAACAACCACAGAAGATGCACTGAAATTAATTTCAGAAGATTGGTAACCGGGAAAAACGATTCTTAAAACTCCGGGTGCTGTATAAACTTTTTCTTTCAGCCGGCCTGATCAGGTACAATCGTTTTATGTCACATTTTTTGTGTTGATCCCTTGTTGATAGGTGTCTGTGAGAAAAGAGAAGTCGTCAATTTGAAATAGCCTAGTTTACTTGTAAGGCAGACAGATTTAGTTTATCTGTTTATCGCTATTCCTGCTTATTGCTGGCTTTTCTGAAATTCCTCCCAGCTCGTTTTCTGGTAGGTGTTCTCTCCGAAATATTTCAGGACAGGATTCAACTGATCGGGTTTAAGGTAACTTGATATCGTCGTCAGGATGTTATACTTCTCATCCATGTATATGGATGTGGGATAACCTGCAATCTTCCCGCTCATCAGGGATAAGGCAAATTCATTAACCCGGTACTGGGAGTTATACAGGAACTTTTTCCCCCTGAATGTGATGGTGTCCCGGGTCTCTGCATTGAATTTTACGGCATAAAATTTTTCGTTCATGTAATGAACAATGGACGAATCCCTGAAAGTGGTTGCGTCCATCCGCTTACACCACCCGCACCAGTTTGTGTAAAGATCAATGAATATTTTCCGGGGATTTTTTTCGTTTAGCCTTACCGCTTCTTCAAAACTTACCCATTGGATTTCCCCGTCTTCTTTATTTCCCTTCTTGCTCTGCCAGGTAACAAATGAAGTAAGCAGGATAAGGGCGCTTCCAAGCAGCAGCAGTTTTTTTTTCGATGTCATAGCTCAGTTATTCACCTTCTGTTTCAAATATGGCCTTTTCTTTTATAAATGCTGAAGTAATGAAGTATATAATTGTAATAACAGAAATCAACCCCAGGAAAAACCAGTAATATCGTGCTCCCTCAAGATTTGAAAAGAATCCGCCGTGTGCCTTGTTGTTATTAATCAGGGTTACAAGCATATTGCCAAGAGATACCGTCAGCAGCCAGAATGACATGAGTACCGATTTCATCGTCCTGGGAGCCATCTTGTATGCATATTCAAGCCCGGTGATGGAGATAAGAATCTCCGCTGCTGTTATTACAACATAGGCCAGGATCTGCCACATAATGCTTGTTGGGATTCCCTGGTCAAGCCGTCGCTGTACATAGGCAATGAGAATGAAGGAGACAGCGGTAAGCACGAAACCGGCCCCTATTTTCCTGAGCGATGTAACACGAATGCCAAGCTTTTCAATGAGAGGATATATAACAAGCGAAAATAACGGAATAAAAACAAGGATGAGAATGGGATTAATCGCCTGTATCTGCTCCGGAAGCCATGTAATGTTCAGCCAGTCATAATTGAAAATCCAGAAACGTAAATCTGTGTTTAAGTTCATGTGACTGTCTGCGGCCTGCAACACCCACTCCGATCCATTCTGATCATACAACCCCCAGAAAAATGGGATAAATGCAAATACACCCAAAACCCTCCATACCGATTTGACGGCTTCTATCTGTGAGAGATTATATTTCCTTTGGGCGGTGTCATAAAAATTTTCTCCTTTTATTCTTTTTACAAGAGATGAGATTCCTATTATAAGAAAAAATATCAGCATACCTGAAATCGGTAAAAGGAGCACAAACGGGTTATTGATGAGGTCGGAATTGATCATAAGAGTGATAAGGAATGCCACAAATCCAAGCGCGATAGGCGACATCAGGATTACAGGGTTCCTGACAACAAACTCTCTGTTGCCTGAATCCGTCCTGCTGTTCAGCAGGCAGTAAAAGTTGATATTGTAGAACTCTTCATTCTTAAAACCCGAAGGCGGGGCTTTGATGTATTTCTTCCGGCCAAGCCAGAATATGAGAGTAGCAGCGCCCATCAGTATTCCGGGAACCCCGAATGCAACAGCCGGCCCATAGTGCTTTAACAGCACCGGGATAAGCAGGGTGGAGAAGAAGGATCCGAAATTAATACTGAAGTAAAAAAGATCAAAAGCCTTGCTTATCAGGCCCTGGTTGTCTTTTGTAAACTGGTCGCCTACATTTGCCGATACGCACGGCTTAATTCCACCCGCACCAATGGCAATGAATAACAAGCCCAGCATGAACCCGTTCAGGTTGCTCTCAAATGCCGCAAGACAGGCATGCCCTACACAGTACATGAGCGATACATACAGTATAACACGGTACTTACCGGTAAACCAGTCTGCTACTACGCCCCCGATCAGCGGCGTCAGGTAGGTGAGGGATATGAACAGGTGTGTTTTTTCGTTGGCCATTGCCCTCGGGTCCGTTACGGTACTGTAAAAAGTACTTGCAAGGTAGGTGGTGAGTATTGCTTTCATCCCGTAAAAACTGAATCTCTCCGCAGCTTCGTTGCCCACGATATACGGAATACTCGAAGGTAATTTATTGCCCCGGCCGGAGGATGGGTTGTTTTTCATAATTGAAACGGGAAAAATAGTCCGGTTGCTAAAGTAATGATTTTGGAAATACGGAAGCTAAGGATTGGACATGGAAACAGGAATGACCTTTCCGTTCATGTATAAGTGGCCGCTCGTGGCAAAGTTTGAAATAAATTCCGCTATCGTTTTTGCATCTGTCTGGGCACTGTATCCCGGGAATGCTTTTGCAAGCATCTCCGTTTGTACTGCTCCTAATGCGAGACAGTTGACTGCTATGTTCCTGTCATTGAATTCCTCCGCAAGACATTCTGTAAGGACGGATAAAGCGCCCTTGCTGGTACTGTATGCCGACAGTCCTTTGTACTTTATGCTTCCCTGTATCCCGCCTATGCTGCCTATGTTGAGAATGTGCGATCTGGATTTTTTCCCCATGTAGGGCAATAATAACCTGATGAGCCGTACCGGAGCAAGAAGATTGATGTTGATAATGCTTTGCCACTCATCCTCTTGTATGCCGGCAAAAGGTTTATTAATCAGCATCCCCGCATTATTGATTAGAACATCTACCGAATCAAAATGCTTTTTTGTTTCAGGCAGCAGCTGTTTCTGAAAATCTCCTTTTTCAAGATCAAACCTCAGGGACCTGATGTTTTGTATTCCCGGGGGAATCAAAAAATCTCTGCGTGAGAGAGTAAAGATTTTGTTTTTCTTATCCTTTGAAAGCAGCAGCACAACTTCCCGCCCTATCCCCGAACTGCCACCGGTAACAATAATGTTCATTAGACCTCTTGCATAATTGCAATAAAAGTAAAGATATTTTTAAAATACCTGCAATGAATTTTTAAAGTTTGTAACAGAGAAAAGTATAATACGACATCTTTTCTCATAACTGCTATACTGAGCTCTTATTCTTCCTGCACTGACCGGTACCGAACCGGTATAATCGTGGAACTTTAAAGTTTTATTTCTTCCTCCTCCTGATTCAGAAAATGGTATTCCGTGAAATGATAGGAAGAAACAGGTCTGATGTCAATCTTCTTTTTGAATTTGGTCCTCCACTTTTTCTTTATGGAGCTGAATAAGCCCTTTGTCAGGTACGCTTCTATGAACGGATGCACACAAAGGGTTACGCTTTTTTCATTCTGCTCCCTTAGCAGGTACTGAAGATTGTTCTCTATCTCGTCAATTAAAAGAATGCTTGGCTTTATTTCTCCCGATCCTCCGCATGCAGGACATTTTTCGGAAATGGCGATCTTCGTTTCAGGTCTTACCCTCTGGCGGGTAATCTGTATAAGACCGAATTTACTCGGCGGAAGTATATTGTGTTTAGCCCGATCCCGGCTCATCTCCTCTCTGATCTTGTCAAAAAGAAGCTTCCTGTTGGTAGCCTTGTGCATGTCAATGAAGTCCACCACGATAATACCCCCGATGTCCCTTAGTCTGAGCTGGCGCGCTACTTCCTTTGCAGCATCAAGATTCACCTGTAGGGCATTTTCTTCCTGGTCGTCGCCCTGTTTGGTCCGGGTGCCGCTGTTTACATCAATGACATGAAGAGCTTCGGTATGCTCAATGATTAGGTATGCCCCGCTTGTAATAGTAACTGTTTTGCCAAATAAGGTCTTAATCTGCTTATCAACACCAAAATTCTCAAAAATGGGAACTTTCCCTTTATATAACTTTACAATTTCTTCTTTCTCGGGTACAATAGCCCGTATGTAATTTTTTATCTCGTCGTAGAGAACCTGGTCATTAACATGGATGTTTTGGAAGTCGGGGCTCAGAATATCCCTCAGTATGGTTGATGCCCTGCTCATCTCACCGAGTACCTTCTGTGGCGGTCTGGCATTGCGGAGTTCTTTGTGGAGTGTCTCCCATTTTCCTACAAGATCCCGCATGTCCTTGTCCAAATCAGCTACTTTCTTTCCGTCTGCCGCCGTCCGTATAATGACACCGAAATTTTTTGGTTTAATGCTTTGAACAAGTCTTTTTAAGCGTGAGCGCTCTTCCTCACTGTTTATTTTTTGAGAAATGGAAATATGATTCGCAAATGGTGTCAGCACCATGTCCCTCCCGGCCAGCGCCAGTTCTGAAGTTATCCTCGGACCTTTGGTGGAAATAGGCTCTTTGGCAATCTGGACAAGTATCCACTGGTTGGATGTGAGTACTCCTGAAATTTTACCCGCCTTGTCAATGTCTTTCTCCAAATGAAAGTTATTGAGCAAAGCTTCTGAGGGATTTGTAGAGAGCGCAGATTTGGTGTATTTTAATGCAGACCGGATTTGAGGGCCTAAATCAAAATAATGCAGGAAAGCATCTTTTTCGTGCCCCACATCTACAAATGCTGCATTGAGAGATGGGACTATTTTCTTGATTTTGCCCAGGTAGATATCCCCCACGGCAAAATTGTTCCCTTTCTTGTCGGTATGTAATTCCGCAAGTTGCCTGTCCTCAAGCAGGCCAATAGTAACCTCTTCCGGGGAAGAGCTAATGACTAAATCTTTAACCACAACTGATTTTCAAAAAGGGATTGAAGAAGTCCTTTATAAGGAATAATCCCTGTGTTTGTAAAAATAACCGGGACCCGGCTATCTGTTTTTCTTTTTATGGCGATTTTTCCTTAAACGCTTCTTACGTTTATGCGTGGCCATCTTGTGTCTTTTCCTTTTTTTTCCGCTTGGCATGGGATAGATTTTCTTAGTTGTTAATAATGTATTGTATCATTTTTTCCGTTTCCTGGCGGCCTGCAGAATCAGGTCGTATATTTTTATATGTTCTCAGGCAATTAATCGCTTTTTCTTTTTCCCCGTTTTTATAAAGGGCTTCAGCAAGGCGCAAATATACATCAAAATTTTTTGAATTTACCTTTAGCACTTTTTCAAAACGCTCAACAGCCTTTTGGTATTGCCCTGAACGCATGGATAAAATCCCCAGAGCTAACTGGGTTTGTTCATGCTCCGGATACTTCCCGGCAACTTCTCTGAGCAGTTTTATTCCCTCCATAGGGGTGGGTGTGCCCTCGGCATAACATATTCCTAATCCTGATTTTGCATCAGCATCGTCAGGATTAATTTCTAATGCTTTCTTATAACAATCAATGGCTTTACTTACCGAAAATTGCTGAATAAGTATATTGGTATCAGTCCTGAAAACTTCAAAATAGTTCTCTCCTGCTTTTATCCATTTATTCAGAGTATTACTTTTTATTGCAGATAACTCATTGTAATATGCAGAAATCACAGGCTTTCCCAGCATTTCCCATAATAATGCAAGAGAATCTGCAAGGCCTGACCCGCCTTCGCCATTTAGTCTCGCTTCAAGCGCATTCACTTCTCCTTGCAGAGAATGGGATAACAGAGACTTTTCTTTTTGCAGCATTTGATCTATTGAGAAACCTTTTTCCTCTTTGGCCTTGTCATGATCAGGATGATGATTTTTTACGGGAAGTAAATAAAGGACAGATACAATGATACAGCCCAGCAGAATAACTGTAATTTGCTTTGCGGAAAGATTCATGAAATTAGGATTGAACAGAAAATAATAATGCCGGGAAATCAGGCCGTATAGTTCCCGTTTTTTATACTGGAAATAAACTGCTTGGAAGGCTTAAAGGCAGGAATATAATGCTCCGGGATAATAATGGCAGTATTCTTGGATATGTTTCGGCCAAGTTTGCGGGCTCGCTTTTTTACTATGAAACTTCCGAACCCCCTGAGGTATACGTTCCCGCGTTTGGCAAGAGATTTTTTGATTACGCTTAAAAAGGCCTCTACCGCTTCTATTACTACCATTTTCTCTATGCCCGTTTTAGATACGATTTCGGAAACAACCTGTGCTTTTGTCATAGTATATTGGTTTTATCGGGGGCGAAGTAAATTATTTTTTTGAAATTTGCACAGGGTTTTATTACTTAAACACAGTTATTGTTAAGTTGGTTACTAAAAAAGGGATAAACTTTTCAAAAACTCTTATCGGCTGGTACGAAATTAATAAGAGGGACCTTCCCTGGAGAAACACCAGTAATCCTTATCTGGTATGGTTGTCTGAGATTATTTTACAGCAGACCCGTGTTGATCAGGGCTTGCCGTATTACAACAGGTTTGTCGCCCGTTTCCCCACAGTTTTTGATCTTGCCTCTGCCAGGGAAGAGGATGTCCTTAAATTGTGGGAAGGACTCGGGTATTACTCCCGTGCAAGAAATCTCCATTTCACCGCCAGAGAAATCGTTGCCTCGCACAGGGGGCTGTTTCCCGGAAGTAAAGATGGACTGATGCAACTGAAGGGCATAGGAGAATATACCGCTTCCGCTATAGCTTCTTTTGTTTTTGAAGAAGCCTGTCCCGTAGTGGATGGAAACGTGTTCCGTGTTGTTTCGAGGTATTGTGGTATAGAAATACCTGCCGATAGCCCGGAAGGGAAAAAAGTCTATTATAAGAAAGCGCTTGCCCTGATGGATAAAAATCGCCCTGGTATTTACAACCAGGCTATTATGGAATTCGGAGCCCTGCACTGCAAGCCAATGAATCCGGATTGCGTGAACTGCCCGCTGAAAAAGCAATGTGTGGCATTTCGGAACGGGCAGGTGGACCGCTACCCTGTAAAAGTCAAAAAGATAATTCCTGCTGAACGGTTCTTCAATTATTTTGTAATAGAGCATAATGGCAGCGTTCTTATAAGAAAAAGAACCGGCAGAGATATATGGCAGCATCTTTATGATTTCCCACTTGCCGAAGACAATAAAAATTATTCAAAAAAAACAATTTTGAACTCCCCATTGCTGAAGTCTTTAGGCCGCAATCATAAGTTACGTATTGTCGCTGTTAGTAAGGTGTATAAACACCATTTGACCCACCAGACAATATACGCCCGTTTTTTTAGACTGAACTCAGGTCACCCGGTATTTTTTGAAAACTTTCCGGGAGAATATACCGTGGCCGGGATTAATACTCTTAAACAATATGTGTTACCCAGACTTATACAGCATTACCTTAAGGATTACTTGTATGAATAAATACAAGACTCATGCCTGTATTGTGAATTAAAATAATTGTGTTACTTTTGCTCTCCCTCTTTTGGGGATCATAACAATTTTTTATTAACTTTTTAAAATCTTAAAATTATGTCAGGATTAAACAAAGTGATTTTGATTGGTAACATCGGGAAAGATCCCGAAGTGCGTTACCTGGAAAGCGGAGTGGCTATTGCTAAATTCCCTCTCGCAACCAACGATTCTTATAAGAATAAAGACGGCTCAAAAGTTGACCAGACTGAATGGCACAATATTGTGGTCTGGAGAAAAACCGCTGAGTTTGCTGAGAAATACCTTAAGAAAGGAAGCCTTGTATGCGTGGAGGGAAAAATAAAAACCCGCTCATGGGAAGATAAAGATGGGAATAAGAAGTATATCACTGAAATCATTGGTGACTCACTTACCATCCTTGGGCGGAAAGGCAGCGATTCCCCCGGCGCAGATGTATCTGTTGAATCAGCTGAACCATCTATGCCCTCGGCACCGGATGCCCCTACTGATGATCTTCCTTTCTGACGGAAATGTTCCCTCTGCAATGAAGTTTGCTTATGAAAGCAGCCGGGCCTCAACCCGGCTGCTTTTTGTTATATGGCAGTCTTGTTGAAAATAGATATTACCATTGGTACCCACCCTTCTATATCTGAATTGCTCTCTATTCCCGAAATTGGTTGCTGATATTTTTGCTCAGCCTCTTTCCCTGAATGTGTTGCTTGGAGTGATAAGTATCGCAGTTCTTTTATTTTTGTCCGCCTTATTCTCAGGATCGGAAGTGGCCTTTTTCTCCCTCTCCCCAAAACAATTGAATGATTTGAGAAAATCAGGGAGTAATACTACCACTGCAATTGTCAGTTTGCTGGCAAATCCCAAACTGCTCCTCGCAACACTGCTGATAGCTAATAATTTTGTAAACATTGCAATTGTGATTATTACTTCAATCCTTTCATACCAGGTTTTTGATTTCTCATCTTCCCCGGTTCTTGGTGTATTTATCCAGGTTATTGCCATCACTTTTGTGATTGTTCTTCTTGGAGAAGTAATACCTAAAGTGTATGCTTCGAAAAATCCTCTGAAACTGGCTTCTGTTATGGCTTTCCCTATACTTTTTTTTAATAAGCTTTTTTCGCCCCTGAGTACATTCCTGATAATGTCCTCTAATGTAATTGATAAAAGGCTTAAAAAGCATACTTATAATGTTTCAGTTGATGAGTTGTCGCACGCCATTGATCTTACTTCGGATAAAAACACTCCTGAAGAAGAAAAGAAAATTCTTAAAGGAATAGTAAGGTTCTCTAATACAGATGTCCGGCAGATTATGAAGTCAAGAAGCGATGTGGTTGCCATGGAAAGCCGCATGACCTTTAAGGAAGTGCTTAACAGGATAATGGAATCAGGATATTCGCGCATGCCTGTATATGAGAATAATTTTGACAGGGTGCTGGGTATCCTCCATGTAAAAGATGTCCTGGCTCACATTGATAAGGGAGATGATTTTAACTGGCAGTCATTGCTGAGGCAGCCATACTTTGTACCTGAAAGCAAAAAAATCAATGATCTCCTGAAGGAATTTCAGCAAATGAAAAGCCATATGGCAATTGTGGTGGATGAGTATGGTGGCTCTTCCGGCATCGTTACCCTTGAAGATGTGCTTGAGGAAATTGTAGGTGAAATTCACGATGAGTTCGATGATGATGAATTATTGTATTCAAAGCTTGATGACAGAACATATGTTTTTGAAGGTAAAACGCTGCTGAACGACTTTTGCCGCATACTTGAGATAGACAGGAAAATATTTGATTCGGTTCATGGAGAAGCTGATACCCTTGCTGGAATGGTGCTGGAAATTGCCGGGAAAATTCCTGAGAAAAATGAAAAGGTGTATTTTGATAAATATTGCTTTATAGTTGAATCAGCAGATAAAAAAAAGATTAACAGAATTAAAGTTACAATTGCCGACACAATTCTTAAATAGGGTGGATAATTTAAATTTTTTTGTTCCCTCCTTTTCCCGGGTACAAAGCAAATGGTTTCTACCTGAACGGGGAATTACTCATTTTCGGAATAATTTGCTGTTTTTTATTTTCCTTTCTTTCTTTTGCGCCTGTACAAATGAATATACGCCTAAGCCCAGAGGTTTTTTCCGCATAGATTTTCCTGCTAAAAAGTATTCCGATTACAATACAGGTTGCCCTTTTGTCTTTCAGTATCCTGACTATGCGATCCCTGTTAATGATCCTGATCCGGGTGCCGAACCATGCTGGATAAACATTGAGTTCCCTTCGTTTAAAGCTACCCTGCACCTTAGTTATAAGTCTCTCGCAAATAATAAACTCCGGAGCCTGACCGAAGACTCAAGAACGCTTGCAATGAAACATACTATAAAGGCTGAAGAAATAAATGAACGTCCTTTTGTAACGCGGAATGGTATATTCGGACTGATGTATGACATAAAGGGGAATACTGCCTCTTCAGTACAATTTTACCTCACAGATACACTTCATAATTTTATCCGGGGTTCCCTGTACTTTAATGTGACTCCTAATGCTGATTCTATTGCTCCCGTGGCTGAATTTATTAATAAGGATATAGACCGTTTTATTGATACCTTCCGGTGGAAGTATTAGTGTGTCCGCAAAATTTAAAATTTGGAAGTAAGGAATTTTATTTTTTTCCTTTGTGCCCTCCCGGAAGTTCGTTTGAGTAAAAAAACAGGATAATAATTAGTGTATGGTAAAAAATCTGGTGATAGTGGAGTCCCCGGCAAAAGGGAAAACAATTGAGGGTTTTCTTGGTGCTGATTATACGGTTAAATCCTGCTTTGGCCATATCCGTGATCTTGCTCATGGAGACCTGTCAGTGGATGTAGAAAACAACTTTGCCCCGGTCTATGAAATACCGGCAGAGAAAAAAAAGATTGTGGACGAGCTCAAAAAAATTGCCAAACAATCGGATACAGTATGGCTTGCAACTGATGAAGACCGAGAGGGAGAAGCGATCTCATGGCACCTTTCCGAAGCACTGAAACTTAACGAAAAGAAAACCAAAAGAATCGTTTTCCATGAGATTACTAAAAAGGCAATTACCGAAGCTGTTGCTAATCCGCGCAGCATTAACTATAATCTTGTAAATGCACAACAGGCCAGGAGAGTACTCGACCGGCTTGTGGGGTTTGAAATCTCTCCCATATTATGGAGAAAAATAAGTATGAAATCCCCGCTTTCCGCCGGCCGGGTACAGTCTGTTGCGGTCCGGCTGATTGTTGAAAGAGAAAGAGAAATAGATGCTTTTAATTCAGTGTCTAATTATAAAGTAGTAGCTTATTTTAATGCTACTACCGAATCGGGAGTCCCGGTTACATTTAAAGCAGAACTGCCCCAGCGTCTCAGTAACAAAGAAGACGCCCAGACATTGCTTGAAAAACTGAAAGGGGCCGAGTTTTTTGTAAAGGCCATCGAAAAAAAGCCAAGCAGACGTTCTCCTTCAGCCCCTTTTACTACCTCAACGCTTCAGCAGGAGGCCAGCAGGAAACTTGGATTTTCCGTTTCTAAAACGATGTTACTGGCCCAAAGGCTCTATGAGTCCGGGAAAATTACATATATGCGGACAGATTCCGTTAACCTGTCTGAAACAGCCGTTAGCGCTGCTACTGAAGAGATTACATCAACCTTTGGCAGCCGTTATGTGCATACAAGGCAGTATAAAACAAAAACTGCCGGTGCCCAGGAAGCACACGAGGCAATCAGGCCGGCATATCTCGATAAAAGATCCGCTGATTCCGCCGATGATAATGAAAACCGCTTGTATGATCTGATATGGAAGCGAACCATTGCCTCCCAGATGGCAGATGCTGATATCGAGAAAACAATAGTAAATATTGCCAATACAAAAACGCCCGACGAACTCATAGCATCGGGAGAGGTGATTCTTTTTGACGGATATCTTAAGGTGTATATGGAATCTTCTGATGACGAAGATTCGGAACAAAATGAAATTAAGGAAAGGCTTCTCCCTGCTTTCTCCCGGGACCAGAAGCTGAATCTCTCTGAAATCTCCGCCACAGAAAAGTTTTCACAAGCCCCTCCCAGGTATACAGAAGCAAGTTTGGTAAAAAAACTTGAAGCCCTTGGTATTGGACGCCCCTCCACTTATGCTCCTACAATCTCTACTATTCAGAAACGCGGGTATGTGGTAAAAGAGAACCGCCCGGGAAAAGAACGGATATATCATACTGCAACTCTCAAGGATGAAGAAATCCTCCATAAGGAATTGTCTGAAATCACAGGAGTGGAGAAGGCGAAATTATTTCCTACGGATGTTGGTTGCGTGGTCAATGACTTTCTGGTACATAATTTTCAGAATATACTTGATTATAATTTTACCGCAAAAGTAGAGGAGGAATTTGATGAAATTGCCGCAGGGCAAAAAGTATGGACCGAAATGATAAAATTGTTTTACGGCCCTTTTCATAAGAATGTGGAAACAACCAGCAAAACCTCAGAGCGCGCAACAGGTGAAAGATTGCTCGGTAATGATCCCGCTTCCGGGCTGCCGGTTTATGTGAAGATCGCAAGGTATGGGCCGGTTGTACAGATGGGTGCCACAGAAGAGAAAGAAAAACCCCGCTTTGCAAGTCTCAGAAAAGATCAAAGGATAGATACGATTACGCTGGAACAAGCCCTTGACCTGTTCCGCCTTCCACGGGTTGCAGGAAGCTATGAAGACGAGGATGTGGTTATTGCCATAGGACGCTTTGGACCTTATGTGAAGCATAAAAATTTATTTTACTCGCTTAAGAAAGACGATGACCCTTATTCCTTATCTCTTGAAAGGGCAATTGAGGTAATTAAAACCCCTAAACTTCCGAGAACTATTGGTAAGCTCGGAGAAGATGATGTGATTATCGGGATGGGGCGGTTCGGACCTTATGTTAAACATAAAGGTTCGTTTTATTCTATTAAAAATGACCATGACCCCTTTACTATTGAGTTACCGGATGCAATTAAAATAATTGAAGATAAAGCAAAAGCAGCCCAGGAAAATGTAATAAAAACTTTTGAGACTAACACCGATGTGAAAATACTTAAGGGTAGGTGGGGGCCTTATATCGTTGTGGGAAAGAAAAATGTGAAGATTCCTCAGGGAAAAACCCCGGAGTCGCTTACAATTGAGGAATGTCTTGAATTGGCAAAAAATACAAAAACAACTAAGCGGCGATTCCCTAAAAAATAAAACAAAACTGTCTTTAAATCATAATTACTTTAGGGAATATGTCAGATATAAGTATTTTTCTTCGACCTGTTAACAGCTCAATAGTTGATTATGATTTTGGCGCTAAAGGAGATGTGTTTGGAAAAGTTCTTGACACATACAGGGAGGAAGGCAAACTCCCCTCCCTTGAGGATAAGTCTGTTGCCATTATAGGAGTGCCTGAAGAAAGAGGTGCCGTTCTGAACAAGGGAACAGGAGAGGCGGCAGATTTTATACGGAATAAATTATACCGTTTGTCGTGCCTCGATCACAAATATAAAGTTGCAGATATTGGCAACATCATGCCGGGTCATAGTCTGAAAGATACATATACTGCTTTGTCCGAAGTATGCGGTGAATTGATAGACAGGCAGGTAATACCTGTTATTATCGGCGGCAGCCAGGATCTCTCCTTCGCCCAATACCTCTCTTATAAAAATTCCGGGAATATAGTAAATATAGTAAGTGTTGACTCTTCATTTGACCTCGGAGAGGCCTCTGAAAATATCTGCTCCCGGAATTTTGTCGGGAAGATTATCCTTCACCAGCCGAACTATCTTTTTAACTTCAGTAATATCGGGTACCAGACATATTTTGTCGGGCAGGGATCCATTGCACTGATGGAGAAATTGTATTTTGATGCTTACAGGCTTGGCCAGGTGAGGCAGGATATTGCAGAAGTAGAACCAATTGTAAGAAGTGCTGATATGATTACGTTTGATATCTCTGCAGTCAGGGCCTCGGATGCGCCCGGCAATAATAATGCTTCCCCCAACGGGTTTTACGGTGAGGAAGCGTGCCAGATTGCCCGTTATGCAGGGATAAGCGATAAAGTTTCTTCTTTCGGCATTTATGAAACCAATCCTTCTCTTGATCAAAATGGCCGGACAGCTCATCTTGCAGCTCAGATGATATGGTATTTCATTGATGGTGTGTATAGCCGCAGGAAAGACTCCCCTGTTGGCAGTAAAAAAGGCTTTGTTAAATACAGGGTGTTTATAAAAGATACAGGGCATGAGATTATTTTTTATAAAAGCAAAAAGACCGAAAGATGGTGGATGGAGGTGCCCTATCCTGACAGCAAGGTTAAAATGCAGAGGAATCATATTATCCCATGCTCATATAATGATTACATGCTGGCCTGTAAAGAAGAAATGCCCGAGAGGTGGTGGCAGGCGTTTCAGAAGCTGAGTTGAAAGTATTCGGACGCTCTCAAAAACTTGAATATAAAGCTAAAAAGACAAAATTTGTATATGAGGAAAATTCTTGTTTATTTTACGCTTCGTCTTGCAAACTATATTATTTAGGAAGAAGATAAAAATGAAAAATTATTACTTATTGTCTGTACTTCTGGGTTTTGGTTGTGCCCTCCATGCACAGCAGGATGCCCAGTTCAGTCAGAACATGTACAACCGCCTTTCTGTTAATCCTGCTTATGCCGGGTCTAACGATGCTACTTGCATCACCCTGCTGGGCAGAAATCAATGGGTTGGCTTTGAGGGTGCTCCCAAAACCGGCTTGATTTCGGTGGAAGGGCCGGTTATTGCTGCTCATGGTGGTTTTGGTGTTACCATAGGATACGATCAGCTTGGATTCGAAAAATCCCTGGGTGCAAGAATTGCCTATGCTTACCGTACAGACCTCGGCCCCGGTAAGCTTGGTCTCGGAATAGATGCAGGTATATTACAAAAGTCAATCAATGGTAATTGGGTGGCAACTGACCCCGTTGCAAATGATAAATCTATACCTGCTGCGGTAAGCGCTACTGCTCCTGATTTTACTTTCGGAGCCTATTATAATACAACGGATTTATATTTTGGATTGTCTGCCTCTCATCTTGCAGAAGGTGATCTGAAATACGGTTCTATAAATTATAAAATGGCAAGGCATTATTATATTATCGGCGGGTATAAAAAAGATATCACGTCTTCTCTCGCAATAATGCCTTCCGCATGGATAAAATCCGACGCTTCGGCTACCATTTTTGATATAAATTGCAATCTTTTATATGATAACAGGTTCTGGGGTGGCCTTTCATATCGATTCACTGATGCTATTGTTGCTATGGTAGGAGCTAATTCCGGTAATTTCAAGTTCGGTTACTCATACGACATTACAACCTCTGCAATAAGAGGATACAGCAGCGGAACACACGAAATCATGCTCGGCTACTGCTTTAAGACAACTTCAGCCAAACCACTTCCGCGAAATATGAACGTGCGGTTCCTGTAATCATTTATTAATTCTTGTAACAATAATAAACCAGGGTACGTTTATGTTATTTAATAAACAGTTGGGAATGGGAATTGCAGATAAAGGGATCTGTTTTTTTGGTTTAAAGTTTTATTGTAAATCAAATATCAATAATAAGGGAGGTAATATGAAAAAGCTATTGGGTTATTCCTTTCTGTTGATGCTCCTTGCTCTTGGTGGCTGCGGGGGTGGCAATAAAGGACAGCTTGTTGGTGTTCAGGGCAGGGAGAAATGGTTCCAGGCAGATCCTTATGGGATGGTTTACATTCCTTCCGGCTATATGGTACAGGGCCCAAGCGACCAGGATGCACCTTATGCTGTTGTTGCACAGGGTAAATCCGTATCCATACATGCTTTTTATATGGATGATACTGAGATTACAAATAATGAATACCGTCAGTTTGTTTACTGGGTGCGGGACTCTCTTGCCCACAGGCTGTTGGGTGGCGATCACCTTGAAAGTGAGGGGGAATACGATGAGAGGATTAACTGGAGTACCAAAATAAAATGGGATGATGAGGCTAACGTGGAAACCCTCGCTGAGTTATTTATTCCTGAAACAGAGCGGTATTATAAGAGAAAAGAAATTGATTCCAGGAAAATGAATTTCCTGTACTACTGGATTGATCTTAAAGAAGCTGCAAAAAAATCCAACAGGGAGCAGGGAATGAAAGACAGGTCTGTATTTATTAAGAGTGATACCATTAATACTTATCCCGATACTCTCGCATGGATACATGATTTTACATATTCTTTCAACGATCCCATGACCAATATGTACTTCTGGCATCCTGCATATGATGATTATCCTGTTGTGGGTATTACGTGGAGGCAGGCCAGAGCATTTTGCGTATGGAGATCGGAACTCATGAACGAATATCTTGCTGATGGAGGAGAAACGTATGTTCAGGACTTTCGCCTGCCGTATGAATCCGAGTGGGAGTATGCAGCCAGGGGTGGTCAGCAGCTTTCCCCTTTCCCGTGGGGAGGTCCGTATATTCGTAACAGCCGGGGCTGTTTTCTCGGGAACTTTAAACCTCTCAGAGGTAACTATATGGATGATGGAGGTTTCTATACAGTTAAAGCTACTTCATACTGGCCCAATGACTATGGATTGTATTGCATGGCGGGGAATGTTGCCGAATGGACTTCCAATGCCTACGATGAGGCAGCATATAATTTTACCCATGACCTGAACCCGGACTATGTTTATGACGCCAAAGAGAATGATCCGCCTTCCCTTAAAAGAAAGACTATCCGTGGCGGATCCTGGAAGGACATCGCTCATTATTTACAAACAGGAACCCGTGCATACGAGTACCAGGATACTGCTAAATGTTACATTGGATTCCGTTGTGTAATGAGTTTCCTTGGAAGGGACAAAGCAGACTATTGACAACCTCGTAATTTCTCTATCAATCAAAATAATTATTCTTTAACACTAAAAACCACGTAAATTATGAATTTAGAAGAATTGACATCCAGTAAGCAATGGAAAAAATTTATGGCCAAACTTTATGGCTGGGGAGCTTCAGTTGTAATTGTTGGTGCTTTGTTTAAAATTCAACACTGGCCCGGGGCTGGTGTCATGCTCACGGTAGGGTTGGGAACGGAAGCTGTCATATTCTTCTTCTCAGCGTTTGAACCTATTCACGAAGAGGTGGATTGGTCTCTTGTATATCCTGAGCTGGCAGGACTTCCCGGAGAAGAAGGGGAGAAAAGGGGCACCCCTGTGGAGGAGTTAGATAAAATGCTTGAAGAGGCAAAAATTGGTCCCGAACTTTTGGATAGTGTTGGAAAAGGCTTAAAGAGCCTGGGGGAAACCACCTCTAAACTCGCTGATTTATCAAATGCATCCGTTGCCACTAATGAGTATGTAAGCAGCGTTAAAAGCGCAACTGAATCCGTGAGCGAACTCTCTCATTCATACCAGAAAGCATCCCGCTCTATGAGTGACCTTTCTTCTTTGAGTGAAGATATTAAGAGTTCCAATGAGCAGATGAAATCGTCTGCCCAGAATTATAATGACCAGATGACTTCTGCTTCTAAAAACCTGTCTGCATTAAATGCTGTTTATGAGTTGCAGCTGCAGGATGCCAATACGCAGTTGAAATCCACTGCTAAATTGTATGAAGGTATTAATGAAATGATGGGGAACCTTAACGCTTCTATGGAAGACACCAAGAAGTATAAAGACCAGATCTCTTCGCTTGCGAAAAACCTGGCTGCCTTAAATACTATTTATGGCAATATGCTTTCTGCAATGAACATGAACCGTTGATTACAGCAGTGCATGAGTTGTTATTTTTAAAAGGTTAAAGACTAAAATTATATGGCAGGTAATAATTTATCACCACGGCAGAAGATGATCGGTATGATGTACCTCGTGCTTACTGCGCTGCTGGCTTTGAATATTTCAAAAGAGATAGTTCTTGCGTTTGTTCTTATTAATGAAGGCCTGGAAGTTACTACTGAAAATCTTAACAAGAAGAATAAGCAAACCTATTCGGATTTTGAGTTCCAGGAGAAGCAAAATCCCGGAAAAGTGAGAGATTACAGGGTAAAAGCGCTGACCATAAAGAGGCTCTCTGATGAAATGGAGAAATACATCGAAGATTTGAAAAAGGAAATTATGGGCAGGGCGGATAATCTTTCCAAGCAGAAACAGGATACCATTACACTTGAGTATGTTGAATCAAAAGATGAAAACAACATACCTGCTGAGATAATGATTGGCAGCAGTTCTGATGGTTCCAGCGGGAAAGCCCGGGAACTTAAGAACAAGATTAATGAATATAAATCAAAAATAGGAGCTATTTTAAAAGAAGTAGAGCAGAAAACGCATATCCCGGCTAAGATCAATCTTGGCCTTGAGACCAAGGATCCTGCACTGGATAAGGAAGGAATCAAATATACCTGGGAAACCCATTTCTTTGGCCATTTCCCATTGGCACCGGTTATTACGAATCTTTCAAAACTTCAGAGTGATGTCAGGAATGCCGAAGCTGATGCTATCAACTTCCTGTATTCGCAAATAAGTGCACGTGACTTTAAGTTTGATACACTTGCTGCAAAGGTGATTCCCAAGAGCAGCTATGTGGTTATAGGGCAGGAGTATGAGGCAGATGTTTTTGTTGCGGCATTCAGCACTACACAGAATCCCCAGATACTGATAGGGCAGGTGGATTCTGTTAAACATGAAATGATAGGCAAAGCAGATTCAATTACTGTCGAACGGGGTGTCGGTAAATATATCGTAAAACCAACAACGGAAGGCCCTCAGAAATGGGGAGGTCTGATTAATGTTAAAAGTCCTGATGGAACAGTAAAATCATATCCTTTTAAAGCCGAATATCTTTCTGCAAAGCCAAGTGCAGTAGTTTCTCCTGAGAAAATGAACGTGCTTTATATAGGGATTCCCAATCCTATTTCTGTTTCTGTTTCCGGGTTTGCAGCAGAAAAAATATTTCCTTCTATTTCATCAGGTTCACTTAGCGGCAGCCGTGGTAAATATACTGCCAATGTAATGACGGAAGGGGATGCAACGATCAGTGTTTCCGCAGAAACTGAGCCGGGGAAGAAACAAAATATGGGACAGTTTAAATTCCGTGTCAAGAAACTTCCCAACCCTGTTGCTAAGATTGCGACCAAGAAAGGCGGACCGATCGGGAAAGCTATTTTAAGTGCCCAGGTTGGGATCGTTGCCGAGATGGAAAATTTTGAATTTGAAGGAGTAAATTTCAAAGTTATTTCCTTTGACATGACCATTGCCGGCAAAGGGCGGGAACCAATGTTCAGCAGCTCAAGGAGTAATAGTTTTTCTTCTGAAATGCTTGGGATGTTTGGAAAATTAAGGCTTGCTGATAAGGTTTATTTTGAGAACATAAAAGCAATTGGTCCCGGGGGAGACACAAGAACATTGAGCCCGGTAAGTTTCGTTATAAACTAAAAAGGAGGAGGACTGAGTCATGAAGAAACAGTTAGTAATTGCCCTGGTATTTTGTTCAGGTGCTTCACTGGCACTTGCACAGAATGTGTTGGATGGAGTATATGTAAAGGAGCATGTTCCGACAAGGAAAGTCATTCCATACTGCCATCTCCGTGAAGCAGACGTAATGTGGAGTTCCAGAATATGGAGAGTTATTGACCTGAACGAAAAACTTAATCTTCCATTTAAATTCCCTGCGAGTAAAACGATTAAGGACAGGCGCAATCTTATGGACGTTATTCATGATGCCGCCTTGGAAGGAACATTAACAGCATACAAGAGTGAACAGCATGCGGGTGACGATGAGTTTACATTTCCGCTCACCCAGGCAGAGGTAGCAGCTATTGGTGCGAGAACCGATACCCTGGACGTGCAGGATCCTACTACTCTTGAGTGGTCTAAGAAAGTTGTTACTGAGGCTCTGAAAAGAGATAACGTGTACCAATTTAAGTTAAAAGAGGACTGGTTCTTTGACAAACAGAGATCTGTTATGGACGTTCGGATTATAGGCATTGCTCCCGTTATCAAGAAGTTCAGTGAGGAAACGGGCGAGTTTGTCGGGCCGGATGCGCTTTACTGGGTTTATTTTCCGGAGGCGAGGAAGATATTTGTCAATGCTGAAGTCTTTAACAGGTTCAATGATGCGGAAAGAAGGACATTTGACGATATTTTCTTTAAGCGTATGTTCAGCAGCTATATAGTTAAGCAGTCAAACGTTTACGACAGAACAATCGCGAGTTATAAAACAAACCCGCTGGATGCTTTGCTTGAAGCCCAGAGAATAAAAGACGATATTGTTACTCTTGAACATGATGTCTGGGAATTTTAAACAAGTTTTGTTATGAAAAAAGAAAGCTCCGGGAAGATTTCACGGAGCTTTTTTTATGGGCTTTCTGATAAATTTAATATTCATCCTCATTAAAGAAGAAATCTTCTTTTGTAGGGTAATCTGGCCATATTTCTTCGATGCTTTCATAGGGTTCTCCCTCATTTTCGAGTTCCTGCAGGTTTTCTATTACTTCCATGGGGGCTCCGGACCTGATAGCATAATCAATGAGTTCATCTTTTGTGGCTGGCCACGGGGCATCTTCCAGATGGGAAGCTAATTCGAGAGTCCAGTACATATTTTTAAATTTTTGAGCTCAGTTTTTGGTTGAGGATGTTTTTGAAGGCGTGCAAAAATATAAAAATATTTCGGAAACGAAAACGGTTCCGGCAAAATATTTTTAAGTTAAATAAAACCCTTTACTGTAAAGGGTTTTATTGTATAAGTTTAGTGTAAAAAATAACAAAAATCAGAATTACATTATGGGGGTCCAGGGGATTTCAGGGATATTATGTGAATGAGAAAATTTCCTGGAAAACATAAAAAGATAATCTGAAAGCCGGTTAAGGTAAATGATGATAATGGGGTTGACAAAACTTTTATCAGACAATGCCGTCACTCTTCGTTCTGCCCTTCTGCATATACAGCGGGTTATATGACAATATGAAACAAAAGGGTGTCCGCCAGGAAGAATAAATGAGCGCATTTCCGGGACGGCATTATTTATTTTATCTATTTCTTTTTCCAGCAGCGTGACGTCCGGGTCTTTGATTTCAGGAATTTTCATCTTGGATTTTTCCGGGTCAGAAGCAAGTGCCGATCCTATTGTAAAGAGCCTGTCTTGTATAGAAACGAGGATTTTTTTATCAGAAGCAGAAATTTTCTGATCTCTCAGCAGTCCTACCCATGAATTCAGTTCATCAATAGTTCCATAAGCTTCAATCCGCAGATGGTGTTTGGCGACCCTTGTGCCTCCTATGAGGCCGGTTGTTCCTTTGTCACCTGTTTTGGTATATATTTTTATCATGGTTCAGTCAATGATTGTAACGGATGTGTTTATCGTATCTGAGTCTACCAGGCCGTCTTTAAGCCTAATAATCCTGTGGGCGTACCTGGCAATTTCTTCTTCATGCGTCACCAGTATGATGGTATTCCCTTTCCGGTGAATTTTTCCGAGAAGTTCCATAATCTCGATGGAGGTTTTAGAGTCAAGGTTCCCGGTGGGCTCGTCTGCAAGAAGCATGGAAGGGTTATTGATTACGGCTCTTGCAATAGCCACCCTTTGTTTTTGTCCGCCTGAAAGTTCATTAGGCTTATGGGAGATCCTGTTTCCAAGGCCTACCTGAATAAGCATTTCTTTTGCTTTTTCTTCGCGTTTTTGTTTATTCCATCCTGCATATACGAGAGGCAAAGCTACATTATCAAGGGCAGTGTAGCGAGGTAAAAGGTTAAAAGTCTGGAAAACAAATCCTATCTGTTTGTTTCTTATCTCTGCAAGTTCATTATCGTTCATTTCTTCCACAGGTATTCCATTCAGGAGATATGCTCCTGAGGAGGGGGGGTCAAGGCACCCGATAATATTCATGAGTGTTGATTTACCTGACCCGGAAGGTCCCATCAGTGCCACATACTCGTTTTTCTGAATATTAAGGGATATGGAATGCAGGGCTGGTATAGATACATTGCCTATGCGGTATATCCTTGAAATAGCTTTCAATTCAATTACGGGATGTTCCATTTGTGCAGACGGCATAAGGTAAAGTTACTAAAAACGCAGGATGAGGGATTGAGAGGGAAGGTCTTTTCTGAAGAATACCAGTCCCAGGAAAAACAAATCAACAGTAAGAGAAACAGAGGGTGTGTTCCTGATTATATTCCAGGCATCTTCCATTTCCTTTGACCAGTGGATGTCATCAAAAATAAAAACTGAATTCTCATGGGCAAAGGGAAGGCACAGGTTAAAATACCTGATGGTAGGATCTTTTCTGTGATTGCCGTCGAAGAATACCAAATCAAGCCGGGGTGCGGTTTTGAGGATTTCCGGCAAAGTTTCATCGAAGCGTCCGGTAATCAGGCGAATATTGTTATGGTTATGGGTTTCAAAGTTTGCCTTTGCCAGGCTGCCTGTTGCAGGGCATCCTTCCAGGGTTGTAATGCTGGCAGATGGATTTGCTTCTGCAAAAGCTATAGTTGTTATGCCGAGAGAAGTTCCCAGTTCAATAATATTGGCAGGGCGGAAGAAATGGACCAGGCGAAACAGAAGGCGGGTATATTTCATAGATTTTCCTGAACTCAAGGCGATAGCTTTAACTGCCCGTTTTTTTTTCATTCCGGAAACAGGGCCGGCTCCGTAATCAATGACATCAAGATATTCTTCAGAAGTCAGAAAATTTGTGCGGGATTCATCAATAACGCTGTATGCAGGATATTGTTTCCGGTCCTTCAGAATGTTGGTAAAGAGATTTGCTGTAAACTGATTCCCTGCAGCTTTCCTGCCTTGGGCGCGGACGATATATTTAATATATTTGAAAAGAAAAGAGAGTTGTTTCATCATGCTAAAATAATACTTAATACTTAAACGGATGGCTTCATTTGTGCTGATTATACACGGGGGAGCAGGCTCTATTGTCAGAGGAAAAATGAGTGTGCAGAGGGAGTGTGAATATAAAGAGGCTCTTGCGGAGGCATTGCTGCGGGGTTATAATATTTTAAGCAGCGGGGGCAGCAGCGTTGATGCCGTGGAGCAGGTTGTGATGGCGATGGAGGATTGCCCTCTGTTCAATGCCGGGAGGGGTTCTGTTTATACCAGTGACGGCCGTCAGGAGATGGATGCAGCCATCATGGATGGAAGCACCTTAAAGGCAGGTTCCGTAGCCGGTTTGCATCTGGTAAAGAATCCAATTACTGCTGCACGTAAAGTCATGGAGCATTCTCGTCATGTGATGTTAAGCAGCGAGGGTGCGGAGTTGTTTGCGGGGGAGCATGGTATTGAAATGGTACCGGCTTCCTATTTTTATAATGATGCGAGACTGAAGCAGCTTGAGGCGGTGAAAAATGCAGGAGCGGTGCAGGGAGATAACATTAATCCTTTCAGCCTTGAATTCAGTGATGATAAATTTGGCACTGTCGGTGCTGTAGCGCTCGATCAACATGGAAACCTTGCTGCTGCAACATCTACCGGGGGTATGACCAATAAGAAGTATGGCAGGATAGGGGATTCACCCATTATAGGGGCGGGTACCTATGCCAGCAATAAGACCTGTGCGATATCCTGTACAGGGCACGGAGAGTATTTCATAAGGGCTGTAGCGGCTTATGATATAGCTGCGCAGATGCAGTACGGGAAGGTGAGCCTGGATACTGCCTGCAACGAGGTAGTGATGAAGAAATTAAGAGATGCAGGCGGCCAGGGGGGGGTTATTGGTGTGGATGCTGCAGGTAAAATTGCGCTTGTCTTCAATACAAGCGGCATGTACCGGGGGTTTGTCCGGGAGGACGGGAAAATAAACACGGCCATATATCAGGATTGAGGCCAGAGAGGTTTTTTATCCGTTCATAGAAATCAGGAACTCTTCATTTGTTTTGGTTCCTTTCATTCTTTCAAGCAAAAACTGCATCGCTTCAAGGGGATTCATATCAGCGAGGTGGTTACGGAGTATCCATATTTTCTGAAGAATATCCTTCTCCAGCAGCAGGTCATCTCTTCTTGTGCTTGAGGCAACGATATCAATAGCGGGATAGATTCTTTTGTTTGAAAGCTTCCTGTCCAGCTGGAGCTCCATGTTACCGGTTCCTTTGAATTCTTCAAAGATAACCTCATCCATTTTAGATCCTGTGTCTATCAGTGCGGTAGCAAGGATAGTAAGAGATCCTCCTTTTTCAATTTTTCTTGCTGACCCGAAAAAGCGTTTGGGCTTATGAAGGGCGTTAGAGTCAACGCCTCCGGAGAGTACTTTTCCTGAAGTGGGGGCGACGGTATTGAAAGCCCGTGCGAGGCGTGTGATAGAGTCGAGCAGAATTACAACGTCATGCCCGCATTCCACCATTCTTTTAGCTTTTTCAAGTACGATATTGGTGATTTTTACATGGCGCTCTGCGGGTTCGTCGAAGGTGGAGGAGATCACTTCGGCTTTTACATTGCGTGCCATATCTGTAACCTCTTCAGGCCGTTCGTCAATGAGCAAGATAATCAGGTATATTTCGGGGTGATTTGCCGCTATTGCATTGGCAATATCTTTAAGCAGCACGGTTTTACCTGTTTTAGGCTGAGCGACGATAAGTCCGCGCTGTCCTTTCCCGATAGGGGTGAACATGTCAATAATTCTTGTAGAGAGAGTGGTATTTTTCCCCACAAGGTTTATCTTTTCGAAGGGGAAGAGGGGAGTCAGGTGTTCAAAAGGTACGCGGTCACGAACAACGGCGGGCTCCTGTCCGTTGATAAGATCAACTTTTACGAGGGGATAATATTTTTCTCCTTCTCTTGGGGGCCGTATTGCACCTTTAACAGTATCGCCGGTTTTAAGCCCGAAGAGTTTCACCTGGGACTGGGAAAGGTAGATATCATCAGGAGAGCTGAGGTAGTTATAGTCGGAAGAGCGCATAAAGCCGTAGCCATCTGGCATAATTTCGAGCACGCCTTCGCTCATAATCAGGTTGTCGAAGTCATAGCCATTGTCGGCCGGAATTTTGGGTTTCCTGTCATATCTTGCCATTTCCGGTTCGTAGCTTTCCGGGAAAAGATCCTTGGGTTCTGAAGGGGAGTCTGGTGGCGCAGCCGGAGCGGGAGTTTCTTTTTCATAAGTAAACAGACGGGCTGCGGGTTCTGTTATGTCTGCGGACTGGTCTATTGATTCGAAGGGAGGCAGAGGGGAGGGGGCGGGGGAGGAACTTTCTGCGGGCTCATCTCCTTTGGGGCTGATTCTTTTCCGTTTCGGTTTATTGTCTTCTGCGGAATAATTAGAAGGCACATCAGCCTGGCGGGTGTGGGAAGCTGATTGTTTTTTTTCTTTCACGAGTTCAGGATTTGCTGCCTGGGCATCAAGAATTTTATAAATGAGATCCTGTTTGCGCAGGTTTTCATAATCCGGAACATTCAGTTCACGGGCAATATCTTTTAACTCGGAAACGAGTTTTTCATTCAGCTCTAAAATGTCATACATAGAGAAACAGGTTTAGTTTGATTTAAATTAATATAATAATTAATGTACGCTGGAATAAGTAACACGGGAAAGGGAAGAAGTTTGTTTTATAAAATTTTTTCTTTAGAATATGCAGCAGGTAACTACAAAAGAACGGGAGAGAAAAATATGATAAACAATAATTTGCTGATTTTTTGGCCCTTCAGTAAAACAGGGCAGGGGTTTCCGATGCAAGGATAGGACATATATTTGAATTGTGCAAATTTTACATCCTGGTACTTATCTTGTGCCAAGTTCAATAATTTCCAGATCCCGTATTTTCGTTTTTTCCACGGCAAACCTGACGGCGGTACGTACCTGGTGGAAGCCTTCTTTGCCAGCCGCTCCCGGGTTGATATGGATCAGGTTAAATTGTTTATCGTGGATAATCTTCAGGATGTGTGAATGGCCGCAGATGAAAAGTCCGGGGGGATTGTTTTGAAGTTCCCGGCGGACAGATGGATGATATTTTCCCGGGAACCCGCCTATGTGCGTAATCCAGACTTGTAGTTCTTCGCAGTTGAAGCGGAGGTGAAGCGGGTGGATTTTACGTATATCCTGCCCGTCAATATTACCATACACTCCCCTGAGTGGCTTGAGTGCTGATAACTGCTGAGAGATGCTGATGTTTCCGAAGTCTCCGGCATGCCAGATCTCGTCACAATTTTTAAAATGTTCCTCCAGGCGGGGATCAAGGAACCCATGGGTATCGGACAAAAGCCCCACTTTAGTCATGGTGTGTGCAAATATTCATATTGCTTCCATCGCATTTGCTTCTGCCCACCCTTCATTACCGTTGCCCAGTTTTATTTTCTGCCAATCACCAACCTGATCGATCACATCTACCTTCACTCCTTCGTGGAGGATAAAGAGATCGGTTCCCTTGATGTCGGGGGAGCTTTTTACATAAACGCTCGGGGAGACAATGACGGCCTGTTTGTTCAGTACCAACTCATTGTGCATGTTTTGTGCACATATCCAGGAGAGAGCTACAATAAAGAGCAGGAGAATTCCCGAGAAGAAAAAAAAGCGCTTTGAGGGCGGGGAAACAGAAAGGGCAAAGAAGATGGCAGATATTGCTGCAAGCAGGCATGCTGTAACAGAAAGCAGAGCCCATCCATCTGCAGACACAACAGACATAAAACCGGTCCACCATCGTTTATAAAACAATTGCGGGATACTTTCAATTTTATCGATCACATTAAGATTTGCGAGGCGGAGGTTAAAATGAATATCTTCATCACCTGAAGACAATTTTTTTGCCCTTTCATAAAACAGGATTGACCGGACAATATTATTTTTTCTATAATAGGCATTACCAATGTTAAAGTATACTTCCGGTGTTTCGTATCCTTCCGCAAGAATCTGCCCGTAAGATTTAACTGCGCTGTCGTATTCCTGTTTTTTATAAAAGTCATTTCCTTTTCGGAAAAGGATATTTATATCCTCTGCCGAGGCCCGCTGAAACAGGGGAAGGAGGGATAATACCAGGATAATTTTTAATGCTTTCATAACCCAATAGCTAACTGTTGATTCCTGTTTCTATACCTGTGATCAGTGCGATAGTGTTTGCGTACATAGTATTCATCCCTGATTCGGCCCCCGGTGCAAAACGGGAGAATTCGCACTCATCAATAGTTTCGGATAATTTTGTTATCATTTCCGGATTAATATTTTTCTCTGTCAGCCAGGCAACGGCAGATTCTTTCGAAAGCGAGGAAACGGGAATATTAAGCCGGTCGCTCAGGTAGCCCCAAAGCGCTTTGGAGATTTCTTCATAAAAAAGCTCTTTCTTATCCTGTGCAAGGAATTTTTTCGCAGAAGCCAGTCTTTTCCTGGCGATCCTGTTAGCCCACTTGCTTTTTAGTGCTGCCATATTGCTTTTTAGTTTCCGGTTTTTCCGGTAGGCAAGAAGGAAGATCGTAAGCATAACAGGGGGCGAGGCCATTGCTGCGTAGAAGCCGGGGGACCCATAAAAAAAGTCTCCTTTTCGTCTTTCCCGGATCATTCCTGTTTTAATATAACGGATATCTTTTCCAAGCAGTTTGAGATCTTCTTTATTCACGCCATTGACAATTCCGGGAGATTCACTTCCGTCACCTTTGTCAACTTTCAGGATAAATTCAGGAGAGGTAAGAGTGAGGTATTGTTTTTTTTCGGTGTCGTAATAAGAAAATCCCAACGGAGCTATTTTGTAATCTCCTGCATGCCTGGGTATGAGGAGGTACTCAAAGGTCCTGCTTCCATTCACGCCTGCAGCCGAGACGGAAATATTATCAGAGATCCTGGGGTCATAGCTTTCAATATCAGGAGGGAAGAAGATCTGTGGATTTTCAAGGAGTTTAAGATTTCCGCTGCCTGAAATTTTTATCTTCAGGCTTACTGGTTCGTTGGTTTTGACGGAAGATTTATCAAGATGGGATTCCATCGTGTATTTTCCCACGGCACCTTTGAAAGATGGGGGGGCATTTCCGGGCAGGTCGGAGACAACAATTTTAAGCGGGCTGCTTGATGTTTTAAAGTTTACGTCCTGGTATCCGCCGAATGGATTTCCGAAGAAGGGGTCATTAAAAAACTGGTCGAAGAGATCGTTCGATCTTTTTCTTTTCTTTTCGGCTCTTACCACGAATTCTCCTTCCATGGGATCTATTTCGAGGGTACCGCTGTGCTGGGGAAAGAGTACTACTTTCCTGATGTCTGCCACGCTATACGTTACCCCGTCAATTGTTTCGCGGTGAAGCTGAAGTTGTTTGGGCATTTCGATATCCTGGCTCCAGAAGCCTGAAAGGGAGGGCATTTTACTGATGCCATAATTCACCAGATTAACCTTGGTTACCAGCCTGAAAGTAGCAACCAGGGCTTCTCCTCTTACCACATGTGTTTTATTCACTGCGACACGGATTTGCAGATTATTTCCTATCTGTGTGTTGAGGTCTCCTTCGTCCTGTGTGCTGGGGTTTTTTTGATTATTGCCCTGGTTTTGACGGGAGTTTCCTTTGGAAACTTCTATTGCAAGGGAGTTGGAAAAAAGTTTTTTCCCGTTTACTTCTATTGAAGCGGGGGGGAGTGTGAAAGTTCCTTCTTTAAAGGCGAGAAGCACATATGAATATGATACGGACTGAGACATACTCCCGTTGATAAACTGCATACTTGTTGACTGGTTAGGTCCCGACAGGATATTAAAATCACGGAAGGCAGGGGGCCGGAAATTATTTCCCCGCTCTTCAATCGTATAAGTGACTTCAAACTGTTCTCCCTGTACAAGCTTTGTTTTACCTGCGCTGGCAGTAAAGCGGGGGTCCTGTGCATGCGCTCCGGTATTACAGTAAAGAAAAAAAACGGCAACCTGAAATATCCAGGTTGCTGAAGGGGAGGTATTTCGGGATGCGGACATTACCAGTCTTTTTCAACTTTAATTTTGACACCTTCTTTTTTATGCAGCTGCTTTTGCTTTTCTTTTTCCTGATTATTCATGGCATCGAGCATCCGCTGAGCATCCTCTTTTGATATTTTCTGCTGATTGGGTTTTTCAGGCTGTTGCTCATTTTTATTCTTATCCCTATCCTTATCCTGCTGTTGTCCTTTATTGTTTTCTTTTTGCTGATCCTGTTTTTCCTGCTGATTTTTATTCTCCCTGCCCCCGTTGTTCTTATTGTCATCTTTCTTCTGGTTGTCTTTATTGTCCTGCTTTTGATTTTGCTGCTGTTGCTGTTGTTTCAGCATAGCCTGTGCATAAGCAAGGTTGTACCTGGAGTCTTTATCATCCGGGTGATTTTTCAGGGCATTTTTGTAAGCGTCAATACTTTCCTGGTATTTTTTCGACTGCAGCAGGGAGTTCCCGAGGTTATGCCAAGATTTGGCAAGCAGATCCTTATCTTTTGTTTTTGCAATTACATTCCTGAACTGTTCAGCGGATTCATCATATTTTTTCTGTTTATAGAAGGCATCTCCGAGGTTAAAAACGCCTTCACTGAGGTCTTTATTTTTTTCAAGGGACTTCCGGTAGCTTATTTCCGCATCGCTGTATTTTCCTTTTTCATACTGGCTGTTTCCTTCCCTGATATATTTTTTGTCTGTCTGGGAAAAGGAGGAAGAAGCACAAAAGCATACAAGCCAGGCGATTATGAGTGCTGGTATTTTGATCCGGTATAAGGCAGTCATGTTTTTCATTTCTTTTCCCCGAATAATTTTGTCCCGGACAGCCAGCGTATTTTACGGTCCGATATAATTATTTCGATAAGCAAAAATAACAAAGCTGCGCCGAGAAAATACTGGAAGCGGTCTTCGTAGTCGGTAAAGACCTTGCTGCCGAGTTCCTTTTTTTCCATTTTATTAATTTCTTTCAGAATTATTTCGAGGCCATCTTCGCTGTTGCTGGCTCTTACGAATTTCCCTCCTGCTGTGCCTGCGATAAGCTGCAACATAGTTTCATCAAGTTTCGTGATGATGGTATTTCCGTCCGGGTCTTTGCGGAACCCGGCGGGGATGTTGTTCTGGAGAACAGGGATAGGGGCCCCTTCGGGGGAGCCCATTCCGATAGTATGTATTATAATGCCTTTTGATGCGGCATCCCTGGCGGCTCCGGCGGCATCATCTTCATGATTTTCGCCATCGGTAATGATGATTAGTGCCTTATATTTTTTATCTCCGGTTCCGAAGGAGTTGATGGCCAGGTTTATAGCGGCTCCTATGGCGGTCCCCTGAGCGGGGATCATGTTGCAATCAATTGTGGAAGCAAACAGTTTTGCAGCAGCATAATCCGTAGTGAGTGGCAGCTGGGTGTATGCTTCACCGGCAAACACAATCATGCCGATCCTGTCATTCTGAAGTTTATCCACCAGCCTGGATATGGATTGCTTTGCCCTTTCGAGCCGGCTGGGCTTAATATCTTCTGCCTGCATGCTGTTGGAAACATCAAGGGCAATGATGATATCAATGCCTTTCCGTTTTACTTCCTCCAGCCTGCTTCCGACCTGAGGGTCGGCAATACCGATGACAAGGAAAGCAAAGGCAATGCATACGAGAATAAATTTAAGCACCTGTTTGGCCGGGGAAAAACCCGGGGAGAGGTTCTCAAAAAGATCAGGATCCGACAATGATTTAATTGCCTTTTTCTTCCATAACCTCATCAGCACAAACAGGCAGGAAAATACCGGTAGTGCAAGTAGTGCATAGAGGAATACGGTATGTGCAATTCTGAGCATCAGGGAATGCTTCTGTAAAGGGTAAGCCGAAGGATAATTTCTGCAAACAGTATGAGTCCGGCAAGCAGTGCGATGGGCAGGAATTCTTCCGCATGTTTCCTGAACTCCGTAACTTCTATTTTTGTTTTCTCGAGGGTATCAATTTCCTTATAGATTTCCTTGAGTTTATTATTATTGGTGGCTCTGAAATATTTCCCCCCGGTGAGGCGTGCGATTTCAGTCAGAGAGGCTTCGTCTATCTGTACTTCCATATTCTGGTACTGGATACCGAGGGGTGTTTTAAAGGGGTAGGGAGCATACCCGCGGGTACCCACTCCGATTGTGTACACCCTGATTCCGAACGTTTTCGCAATCTCTGCGGCGGTAAGGGGTGCAATAGAGCCGGAATTATTTACCCCGTCTGTCAGCAGTATCACCACTTTGCTTTTTGC
>JAHEYN010000008.1:0-87790 GCA_023251555.1 Bacteroidota bacterium | reverse complement strand
CTGTCTTTGATACGGGCGGTTGCCGTGGCCAGTCCATCGCCGAGGGCTGTCCCGTCGGCGAGCATATTACTGTTAATGGAGGAGAACAGGTTTTTGAGTACGGCATGGTCAGTGGTGAGAGGGCATTGTGTAAAACTTTCTCCGCCGAAGATTACGAGTCCGATACGGTCATCCGGCCGGTTTTCAATAAAATCAACAGCCACTTTTTTCGCTGCTTCAATCCGGTTAGGTTTAAAATCCTCTGCGAGCATGCTTCCCGATATATCCATGGAGAGTATAATATCAATTCCTTCCGTGGATATGTTTTGCCCTTTTGAAGAGGACTGCGGCCTTGCAAGAGCTGTAATGACAAGAGCTGAGGCAAGCAGGCGGAGTATAAAGGGAAGGTGAATTAACCGCTGCCGCAAGGACGGGCGGATGTTACTGAAGCCCAGCAGGGAAGACATTTTCATTTCCGGCTGCTGTTTCCTGTATTTGATCCAGTACCATGCGGCAAGCAGGGGAAGTATTGCGAGTGCAAAGAAAAATTTCGGATTGGCAAAGAAAGTGTCGCTGAACATTACCCGCCTGCCTCCTTTCCTTCATTTGCAGTTATGTCCTGCCGCAGGGCGGCACAGGTATTCTCAATAAAGAAATAAGCATTTTTCATGCTTTTGTCATTTTCATCCGGAAGGGGGCTCATCTTTGCAAATTTCACGAGGTCTGCCTGTTGCAGGAGATATTCCAGTCTTGTCCGGCATTCTGCTTCCAGTGCATTTGCTTTGAGTTGTTCCAGGGTTTCTTCTGTAGTCAGTTCCATGGCATTTACTTCAAATACCTGCCGGATATAAATTCTGACTGTATCAGCAAGCCTGCTGTGATAGAGTTTGGTATGTCCATGCTGCCAGAGTTTTTCTTTTTCCAGTTCACGAAGCATTTCAAGTGCAATTTCATGAGGCGGGCGCGAGGGGCGCTGTGGTATGGGGGCATTGATTTTTCTCTTTTTTCTTTTGAAGAAAAGGTAGAGGCCCCATGCCGCCAGGATAAATGCTATACCTGCGAGTATATAGGGCAGGGCTTCTTTCCATGAGAATGGAGCGTCAAGAGGCTTTTTAATATCTTTTATTGCCTGAGTGGTATCCACGGGTACGGTCATAACAGTAATCAGAAGCGGTTCGGTTTCCGCTATATACTTTGTGGTGTCCTGCTTTATAGAGTAAGTAAAGCGGAAAGGGGGGAGAGCGTAATACCCACTGTCGAAGCATGTTATGGTGAGAACACTGTGTTCGCGTACCCTGTTATTGCCAGGATTTGTTGTTGTATCCACCGGTGTTTTTGCAACCACCTCCAGTTTGCCGATGGTGTCGGGGATTTGTGGGAACTCTATCCTTACACCCGGAGGAAATTCGGCTGACAGGTCAATGTGGAGGTGGCCACCTATGAGTATGACGGCAGTATCTGCTTTGGCAACGGCATGCACATCCTGTGCCGGGGACGAACCTGCATAAAGAATCAACGCCGGTAAAGCCGCAAAAAACTTTTTCATGGGAGAGATTCTTTTAGTATCAGTGTTTGGTGCCTCTTTTTTTGAACAGGGCCATCAGCGGCTGAATATAGGACTCGTCATCCCTGATTTTTACATAATCCACACCGCTTCTGGCGAACATGGCCGACAGGAGCGTGTTTTTATCTTTCCACCACTGCCCGTATTTCATCCTTGTGTTTCTGGAAGAGGAGTCCACCCACAGAAGATTCCCTGTCTCTGCATCTTTCATCCTGATAAGCCCTGCGGAAGGAAGTTCTCCTTCGAGCCGGTCAAAGATATGAATGGCTACCATGTCATGTTTTTTGTTCGATATTTTCAGTGCATCCTCGAGGGCGTTGTCTTCATCACCGGATGTTGTGACAAAATCGGATATCAGGAACACGATACATCTCTTTTTTATAACATTTGTAAGGTACCTCAGGGCGGGTGTGATATTTGTTTGAGAATGCTGTGGCCTGAATTCTATCAGTTCGCGTATGATACGCAGGATATGGCTGCGGCCTTTTTTCGGGGGGATAAACTTTTCTATTCTGTCACTGAAGAAAATAAGCCCGATTTTATCCTTATTCTGGATAGCTGAAAAGGCAAGCACTGCACATAACTCTGTAACGGAATCTTTCTTAAACTGTTTTCTTGTTCCGAAATTTCCGGAGGCGCTCACATCCACCATCAGGATAACTGTAAGTTCCCGTTCTTCTTCAAAAATTTTTACAAAAGGATGGTTAAAACGGGCAGTGACATTCCAGTCTATAGCCCGGATGTCATCCCCCGGCTGATATTCACGCACTTCGCTGAAGGCCATTCCCCGGCCTTTGAAGGCACTGTGGTATTCTCCGGAAAAAATATGACTGGAGAGGCCCCGCGTTTTGATTTCGAGTTTCCGTACTTTCTTCAGAAGTTCCGTAGTTTCCATTTACAGTAAAAGTGGCAGGTGCAATTTTTAAGGAACCTCAACCGAGTTGAGTATTTCATTTATAATATCTTCGGACGTGACATTTTCTGCTTCGGCCTCATAAGTCAGCCCGACACGGTGGCGGAGCACGTCGTGGCATACTGCCCTGATATCTTCGGGGATTACATAGCCTCTTCGCTTAATGAAGGCGAAAGCTTTAGAGGCGAGAGCGAGGTTAATGCTTGCCCGCGGTGAGCCTCCGTAGCTGATGAGCTGGGATAATTTTCCGAGGTTATAGTTTTTCGGGTCGCGTGTGGCGAAGACAATATCAACAATATACTTCTCTATTTTTTCATCCATGTATACTTCTTTAACCACGTTTCTTGCTTTCAGGATGTCATCAGTTTTGCATACCTGTGCTGAGGCCGGAAAAGTATTCGCAAGATTCTGCCTGATGATTAGTTTTTCATCTTCTTTCCCGGGGTATGAGATAACAACTTTAAGCATGAAGCGGTCTACCTGGGCTTCGGGAAGGGGGTAAGTGCCCTCCTGTTCAATAGGGTTCTGGGTAGCGAGTACAAGGAAGGGGTTTTCGAGGGGGAAGGTTTCATCCCCTATGGTAATCTGCCTTTCCTGCATGGCTTCCAGCAGTGCACTCTGGACTTTTGCCGGGGCCCGGTTGATTTCATCTGCCAGGATGAAGTTGGCGAATATGGGACCCTTGCGGACAGTAAATTCTTCTTTTTTCTGATTATAAATCATTGTGCCGATAAGGTCCGCCGGGAGCAGATCAGGAGTAAACTGTATACGGCTGAACTTTGCATGGATGGCCGATGCAAGGGACTTTATTGCAAGAGTTTTTGCGAGGCCGGGTACGCCTTCAAGGAGCACATGCCCATTGGAAAGCAGTCCGATGAGCAGGCGTTCAACCATATACCTCTGGCCTACAATGACTTTGCCCATCTCCATGGTGAGCATATCAACAAAAGCGCTTTCACGCTGAATCTTTTCATTAAGTTCTTTGATGTCTAACATAGAGAATCCTCCATTAATTATTATGAGACTGAGATTACAATAAAATCATAAAAAACTTAAAATCCTTAATTTTATTGTGCTGCAAATTTAATAACAGTTTTGTGAAATTTTACGCTACATATTTTACTTTTGTGTGCAACACCCCCTCTTTATGAATCCCGATACAGGCTTGCAGCGATTTTTTATTGAATTATCTTTCAGGGGCACTAATTATCACGGTTGGCAGCGCCAGGATAACGCTCATTCTGTTCAGGCCGAACTGGAGGCTGCCCTCTCGGTTTTTTTCCGGGAACCGCTGCTGACTACAGGCGCAGGGCGTACTGATACGGGGGTTCATGCGAAACAATTTTTTGCACATTTTGATTTGCCCGCAGCAAAGATTGTGCCGGAGGAGGCTGCCTATCATCTTAACAGTCTTCTCCCGGCGGATATCTCGGTTAAGCGAATTTTTCCTGTTGATTCAGGTTTGCATGCGAGGTTTGATGCTATTTCAAGAACATACGAATACCATATATATTTTGAAAAAAATCCATTCCTTTACGGCAATGCCTCTTACCAGCCTGTAAAACCCTCCCTTGATAAAATGAACGAGGCTGCAAATTGTCTTTTTGAGTACGAGGACTTCACAAGTTTTTGCAAGACAGGTGCAGACCAGAAACACTATAACTGCACAATTTCAAGGGCAGGGTGGGTTGAGTCCGGCAGTTGTTATATATTTACGATTAGCGCCAACCGCTTTCTCAGGAACATGGTCCGTGCCATTGTAGGCACTTTGCTCGAAGCAGGAAGAGGTGAAATCACAACGGTTGATTTTAAAAATATTATTGAAGGGAAACGGCGTTCGGAAGCCGGGATGTCGGTTCCTGCCTGCGGATTATATCTTACTGAAATAGTATATAAAAATTTTTAACCCCTTATGTCCGAAAGTGTTTCCGGAAAAGCATTTGAAACATCTCTCCTGAGAAGGATATACTCCTATGTGTTGCCTTACAGGAAGCTGCTTTATATAACAGTGCTGCTTACTATCCTGATGTCACTGCTTACCCCGATGCGTCCTTATCTTATACAATACACTTTTGACAAGCACATTCTCGGGGGAGATACCCGCGGTCTTTTGAATATGACGTTTTTACTGATTTTGCTTCTTGTACTGCAATCATTAGTTCAGTATTATCACTCTTACCTGACTACACTCCTGGGGCAGAATGTCATTAAAGATTTAAGGGTCCAGCTGTTTGGCAAAATTTTGAGCTTCAGGATGAAATATTTTGACAGGACTCCTGTAGGGGTTCTTCAGACCAGGCTTGTATCGGACATGGAAACAATAGCAGATATATTTTCAGAGGGATTAATCATTATCATAGGAGATATCCTTCAGCTTGCGGTGGTGATAGGGGTGATGTTTTATATTGACTGGAGACTTACCCTGATAAGTTTCAGTACCATCCCGGTGCTTCTTGTTGCGAGCAATATTTTCCAAAGGGGAGTTAAAGCTACCTTCCAGGAGGTGCGTACCCAGGTTGCCCGGCTCAATACCTTTTTGCAGGAACACATTACGGGTATGAGTATTGTCCAGGTTTTTAACAGGGAGGAAGAGGAAATGAAAAAATTCAGCCGTATTAATGAATTGCACAAGGAAGCGCATATTCATTCGGTATGGTATTATTCTATTTTTTTTCCCGTGGTGGAAATATTATCTGCAGCATCCATAGGGATGATGGTATGGTGGGGGGCGAGGGAAATCATGGGAGGCTTCACTACCCTGGGGACACTCATATCATTCATCATGTATATCAACATGGTGTTCAGACCTATCAGGGAACTTGCCGACAAGTTCAACACCCTGCAGATGGGGATGGTCAGCTCAGAGCGTATTTTCAGGGTTCTTGATACACGCGAAGAGATTGAGAATAAGGGGGAGATTTCTTCTTCTTCCCTTAAAGGAGAGATTGCATTTGAGGATGTCTGGTTTGCTTATAATGAAGAAAACTGGGTACTTAAGGGCGTGAGTTTCCGCGTCGAGGCAGGGCAAACACTCGCACTGGTGGGGGCTACCGGAGCCGGAAAAACTTCCATCATCAGCCTGCTTGGGAGATTTTACGAGATAAACAAAGGCAGGATTACGATTGACGGCATTGACATAAGAGAGTATGAACTGCCCCGGCTGAGGGAGCAGATGGCATTTGTACTGCAGGACGTGTTTCTTTTTTCTGATACCGTTTATAACAATATTTCATTGAAAAATCCCCGTGTGAGCAGGGAGCAGGTTATACGTGCCGGACAGGTTTTCGGTGCTGACCGTTTTATTACAAATCTTCCGGGGGGATATGACTTTAATGTGCAGGAGCGCGGTGCCTCTCTTTCTGTGGGGCAGCGCCAGCTCATTTCCTTTATACGGGCGTATGTTCAGAACCCAAGGATACTCATTCTTGATGAGGCAACGTCGTCAATAGACAATGAAACAGAGATGCTTATCCAGGGAGCTACCAATGCCCTTACTGCGAACAGGACCTCTGTGGTTATTGCACACAGGCTCGCCACTATCCTGAATGCCAGCCAGATTTTAGTCCTTGATCACGGGGAGCTGAAAGAAAAAGGGACACACCGTGAACTAATCAGCAGGAACGGGTATTACCGGCGGCTTTATGAAATACAGTTTGAGAGGACGAGAAGGGCTCCTGCTACTCCGCGGGTCTGATTGTGAGACACCCGTCGTTGATCCAAATTCCGCTCTGGGCGCGGATTTCAATCCTGTAATTTCCCGGGGTGCGGAAAGTATATTTAAAATGAAAATGATTTTCTGAAGGGTTTTCAACCATGATCGTCTTTCTTTCCACGGGCATAAACTGTTTGGCTCCGTTTTCTTTTTCAATAGTAATATTGAGGGACGGAGAGTTTATCGGATAAGGGTTTGTGATGATGATGTTTGATGTGAGCCCGCCTGCCGGCATTGTGATGTTCCGGTATTCCCTGAGAGGGTATCCGTACTGGTCCACACCTTCGGCATACACTACTTTGGAATTGAGATAATAAAGAGTGTTCAGCGTGTTGCTCAGATAGGTGAAATCACCGTCCCCGGTTTTCTTGCCGGCAGAGGCATCCGGGAGTATCACCTGGAGGTATTTCTTTGTAATAAATTTAAACTCTTTTGTATAAAGGGAAAAGGTGTACTTCCCCGGTTTATACAGGGTATAAGACAGGGCGAAATTTTTCTCGCCTTTGTTTACAACAGGCTTATTGTCAAAAGCCCTGGTGCTGAGATAAGAATCGGTGGAGTCAATGTACAGGAGGAATGCGTTCGTATGAAGGGATGTGTCATTGGGAAAAGAAATGGTAAAGCTACATTTCCCGTTATCGGAAAGGCTGAACCTGTCTCCCGTTTCTTTGTTTAAATTCCTGAAAGAGAGGCTGATGCCGGGGGTATTCTGCTGAGCCATGCCTGGGCAGGAAAGGGAAACCTGTAATAACAGGAATAACTTTAAACCTTTGTTAGGCATGGGTTCTCATGGGGTGGTTAAATTAAAAGCCCGCGGATAAGACGGGCTTTTAACATACGTTTAACGCTGGCGTTAGTTCAGGAGCAGGTTACCTGAAGCGATGAAGCCTTTACTGTCGGCCAGTTTAAAGCAATAAAATCCTTTTTCGAGATTGCTCAGGGTAAGAGTTGATGAAGGAGAAGAGATACCGAACTCTTTCACTCTTCTTCCTGTCAAATCATAAACGATAAAACGTACTCCCTGATGATTTTGGAAGAAGTTGCTGCCAAGAGCCAGGTTCATGTTCCCGGAAGAGGGATTGGGGTAGATGGCCATGTGGAAATCTTTCCCTTTATCGGCAATGCCTTGTATTGCCTGCACTGTGACAGTGTCAATATCCGAGCAGAGAGAAGTAGTGTCGGTAACAGTAACAGTGTATGTTCCTGCAGTTTTAACCGTTATCTGCTGAGTTGTCTCAGTAGTTGACCATGCATAGGTTGCGCCGACATTTCCTGCATCGAGGATAAGGCTGTCGCCGATAAAAATAGTGGTATCTGCGCCGATATCAATAACGGGGCGGTTGTCAATAACTGTGGTTGAGGCAGTTTTTGTGCAGCCGAAAGCATCGAGGCAGGTAACCTGGCAGGTGATAGTTGCCTGGGGTTGAAGAGTTACGGATCCTCCTGTTCCGAGGGTGTCGGAAGGAGAGGCTGCATCAGCCCACCAGAAGCCTGTGAATCCTGATCCTGATGCCGATACCATTACGGTGTCATTGGGTGCGCAGAGAGTATCCGTGGATGCTGTAACCGTGGGTGTCATGGTACTCACATTGACGGAAACAGTAGCTGTGTTGTCACAGATCCCATTGCTTACTGTAACGGTGTATGTAGTATTGGCAGTGGGATAAACATTTGCAATATCGGTTTGCTGCCCGCCGGGAGCCCACAGGTAAGACGCATTGCTTGCCGAGGTAGTGGCCGTGAGGGTAACCATATCACCCGGACAAACAAAATTAGGACCTGAGCTTGCTGTGGCATTCACTGTGAACATCTCTTCGAGGTTCAGGTCATCAATATAATAATACGAGTAGTTTTGCGATACTCCTGCAGGCAGGAGAGGCGTACTCGCATCCAGGTAAAAGTTTCCGATGGTGATATAAGACTCTCCTCCCGCTGCAGTATATTCATAATTATACAGCACCCAGTTGGCAGTATCGGTGATAAAGGAAGATGGCTTCACAACCTGTGGTGTATAAGCAAGAGTGGATGTTCCGGATGATGAAACAGCAGCAGCGGAGAAATACACGCCGAGAGAGTTAACCCCATACTGTGATTCATCTGAAAGATTTACATACATGGAAAAACAGTACACGGTATTTGCGATCAGGGGAGATGTTAAGGCCACCTGGATATATTCCCTGTAATCAGCCATGGAGCCATGGTAGGCGAAGAACCCTGCGTACCCGCTTCCGGTTCTTGCATTCTGGTCCCCGAAATTGTTAGCCGGTATCCCGACGCCTCCGCTTCCGCATGTGTTAAAGCAATCGGGGCTGGCCGCAGTGGGGTTGACCCAGGGGGCAGCTTCAGAAAGCATATTCTCCCCGGAAGGACAGTTAGTAGGCGATTCAAACCCCGGATTAGGGATAAGATTTTGCGCAAAGGTATTCATACACATTGCAGCAGAGAAGATTATGGTAAGATGTTTTTTCATGAGATAAAAGATTATTTATTGGGAATACCGATTCAATGCAAAAATATAAAAAAATAATGGTAAAAAACAGGGGGTTCCCCCAGTCTTATTTTTTGATGTAAAACAGGAGAGCAGAAAACCGGCATAAAAGGCTGCTTGTGATCGGGGGAGAGGAGATCCGCATTTATTTTACCGGTGGCGCGTGTTTCCAGCGGCGATGCGACCATAGCCATATTTCAGGCTGGATGCGTATTTCCTTTTCCAGGAGGGTGGTGTGGAGTGTAGTAATCTCTTTATCGGCGGTTCCGGCGGGGTTGGCGGCAATCATGTTAAAGCGGATGGAATAGAAACCTCTTTTTATTTTTTTCATTTCTGCAAAGATCACTGGATAATTAAATTTTCTTGCAATCTTTTCCGTGCCTTCATACACCGCCGTGGGACGTCCGAGGAAGTTTACCCAGCATGCATCGGCCGGGGAAGGCGTCTGGTCGGCAATAAAAACAGTAACAGAAGTGGTGTCTTTTTCAGAAAGCATTTCCCGCATTACATTGCCTGCAGGGAGAGGTTTTCCTCCGAACCGGCTTCTCATTCGTACGAATAGTGCATCGAAGTATTTGTTGGAGAGCGGGCGGTATATGACATTTGTTTTATATGCTGAGTGCAGTGTGAATGCCGGATTGGCCCATTCCCAGTTACCATGGTGCCCCATCACGAATACCAGGCTTTTTTTCTCTGCGAGGAATCCATCAATGAGATCCATATTTTCATAAGTGCATCGTTTTTTAATGTCCTCTCTGCTGATGCTGAGCAGTTTTATGTTTTCTACTACCAGGTCGGCAAGGTGGCGGTAGTATTTTTTTGTAATGTCATTAATCCATTCTTTGTTTTTGTCCGGAAAGGAATCACAAATATTTTCCCGGACCACTTTCCTGCGGTAACGGACGAGATAGAAGAGAATAAAGTATAACCCGTCTGAAAGCATGTACAATATCCGGAGCGGGAGCAGGGACAATAAGTACAGGAAAGGAATGATAAGGAGAGAATAGAATGCCTGCACAGATTATTTTTTCAGATTCTTTTTCCCGAAAAAAAAGGCAAAGATTGCTTTGCCTTTTCCCGGAGAGAGAATAACAATTAAGCGCTTACCGATACTTTGTCGAGAACTTCGTTAAACCTGCGTTCCCTGCGACCTTTGAAAGTTCCCTTATGATAGGCGTATCCTGCAATAAGCGGCATGGCGATAGTAGCTTCGGCGAAAATCATCTGTTCGTTAACGACATCCACTTTGCCCCAGGAGCAGGCTTCTTTCAGCGTGGAGCCCGAGAGAGCGCCGTCTCTTTCATCGGCTACAGTAACCTGAACGGCATATTTGTGCATGGGAGCATCCATCTCAAGTATTTCCGTAGCTACCACAATATCCTGTACAAAATTTTTAGGTACGCCACCTCCGATCATAAAGATCCCGGATTCGGGGTTGGCCAGTTTTAGTTTTGTTATCTCCAGAAAATCTTTCGCGGAGTCAATGGAGACGTGTGATTCAGGATTATGGTACTGGTGGTGAACAAGGCCGAATCCTGCAGAGCAGTCGGAGAAGGCCGGGACGAATATGGGTATTCCTTTTTTAAAACACTGGTACACAATGGAATTTTTCCGGCTGGCACTATACTTTTCATTTTCATCAAGGAAACGCCCCATCTCCATAATAAATTCCCGGGACGAATAAGGACGGTGGTGAAGCGAGCCCGCAATCTTCCCAATGGTATCGTCGCATATTCTCAGTTCTTCTTCATTTATAAAGGTGTCATAGATACGATCTATCATCAGTTCCCTGAGTTCATTGTCATCCACGAACTGAGAGCCCTTGTAGTGTTTGAAGCCAAGTGCTTCGAAAAAATCCTGGTCAACGATATTGGCTCCGGTGGAAACTATAGCATCCACCATATTATTGTTTACGAGATCAACAACCACTTGTTTAAGCCCGGCGGAAATAAGCGATCCTGCAAGTGTGAGAAATACGGCGCAGCTTTTGTCTTCCTGCATCATATTGAAAATAGCTGCTCCCCTTGCGAGGTTTCTGGCCTGGAAAGCCATATCGTTCATGGCTTCCACGAGGGGTACGACGTTATGTTTTTTAATGTCAATGTGCTGTATGGGATCTTTCAGCAGGTCTGATTTTTTCATGATTTTTCGGGTTTGTTTTTTGAAAAGATAAAAGTAATAAATTATCCTATTGCCTGTTTTTGAGGAGCACAAATTTGTTTTTAACAGGCTGTTCATTTCCATAGCGGATGAAGTAATAATACAGTCCGTCAGCCAGGTCGTGCAGAGAAACCTGAGTTTCATTATCCTTCAGCCTTATTGATTTTACTTCCCTGCCTGAGATGTCATACACATTTATCCGGACGGGTTTTCCGGGCGAAATATTATTGAGATACACAAAGCCTGCGGAAGGGTTTGGATAAAATTCCTGCCGGTCGTTTTTATGCTGGCTGATGCCGCTGATGCCGCTCAGGGAAAAATTGTCTATGTAGATATTATTGCCGTTATCCGAAGTGAACTCAAATTTAAAACGGACATTACTGCTGTTGACATAGGGAACTATGGAGATTGTTTCCTGTCTCCAGTCAGAAGTTCCCGGTATGAAGTTTCCTCCGTGAAGACCGGTGGTGGCAAGAGTGCTTCCGGACTTGTTATACCGTATCATCCAGTTTTCTCCGCAGTCGGTGGAAGCGTATACTATAAGCCTGTCGTTGCTGGAAGCAGATGTTTGTGCAAAGGCGAGATAGAAGGTAAGAACATCTGCCGTAATTGCGGAAAGATCTATGGCAGGAGAGATAAGCGCATCTTTTGCAAAAGGAATACCATTATAATTTTTTAATCTTGCCGAGAAGCTTCCTGCGGATGCCGCTAAGCCCGTTTGTTCCCATGCAAGCTTGCCGTCAGGGTTTTCCACTCTCCACCCTGCTCCCGGGAATCCGGAGCCTTCAAAGCTCTCTGAATAGGGTGCCGGGTATGCCAGGCTGCTGCTTCCGGCGTAGATAATGCTGTTTTTTGTGAGGGACTTGCTGCCTGCGCTGTTGCTGACGGTGAGTGTTGCATCAAAAAATCCGTCAGAGAGGTAATAAATTACCGGGTTTTGTGCTGAAGATACGGAGGGCGTCCCCCCCGGGAAAGACCATTGCCACAGCATGGTGTCGGCATTCCATGAGTGGTCGGAGAAAGTTACAGAGTCTCCTGTACACACCATGGATTTTGAGGAGGTGAAGTCAGGAACCGGTGTGCAGAGAGTTACAGAGATCGCAGATATGCCTGTGGCCACGGCATTGGCGGTGGAGACGATCTGGCTGCGTGCTATGCCGAGGATGGCGTCCATCTTGTTTTTCTGTCCGGCGGTAAAAGTGTTTTCGCACTGCCCGCTGGAGTAGTCCATGTAATTGCAGTACATGTCGCCGTCGGGAGCATTGCCGCAGCTCACGTGCGGGAAGGAGGGACATCCGGAACTGGGGCCCTGCTGTACAGGGGTGTCATTGATCCAGTCGTCTCCGCAACTGGCGTCTCCCCAGATATGCCTTAACCCCAGCCAGTGGCCTATTTCATGGGTGGCTACTCTTCCTTTATTTATTGTGCCGGCGGCATAGCCGGTGGTGCCGACCTGGTCGGCCCTCATGACAACACCATCTGTGGACGGGCTTCCAAAGCCGGGAAACTGTGCATAGCCGAGAACAGTACCTGAAGCCCCGTTGGGGTCAATATACTTAACTACCCATATATTGAGATATTTGTTGCTGTCCCAGTAACTGAGTCCTTTGACATCGTCCCGGTCGGCCGGACCGTTGGTGAGAGAAGAAAACACCCGGACAATCCCATCGGTACAATTACCGTTAGGATCAACAGAAGCCAGGCGGAATTCGATCTTGCAATCTGCTGCTATGGATTGAAAAGGCGCCGGGGTGCCGGAGGCATCTGCATTTAAACGCCTGTAATCTTCATTGAGAATTCTTAGCTGGTCTTTTACCTGATCACTGGAAATATTCTCAGGCCCCCATTCATGAATGATGTGAAAAACTACCGGGACGACACGGACAGAGGAGGATGTTTTAAAATCTTTATGCTGTGAAATATAGTCCTGAGCCTTTTTTTCTATGCTGTCACGTTTCAGCAGCAGGGAAGGATCTTTTGAAGCCTTTTCGCGGAACATGATTTCAGTGAGGCAGGGTTCTGTTACCTGGGCGGAAATTTGGAGTGAGAGAGCGGATAAAGTTATGATGCAGGCCTGCCTGATACGGTTATTCATACGATCTGTTATTTGTATCAAAGATAGAAATCATTATGATGAGTGGATAAAAAAGTACCGGGAGGTTAATTTTCCCTGAATGAAAGAAGTGTTTCTTTAAACCGATCCGGCGAAGCAATTACTTCCCCAAGTTTTTTGGCAATGGAAGCCGGAGTTTTCAGCCTTCCTTCACGCTTGTATGCAATAAATTCATCGAGTCTGCTGAACTGGTTTTGATGTGCCTGCCGGATTCCATCCTGCATGGAGGTATCGACAATTCCGGGAGCTACAGAGAAGATTCTGAAATTTTTTTGTCTTCCGGAAGCAAATTCCGTTTCAATTGTACGGCTGAACATTTCAAGGCCGGCCTTGGAAGCGCAATAAATACTCCAGCCGTCAACGGGTTTTGAGGCAGCCCCTGAACTAATGTTTATAATTATTTTTTCCGCCTCCGTATTTTTTGAATAAGCTGAAAGGAAGTTGTTAATAAGCAGGCATGGGGTTACAAGATTAACATGGAAATCATTTACAATGTCGCTGTTCTGCATCTGTCCGGCATGCCTGATGCCGGTGATTGCCCCGGCGTTATTTACGAGTACAATTTTTTTTGCCTGCTCCAGGGGAGGAAAGTGAAAATCAGAAGCAGCAGCCGGGTTGCTGAGGTCTGCAGCAATGTGATGATAGCGGGGATGGATGATGCTGCAACTACGGGAAATTCCCGTAACCTGTGTTTGATCTTTTTCGAGCAGATGCTCTGCAAGGGCTTTACCGATACCCCGGCTTGCCCCCGTGATAAAAACAAAATCCACTATTTGTTTATTTCAATGAAGCGTTCAATGTCTTTTGCTTTTCCGAACACGATAATGGTATCGGCTTCGTAGAGAATCGTTTCAGCGGAAGGCACACCCAGAATATGTTTATCTATGATACGTTCTCCGTCCACGACGGATTCAAAGGCGCGCTTCAGGGTGATGAGGTTAAGGTTGTATTTATTCCTGAGTCCGATCTCGGCGAGGGTCCTGTTAATGAGTTCCTTCGGTGTTTTTATCTCGACAATCTCGTAATTGTCCGGCAGCTGGAGGGAGGTGATAATGTTGGGGTTGAGCAGGCGTTCTGCCACTGCAATGCCGACTTCATTTTCGGGGGAGAGGATTTCTTTTATTCCCATTCTTTCGAGTATCATGAGCTGGTGCTTCCCGTTGGCGCGTGCGATGATTCTCTTCACATCAAGTTCCATCAGGAGTACGGTGGTGAGGAGAAGTGCTTCAAAGTTTTCTCCTATGGAAACAACCACGGCGTCCATGTCCTGTATATTCTGGGATTTCAGGGCTTTGAGGTCAGTAGAGTCAAGGGTTACGGCGTGGGTGACCTCGTCTTTAATGTCTTCTATGCGCTCCTCGTTGCTATCAATTGCAAGTACTTCGGCACCTCTCTGGGAGAGGGTTTGGGCAATAGCAGTCCCGAAACGCCCGAGACCGATTACAGCGAATCTGTTTTCTGCCATAAATGTGATTATTGAGGTGGATGGAAAGTTGCTGCAAAGTTAGCATTCGGTTTGGATTGCCGGAAATGAGTAAGGATCTAAAACCTCATATATAGGTAACCTTAACTGCTTTTTCCGTCCGGCTTGCCTTTTCGATAGCAAAGCATACTGACATGCACCTGAAAAGGTCATCAACACCCACTTCCGGTTCCGTATTGTGGATGATTGCCTCAATGAAATTGTGAACCAGGTCGCCTTTGTGAATTCCGGGGTAGGCTGCTTCTATGGGCTTAGGGTCAACGGCCGGATCTCTTGATTCCCACAGCAGGCCCTGTTTCAGCCCGTTCACAAAAGAGGCTTTGGTTCCGTATATTGAGAAGGGATGGAAATGCGGGAACACACAGCCCAGGTTCACGGCCATTTTTCCGAGCATCCCGTTCTCGAACCTGAGGATGCTTGCAACCAGGTCATTGTATTTAAACCCGGTTCCGGCCGAAGCGATGTTATTGCCGTATGCCGAAACTTCTTCAACCCTGCCTCCGCTAAGCCACAGGAAGAGGTCTACCAGATGAACTCCGCCTCCGTAAACTCCCGAATAAAAATCGATCTTTCCCCTCCACCCGCTGACAATTTTGTGAATTCTCCCGTAATTATAATCTCCTTCCATGTAAAAGAGGTTCCCGAATTTTCCTTCATCAATCATGGATTTAAGTAGTTTAAACCTGGGAGATTTCCTCAGAATGAGGTTAGATGATATTTTTATTCCGGGATGCTTTTGCAGGTGTTTCCGTATATCAACGGCTTCTTCTTCATAGATGCATATTGGTTTTTCGACAAAGATGTGTTTCCCGTGCTGTATGGCTTTGATAATCTGTTCATGATGAAAATTATCATATGAAGCAATTGAAACCACATTTATAGAAGGATCTTCAAGTATCTCGTCAGGATGAGGTGTGACTTTCATGCCGGGGTATTTCCTGCCCATCTGTTTAAGAACATCTTCATTGAAATCACAGAGGGCAACTACTTTGCAATCCGGGTGTGAATGATACCCTGCAATGTGTGCTTCTCCCACTCCAAGGCCTATGATACCTGCTTTAAGCATTTTTATCCGGGAATAATTTTTTATAAAGTTCACATTTTTCCTGCAAAGAATAACAATAGTGAGGCTTGTCCATGGCTTCAAATATTTTTGTTATGCGCAGCAAATCTTCCCGGGTATCAATGGTGAACTTATACCGGCTGGAGTTTTCAACGGGAGAGACGAGCCTGGTAAATTTCAGATTCCCCGGGTGTTCATAAAAGAATTTTGTTACGTGTTCCCTTTGGGGCTGGGTGCTGAAGCGGGGATAAGCATTGAGAAATACGGAAGTTCTTATTATCTCGAAATTCATTCCTGAAGGATAGGGTTTATCACTTACCGTTGTGATGATATCTGAGTTAGAGTTATTGTCGATGGCCCCGCGCAGGATCCGGTAGTCGAACAAGGGGCTGTCGCCGTTAAGTCTTACAAAAAAAACAGGCTTGTAGATATTCAATGCCGCGTAAAAGCGGAGTGCCACATGTTCTTCGTCCCCCCGGTAGTATTGCAACCCGGCATTTTCACAAAGCAGGCAGATCGGGTCATCCTTGCTTTTTTCCGTGGTTGCAACCAGGATACTTTCTTTTTGAAAAGCCTGAAGCAGTGATTCGGAAAGATGAAGGAGGGAAGGTTTCCCTTTAAGAAGACTGAGGGACTTGCCGGGTAACCTGCTCGAGCCCATCCTGGCCTGGATGATAATCAGGTGTTTCATAAAAGTTTCCCGGCAGCCGGGGAAAAGCCGTTAGTTTTTATAGAGGCGCTTAACGATAAATTTGTTCTTGAAGGTAACCCTCAGTTCGTAGGAGGCCGCATCGAGATTTTCTGCGTTGAATGTAATCTGGTTGAGCCCTTTGGCACCGGTACCCTCATACACTATCATTGCCTTTCGTCCGATCTGGTCATATAAAATGAGGGATACATTATCTTTTGAAGGGAGGACATATTGTATCAGCACTTCTCCTTTTGATGGATTGGGATAGGGTTCCAGCACGCTGAAATCCGAAGAAAGGGGCTTGCACTCCTCATCATTCAGAGGGAGGTCATCGAGACCTTTGTTATTGGGGTTTTTAACTGTCACGCATACGTAATCATAATTTTTGTTCGGGTTGATTTCGAAGGATGCATTAAAGTTGTAGCTAAGGTTTCCGGGGCTTGGGATGGGGATGGTTATATATTCTGTCAGGGAAGAACCATCACTGAGTTCGGCATAAACTTCACAGTTTGTTATTTCCAGCGTCCCGTTGTTGGCGATAATGGCGCTGACAGCAAGCGTGTTGTTATTGTTGTTCATGGAACTGGTTACCTGCGTGACTGCGGCATCCAGCAAGGGAGGCCTGACCTGTATAAACTTGCACACTGTGTCTGTACACTTACCCGGGACAGGCCCAATAGCTGTAAGGCAGACGGTATAATCGCCTTCCTGACTGTATGAGTGCTGGGGGTGTATGGAGTTACTCTGGGAGCCATCGCCGAAGTCCCAGGAGTATGCCACCGATCCGGTTGATTTATTTGTGAAGGTTACTGTCCTTGAGGGTCCTGAAGGCGGGGTGAATGTGAAGTTGGCGAGAGGGATCTCATAAGCTTTAACTTTCATTGTAATGGAGGAAGAGCATCCCACAAAGCTTGTAACGGTTAATTTTACATTATGCACAAGTGTATCAGCGAAAGTAAACAGAGGATTCTGCTGGGTAGAGGTATTCCCGTTGCCGAAGTCCCATACCCAGTCCGAGATAAATCCGGAAGAGACAGAGCTTTTGTCGGTAAAGACATGCGGTACATTCAGGCAGACGGCGGTATCGGTGAAATACGCAACGGGGACGGGGTCTACCGAAACCTGTTTCACAATTGTCGAATCACAGCCGTCGGCATTGGAGAGCGAGAGAGATACCAGGTAAGTACCGGCTTTTGTAAATTTATGATAGGGCAGCTGGAGTGCCGAGAAGTTGGATGCACCGGAGGCGGGATCACCGAAGTTCCATGACCAGAGGCCAATCTGTTTGCAGTCGAAATAAACAAGCTGCCCGTCGCAGGCTTTCGAGACATTGAAATCGGGTGTGGGGGAGCCATAGACTGTTAAGGAACTGCTGTAGGTATTTACACAGGAGTCAAGCGATGTGATTGTAAGTGAAACCACATAATTTCCGGGGCCTCCTGTGAATTTATGCGATGGATTTTGCAGAGATGAAGTGTTGTTGGTCCCGCTTGCCGGATCACCAAAATTCCATGCCCACTTAATGATGTAGGGATAGTCAGAAGCTCCGGTAAACTGTTCAGTTTGTTTGTCGCACAAAGGTGCATTGTAAGTGTAGGATGCATGAGGCATGGGGTGCACCAGGTAAAGAAGAGTGGTGTCATGCGAGCAGCCCTGGTTATTTGTGACAGTTAATTTTACGTTATATCCACCCTGAGAGGCATACAGGTAGGTTGGATTTTTTGCGGAGGAGGTTCCTGTCCCATCCCCGAAGTCCCATAAATACCCGACAATGGATGTTCCTCCCGGAGTAAGGCTTGAGTCGGAATAGAAATAAGATACTGTTCCTTGGCAAACAGAGGAAGTTTTTATGATTGCAGTAGGACCCTGTATCACTGTTACGGGGAGGGTGAGGCTCCCCTGGCAGTCGGTTTCCATAGTTACATTAAGGGTGACATTATAAGTACCGGCGCCTGTGAAGGTGTGATAAGGTTGCTGGTCAGTCGAAGTGTTGGCGCTTCCGCTGGCGGGATCTCCGAAGTCCCAGTTCCATGCATAAAGGTTGCCTGAACCGGAAGATTCATCTGTAAAAAGCATGGGACTCCTGTCGCATACGGTTCCCGGGAAGGAAAAGTCAACCAGGGGAGGATCGGTGATGGTAACAGGTATGGTGGCGCTGTCGGTACAACCATCGCTTGCGGTAATTTTAAAAACCACATTGTAAGTTCCGGCTACAGCAGGAAACTGGTGGGATGGGTTTTGCGAATTATCTATGGGCGACCCGTCGCCGAAATCCCAGGAATAGGCGGTTATGGTATAAGGAGAAGGAATTGAAGATGTGTCTGTAAACTGCACTGTTCCGCCGGCGCAGGTATTCTGAAGTTTAAATCCCACAACGGGTGTCGGGAGGATATTTACAATCTTGGTTGTGCTTACAGCGGAGCATCCATGGTCTGTCTGCACGGTAAGAATCACGTTGTAAGTGGTATTTCCGGAAGCATAGGCATGTGTGGGGCTTTGGAGAGAGGACGTTTGCCCGTCGCCAAAATCCCATTGCCATGAAACGATGTTGCTGCCGGCTACGCTGGATAAATCGGTAAACACCACGTCAGACCCGGCACAGGTGTTATTGGTATAGGTAAAATCCGCATCCGGCACTTTGTACACACCTATAGTTTTCACTATAGTTTTACTGCACCCATCCACGTTGGCTGCAGTGAGGGACACATTGTAAAGGCCTGTGTCTGCGTATGTGTGTGCCGGGGGGTTCTGTGAGTTATCGGGAGGGGAGCCGTCGCCGAAGTCCCATTGCCAGGTAAGGATAGCGCTTGAAACAAATTTGCTTGCATCAGAAAACGTAATACTTTCCCCAAGGCAAAAGGTGTTGGAGTTTGTGTAGTCTGTGCCCGGGGATTCAACAACATTGATGCTGTCTAACTTAAATCCTACGTTACCGTAATCATCATAAGCACGCAGCAATATGTTGTGCCAGCCACCGTCTGCATACTGTACTCCGGAGGGGGAAGTCACTGTATCAATAGCTTCATTCAAATCGTTGCACTGAGAAAATTTAATTCTGGAAAAGCCGCTGTTTTCATAGTAAGGCATAAAAACATAATAATCCGAGTTCGAAAAGGCCAGTGAAACAAAGTCCCGTGCCCCAAAACCCAAATGGCCCAGATCATATGCTGCGGGAGCATTATCAAGAGAGTTTCCAAAGTCAAGCCTGGTAAGAGACCTGCCATAATAACTCGGTACGAAGGCATTCCACCCCTTGCCGTCATAACCGATATCTATCCCGATGGAGCCATTGATGAAGGATGTGTGTATTGTGTCTATCTGAGGGGAGGGGTTACTGAGCGAGGTCCCGAACTTTAACCGGAAAATAAAACTGTTTGTGGTAGCATAATTATCTCCGAAATCAGGAGCAAAAGCATACCAGGAGTCACATGCTTTTACAGCTTTAATTCCATAAATACCGCCTGTGGTTGGTCCAACAGGGATGGTTGAAACAAGGGTAGGGCTGTTCAGAATGGAATTTCCGAAACTTACCACCTGTACTTGTTTTGAAACATCACTCAGCATCACCAAACAGACATTTCCGCTATCAACGGCCAAATCATGATAATAGATTTTTGAGAGCCCGCCCAAAACGTTGTTTGCAGTAGGGGAGTTACTTAAAGAATTTCCAAAGTCGAACCTGAACAGGTTTCCGCTCTGCCTCTCCGGGATAAGGCCATACCAGTTCCCCGCTTCTTTGTAGAGGATCATGTTACATTCCACGGAGGAGACTGCAGGGTTAAAAAAATTAATGACGGTAGGAGTGTTGCCGGGAGTGTTGCCAAAGTCGAGCAATGTGACAGATTTATCTCCCGCATTGGAAGAGCATCCGAACCACTGGTTTCCGTCCTTATACAGCGACAGGGAAATAGGATTGGTCATTTGTGCCGAAAAACTTCCAAATGAAGTATCTTTTGGTGCAGCGCTGAAATCCCCGGCGCAGAAATCCCACTCGTAATGAGTGGCTCCGGAGGATGTGTTGGTAAGGTTGAGATTCTGCCCTGCGCAGAAAGCCCCGGACGGTTTGGTAAAATTTGCGTTTGGACACTGGCTGTATGCATCAGCCGCCATGAAAAGAAGGAGGGTTCCCGTCAGTATTTTTTGCACTTTTGTATTCTGCATAACGTAGAATAAGGTCAGGTTTACAAAGATAATAAAATATAAATTACAGCGATGGAATTGGTTTTTGCCACGAATAATGCATATAAGCTCAGGGAGGCAGAGGAGATACTTGGGAGGGAAATAAGAGTGCTATCCCTTCGTGATATTGGTTGTATGGATGTGCTTCCGGAAAATGGGATTACGCTTCGGGAAAACGCAATGGAAAAAGCGAAGTACCTCCATAATAAATACAATGTTGATTGCTTTTCAGATGATACAGGCCTTGAGGTGGAAGCTCTGAACGGAGCTCCCGGGGTTTATTCCGCAAGGTATGCGGGCCCGGAGGCCGATGCACAGGCCAATATAAGGAAGCTTCTTTATGAAATGCGGGAAAAGAGAAACAGGAAAGCGGTGTTTCGCACAATAATAGCACTTGTCACAGGGGGGAGCACTCGCTTTTTCGAGGGATCTGTGGGCGGAATTATTGTGAAAGCTCCAAAAGGGGGAGAGGGCTTTGGATACGACAGCATTTTTCAGCCGGATGGATATACCTGCACTTTTGCGGAAATGGCACCGGCACAGAAAAACAGTATCAGTCATCGTTTCAGGGCACTCACTGCTTTATCCTCCTGTTTGAATCTGCATGCCCGTCCTTGAGTCAAAATTATTTACTTTTGCGGGGTATGAAAATCAAAGTCGGGATTATTTTCGGGGGCTCATCGAAGGAGCGGGAAATCTCTTTTGCCGGAGGGCGGACTGTTTACGACAATCTCAATAAAAACCTATTCGAACCTGTCCCGCTCTTTGTTGACTCCTTTGGGAATTTTATTCTTCTTGACTGGCAATACATATATAAAGGAAGTATCCGTGATTTTTATCCCCCCGTTGAGTTTGTTCCCCCTTCCCCCTCTGGGTTTCAGGTTTATGCCGAGAGTCTTGGCAATCTTCCGGATTCCCGGCAGTCTGACTTAATTGCTTCTCTCGGTAAAAAAACAGAACCTTCTGCATTGAAGTCTTTGATTGATTTTGCTTTTCTCTGCCTTCACGGAACCTCCGGGGAGGATGGGCGCATACAGGGATTGCTGGAGTACTTCGGGATACCGTATTCCGGGTCGGGAATTGCACCTTCGGCTTTCGGGATGAATAAGGCAGTACAGAAAAAACTTATGGCTGACGCAGGTTTTGAGATACCTTCTTTCAGAATAATCCGGCGGAAAGAATGGATGGAAAATCCGCGCAGGCAATTTAATCTTTTCACGAACGACCGGCGTTTGCGCAGGCATTGTGTTGTCAAGCCTGCTAACCAGGGATCCTCTGTGGGGGTCAGTGTGCTGGAAGCTGCGGATTATGATCAGTTTTGCGAAGCTGTTAACCGGGCATTCTTTATTCGCTTTATCACCCGCAGGCAATGGGAAGCTGCGAACCGCCGGGGTCAGGTAGAACTGCTGAGAGATCTTGTCGATATCCGTAACGGGATTGGCACCCCCGTTGTTTGTACGCTTCATGGAGGAGAAGATGGGGAAAGAATATTTCACCCGGAAGAATTGTTAAAATATCTTACTTCTCATTTTTCAAAATCACACTCCGGTATGCTTGTGTCTGCGGCCGAAGGGGAAAGTGAAGTCCTAATAGAAAGTTTCATTGAAGGCAGGGAATTTTCATGTATAGTCATCCAAGGGGATAAGGGTGTTCCTGTCGCTCTTCCTCCCACGGAAATCCTGAAAGGAGGTAAATTTTTTGATTATCGGTCCAAATACCTTCCAGGCCTTGCACGCAAGGTAACGCCTATCAGTCTTTCGTTGGCCGGGATAGAAAAGATACGCAGTGAGTGCTGCCACCTGTTTGAACATTTTAACTTTAATGTATATGCCCGGATAGATGGGTTTATCTCGCGGGCCGGAAAAGTTTACCTCAATGATCCCAATACCACATCCGGGATGATGCCTTCTTCCTTTTTCTTTCACCAGGCTGCTGAGATCGGGCTTAACCCTTCACAGTTTCTTACATTTATCATACGTTCCTCCCTTGCCGAACGCATTTCTGATTTTAAAAATTACGCTGAGCTCCCTTCTTTGCTCCGCAGGCTGGACGAAGGCATAGAGAAGCTCCGTACAGGAAATTCAGGAAGGCGTAAAATAGCAGTGCTTCTCGGAGGTTATTCTTCCGAGCGCCATATCTCCGTGGAAAGCGGCCGGAATGTTTACGAGAAACTTTCTTCCTCTGACAAATATGAACCTGTTCCCGTATATGTTATGGGAAATAAAGCAGGCCATGAGCTGTACACAATCCCGGTGAATATCCTGCTGAAGGATAATGCTGATGATATCCGCGATAAGATAAACAGCTTCCGTATTCATCCCGTTGTCAAAAAAACTATAAAGGAATGTGCGGGGATAACAGGAAAGTATGCTTCTGCATCCAACCTCCTTGCCCCGAGGAAAATCTCATACAGCGGGTTGGCAAAGATGGCAGACGGAGCTTTTGTAGCCCTTCATGGCCGCCCGGGAGAGGATGGCGTTGTACAGTCCAGTCTTGAAAAAACCGGCATGGCCTATAATGGTTCAGGGCCTGCCGCCTCTGCTGTTACCATCAACAAGTATGAAACCAATGAAATACTCAGGGCAAAAGGTTTTATGGTAGCAAACCACATGATTGTCAGTGAACAGGAGTGGCATAAGGATAAACAACAGACTGTGAAAAATATCAGCCGGTCTTTTGCGTTCCCTTTTATTGCCAAACCCCTTGATGACGGGTGCAGCTCGGCTGTAAAAAGGATCAATAATACAGAGGAGTTGCGCGCTTATTCAGAACTCATTTTCCGCAGGGGCAGCGCTCCTGACGGAAAACATGCAGCAGCATTAGGTCTTAAGCAGAATGAAGAATTTCCCCGGAAAGACAGGTATATGGTAGAAGAGCTGATAACCGCCTCGGGTGCTTCCCGGTTCCTGGAGATTACCGGGGGATTGCTTACCCGCATGAAACCGGGCGGAAAGGTTGAGTATGAGATCTTTGAGCCATCAGAAGCCCTTTCAGGCGGAGATGTACTTTCCCTTGAGGAGAAATTTCTTGCGGGCGAAGGACAGAACATTACCCCGGCACGCTATGCGAAAGACAAAAAAGAAAACCTTGAAATTTCCGGCAGGGTAAGGGAGGAACTGAAGCGTGCCGCACAAACCCTCCACATTGAAGGTTATGCGAGGATAGACGCATTTGTCAGGATATATAACACCAGGAAGGTGGAAGTTGTTTTTGTGGAAGTAAACTCTTTGCCCGGGATGACACCTGCCACGTGTATTTTCCACCAGTGTGCTCTCAGCGGTTACAAGCCTTATGAGTTTATTGACTGCATACTCGAATATGGATTTATGCGGAGGAAAATGGTAAAAGGAAAATGATATGATGGAATTTTTTAAAAGCAGAATTTTTTGGATCAACCTGCTGGTGGCTGTGTTGCTGTTCGCAGGATCTTTTGCTTATATATATAAGTGGCTCGACAGTTATACACATCACGGGCAAACCATCACTGTTCCTGACCTTACGGGGATGACACCTGCAAGGGTGAAGGACTTCCTCGGGGGGCGGCAGCTGCGTTTCGAGGTTATAGATTCGGTATATAGCGCCCTGAAGCTTAAGGGTACCGTCGTGGAGCAGTCTCCTGATGCAGGTTCAAAAGTCAAAGAAAACCGCACTATTTACCTTACTGTAAATGCCATGCTTCCTCCCCAGGTTAAGATGCCTAACCTGGTGGATGTTTCCTATCGTCAGGCTGCAGCTGTCCTGCAGACATACGGGCTTAAGGTTGGGGGGCTCGTATACAAACCGGATATGGCAAAAAACGCAGTACTGAAGCAGGTTTACCGTGGCCGTGAAATTAAACCGGGTGCGGAAATTCCCAAAGGGGCGGTGATTGACCTCATTCTTGGCAGCGGCCTTGGGGATACACAGGTGGAGGTGCCTGAACTTGTTAACCTCACCTATGAAGAAGCCCTTTCCCTGCTGAAGTCAGCCTCACTTAACAAAGGAGCAGTAATTGCAGACGAAACCGTGAAGGACACGGCCTCAGCCGTCGTATGGAAACAAATACCTCCCCCTTCTAAGAAGAATCTTCTGAACCAGGGGGAATCCGTGGACTTATTTCTTACACAATCAAAAAAATAAGTGAGAAAGAATAAAAAAATATACTATCTGTTGTTGCTGCTTTTTCCTGCCGGACAATTCCTGTTTGCCCAGGAAGTATTGTCTCCTGCCGGATTTAACCGGGCAATAGGCATCAAAAATCTGCAGAATGCCAGCTGGAACAAAATGCAGTCGTGGGTGACAGACACTATCTCCCTTCCTCTTGCTGATGATTTCTCAAAAGAAGGTATTTATCCTGATACCGCTTACTGGCTGGGAACCAGCGTATTTATAAATACAGATTATCCTGTTCATCCTCCCACTATCGGTGTGGCGACCTTTGATGGGGTTGATTCTCTTGGGCAGCCTTATGATTCTTCCAATGTGTATGCGTACGGTGTGGCTGATTATCTTACCTCCAGGCCGCTTCGCCTGGATTCGTTCGGGGGAAATAAAATGACTCCCGCCGACTCTGTTTACCTCAGCTTTTTTTACCAGCCCCAGGGAAGAGGGAATGCTCCTGACCCTGATGACTCCCTTGTGCTGGAGTTCAGGGTGAATGACACTGCCTGGACGCACATATGGAGTATTCCGGGCAAGGCTGTCGGACCAGATTCGTCATTTACTGAAGTCATGATTCCCATAACTGACAGTACGCTCTTCTATAAAGGCTTCCAGTTCAGGTTTAAAAATTATGCTACCATCTCCGGGAATGTTGACCAGTGGAATGTTGATTACGTACGCCTCGACCGGCTCAGAAGTTTTGATGATACGCTTGTGGATGATATTGCTTTTGCCTACCAGACCGGCCCGCTTCTCAAAAATTTCCGGCAGATGCCATGGAGGCATTTTGTGCAGAATCCCCCTGCACAGATGAAAGATACACTCAGGAATTATATTTCCAACCTGAGTGATACACTCAAAAACATTAGTTATGCATTTGATATTTTTGATGTGAACGGAGCCAATATTCATTCATATAACGGCGGCGGGGAAAATATTGAACCTTTCTATTCAAGCGGGTATCATAAATATCCCGCCCATGCAACGCCTCCTGTGAGTTATGTTTTCCCGGCTGATACCCTTGACAGTGCTTACTTTGAAATAAGGCACGTTCTCAGGGATAATTCCAATCCCGCCAGCAACAAATGGAATGATACCGTCCGGTTCCGGCAGGAGTTTTATGATTATTATGCCTATGATGACGGTACTGCAGAGAACGGGTACGGCCTGAATGTGATCGGAGGAATGATCGCTTACCGTTTCAGTCCTGCGAAATCCGACACTCTCCGCGGGGTTTATATGTATTTCAACAGGATGCTTGTGAATGTTTATTACCGCACATTTAAACTTGTGGTGTGGAATGATGCCGGCGGGCAGCCCGGGAGTATTATTTACCAGCAGGACAGCCTCGACGGCGACATGGTGAGGCCGCATTACCGCGACAGCCTTAACGGGTTTTATTTTTACAGGTTTAACACACCTTTGTATATCACAGCTCCATTCTATGTAGGCTGGATTCAGAATACAAAAGACCTTCTGAACATTGGACTGGACAGGAACACCAATTCTACCGGCAATATGTTTTATAACATTGCGGGGGTATGGTATAATTCTCTCATAACCGGATCGTGGATGATACGTCCTGTTTTCGGGGAGCCTCTGCCACCGGATGTGAATGCAGGGCTTTTGTCTCCCAGGGAAGAAACTTCCGGGAGTATACTGGTGTCTCCAAACCCTTCTGGCGATTATATCAGGATAGATGCAGGGCCGGGTGAGTTTCCGGCACACAGGTACAGCAGCGGATTGTATGATCTGGCAGGAAACCTGGTATTATCATACAATGCAAAGGGCAATGCTGTTATGGATGTAAGAAATCTTCCTGCCGGCCTGTATTTCCTGAAGATAGAAGATAAGGCGTCAGGCTTCAGTACATTCAGGAAAGTTGCTGTTGTCCATTAACATTTTCTCAATTTTAAAGTGCCTGAGATATGACGATACCCGGGGATGATAACAGCCTTGAACACGAGAATGATCTTTATGAGCATCATCGTTTTGAGGTGGATCGGGGGCAGGAATCCATCCGCATAGATAAGTTTCTTTCCAACCGCCTTGAAAAAACTTCGAGAAACAGGATACAGAATGCCATGGAGGCCGGGTGTATCCTTGTAAACGGGAAACAGGCAAAAGCCAATTACAGGATTAAGCCTCTTGACATTATCAGCGTGGTGCTGCCTCACCCGCCGCGGGAAATAGAACTCATTCCCGAAAACATTCCTCTTGATATTGTATACGAGGACGAGAGTTTCATGATCGTTAATAAACCTGCCGGGATGGTGGTTCACCCGGCTTATGGTAATTATTCCGGTACGCTGATGAACGCAGTGATGTTTCACCTGGAACTGGAGGAGAAGAATGGCGCATTTATATCAGCGAAGGGCAACGGGGATGTAAGGCCGGGGCTGGTACACAGGATTGACAAGGATACAACAGGTCTTCTTGTGATTGCCAAAAGCGAGCAGTCTATGGCTTCCCTGGCAAAACAATTTTTTTTAAAAACAGTGAAGAGAAGGTATGTCGCGCTTGTCTGGGGTTCCCTGAAAGAGGATGAGGGAACAATAAGAGGAAACATAGGCCGTAATCTCAAAGACAGGAAAGTTATGGATGTATTTCCAGGGGGAGAACACGGAAAACCTGCCGTTACTCATTATAAGGTTTTGGAGAGACTGGGTTATGTGACTCTGGCTGAATGCAGGCTTGAGACAGGCCGGACACACCAGATCAGGGTGCATTTTAAAAGTACAGGCCACCCGCTGTTTAACGACAGGGAGTATGGAGGAGATAAAATATTGAAAGGAACTACCTTCACAAAATACAGGCAGTTTGTGGAGAACTGTTTTGGAATGCTCCCGGGCCAGGCACTCCATGCCCGCTCCCTTGGCTTTACGCACCCTTTAACAGGCAATGAAGTGTTCTTCGAATCTCCTCTGCCCCCATCTTTTGCCGCTCTTGCTGAAAAGTGGAGGAAGTACGGGGCAGGAGAGAAGGACGCTTAAGAGAGTTCGTTCCTACTCCTTTACAAATTTTCCTGCACAGCCTCCTGCCCTTAGAAAGTAAATACCTGCAGGAAGCGCACTTATGTTGAAGGAGAAGGTGTTCTCCCCTTTCAGGATTTTTGTTTTCTCCTCTGAAATAATATTCCCCAATAAGTCCGTGACAGCAAAAATTACTGCAGACTCCTGTCCTGCATTATATTCGCAGAACATTTTTTCATTTGCGGGGTTGGGGTAGATATTGATGCCCGCCTGCATCCGGGAAGAGTAAATTGTAATTGTTTGCGAGAAATCAGAACGGCCATTGTAGTCAATCTGTCGCAGGCGGTAATAATTTATACCGGGAAGAGGACTTGTATCCGCAAAAGTATAGTGTTGCTGCATTGCAGAATTACCATTGCTTTTCACCCTTCCTATAGACTCAAAACGCTGTCCGTCAAGACTGCGCTCAATGACAAACATGTCATTATTTAATTCTGATGCGGTAATCCACTCCAGTATATTTTTCCCTCCCTCGTTATACCCATCAAAAGAGATGAGGCTGACAGGGAGAACCAGTGGAACAGGACAATTATCAGTGGAAGCCGGGGTGGAGGGGTTTCCTGTGAGTACTGAACTTGCTATGAGAGCACCGGTGCCTCCTGTGCCCACGGTAAAGTTGGTTGGAGAAACATTTTTGACCACCCCGCTTATTCCCAGCGAAAAAGATTTTGAAATGATACTTGCTGTCGGCAGGTCGTCACATCCTCCTGTATTGCCGGTCGCATCAAGGTGCAGGATACCGTAGTCGGCACCTCCTGCGCTGAACCCGGAGACTACGGTAAGCCAGTAACTTCCGTCGGTAGACTGCTTTACGGATGAAACATAATCCGTAGTGCTGAAGGCGGTACTACCCCATCCTTTTGTCCATTGTATAGTTCCTGAAGGGTCAGTTTTTACCAGAAGGAAATCATAGGTGGAGCTGAGACTGGCAGATGATCCTCCCACGATATAGCCGCCGTCAGCGGTTTGTTCAACCCAGTAAGGATCGTCTCCGTTGGATCCGCCATAAGACATGAACCACTGGAAGTTACCGTTTACATCCACCTTGAGAAGGCAGAAGTCCCCGGCTCCCCCGGAGGCAAGAGAACTTCCTACCGATCCGGTAATAATAAAACCTCCGTCGGTAGTCTGGTCGGCATTCACAAACTCTTCGGAGTTCAGTCCGCTGCTGCCATAGGTGGTGGACCATAAAAGATTTCCATTAACATCGGTTTTGGCAAGAAAAATATCGGAGAGTCCTGCCCCATAGGTTGTGGTTGTTCCTGCAATGAAATACCCGCCGGAAATTTCCTTTACATATTTCAGCATCTCCGCATTTCCCGTTCCGCCGAAACTTTTTCCCCATAGGAAAGTTCCGGTACTCGAAGTTTTTACCAGGTACATATCCCCGAAGGTTACAGCCTGTATCATCTGTCCGGCAACGATATATCCTCCTCCGGTAACCTGGTCCACCCAGTAGCCGCTTTCTCCCCAGTTGGTTACCCCGTAACTCTGGTTCCACAGCACGTTTCCGTTTGCGTCGGTATTCATAAGCATCATGTCGTTGCTGCTGCCGGGGTTCCGGGTTCCGGCAACAAGAAATCCGCCGCCGCCCTGTGTAATGTATTCGGCTGATTCCGAGCTGGTGGTGCCATATGTTTTATGCCACAATAAGTCGCCGGCAAGGTTGGTCTGGAGTATGCAAACGTCACTGCTGCCTGCGCCGAAACTGAAGGTATACCCGGCTGCTACAACTCCTGTGTTGTTCAGCGTGAGGCATTCCACATAATCACTGTTGTTGCCGGCGTGTTTTTTCTGGGCATAGGCAGGGTAGTTTGATATACCGAGGTACCCGGAAGTGGCAGTAGGAACAGGGGTTTTTGCACTGCCTCCCACTGTGACGGAAGTACATTCTGCGTCGAGCAGATTACTAATATTTGCACTTGGCGAGACATCGTATGTGAGCCAGTAAAATACAGTGTCGCATCCTGCCAGGGCATTGGAAAATCCGGAGAAACTAAATGTTGCAGGGTATGCGGGCACGGAAGCGACTGTGCTTCCTGCCTGTGTGGTGGCCGAGAAGGTGGAACTGGTTGCTGTATACCAGAGTTTTGCATTCGAGATATCGGCAACATTTGTCGTTCCGTTTGCATTGAATACCAACTGGGTTACATTGAGCGGAGACTGTGAGCCGGTTGCTGTAATTTCAATACCGAATATTTCCGTGTTGGGCGTACCCGGGTATGCCTGCTTGGGAGCCGGCTGGGTACCGATGGCTGTGCCGTAAACCATTGTTCCGTCTACCTGTCTGCCCACAGGTGGCATGCCGACCAGGGGAGTATATGGCCCCCCGGATGACAGGGTAAGGGAAACATTAACAGATTTATTTGCACAAACAGTGTTACAGATGGTTGCACCTGCAGGGACATCATAGCTGAGCCAGAAATAATTATATCCTGCCACAAGGGTCAGCGCTCCTGAAAAGGCAAAAGATCCGTTTGGGTTTGCAACAACAGATCCGTAATTGAGCGTGGTGGTTGAAAAGGTGGAAGTTGTAAGGGTGCTGTTATACCATACTTTCGCATTGGCACCGGCCAGATCTGCAGCGGCATTGGTGCTTCCGTCCGTGTTGAAGGTGATATTGTTAAGTGTTGGGCCGGGGCCCGTTCCTGTCATATAAATATATATCTGTAACAGTTCCTGCTTCGTGCTTCCCTGCAGTACTGTGCCGGTATTGTTCTGGACAATGGCGCTTGAGTTATAGGTAAGCGCAGCCCAGGAGAAGGAAGCTGTCTGGGCGGAGAGGATGAGGAGAAATATTTTTTTCATGATTCTTTCAGATGGAGGTATATGAACCTTATTAGTGATGGCAAATATCAGGGAGGATACCCTGCAATACTACTCAATATTATTTTATTTTTAGTATTCTATTTTATACATTAGTTGTTAAAAATAGTTAAAATAATGATATTTACATATAAATTTTTAGTATTCCATGAAAAAAAATGAGGATCTTTTTCTTCTGATTAAATCACTGACCAAATCAGAGAAACGATTTTTTAAGTTATCGGCATCCATTCATAAAGGAGAAAAAAACTATCTCAGGATTTTTGATGCCATTGACGGGCAGCGTGAGTATGACGAGGAGGAGCTGGGCAGGCTTTTCCGCCATGAAAAATTTGCGAAACACCTGTCCTATGAAAAAAACTATCTCCACGCGCTTATACTCAGGACGCTCCGTAATTTTTTTTCTGAATCATCAAGTGAAGCCCGCCTGAAGGAACTCCTCAGGAGTGCGGAGATTCTTTTTGAGAAGAGGCTTTATAAGCAGTGCAGCAAGATTCTCCGTAAGGCAAAGGAAATTGCATATAAATATGAAAAATTCCCTGCAATCCTTGAGGTGCTCAGGTGGGAAGTGGAGTTGTACCGGGCAACACTTGACCTGGACCGGCTTGACAAGGAACTGGATAAAATTTCGGGCGAAGAAACATCAGTCATCGAGAAATATGAGAACACTTCCGTTTTTTTTAAACTGGCTACCCGGGTTCTTGTACTTAATCGCTGGGAGTCAATGACGCGGAGCGAGCGTGATGTAAAAAATTACAGTGCAATAATGAGCCATCCTGTTCTCAGGAGTGAAAAAAGAGCGCTTACATACCAGTCTAAATATTATTTCTGCAACCTTCATTCGAACTACCACCTGATAAAGGGTGACTTTAAAAGGAGCCTGATGTATTGCAAATCCCAGTTATCACTTATAGAAAGTCACCCCCACCAGATCCTTGAAAAGCCAAATACATATATTGCCACGCTGAGCAATTACCTGCTGATTTGCCAGTATCTTCATAAATACGATGACTATCTGGAGGTGCTTGAGAAACTTAAAATCACAAGCAGAACTTATCGTGCGGAGCATACCAACTCGCATATGCTTGTCTTCATTTACCAGCTTACATATTACAATAATACCGGCCGTTTCAGGGAGGGGGCCGTGCTGGTGCCGGTGATAGAAATGGAGATGAAGCAGGTTCGGAAAGCTTCTTTCAACCAGGCCAATGAAATTATATTATGGTATAACATCTTTGTTGCGTATTTCGGGTCCGAAGATTATACAAAGGCTCTGCAGTGGATCAATAAGATACTGAACCATGCCAACCTTGGTTTGTACGCCGACATACATTGCTTCACCCGCATACTTAATCTTATTTTGCATTTTGAACTGGGCAATACCGACCTCCTGGAATATCTTGTTAAATCCACCTACCGTTTTCTTTATAAAAGAAAGTACCTGTATAAATTCGAATCCTGTATTCTTGATTTTATCCGGACCCGCTTGCCCAGAGCCAATTCAGGAAAGGAGCTTATCCTTATGTTTGAAGATCTGAAGAGGGATCTGACTAAAATTATCCGCGACCCGTTCGAACGCAGGGCACTCGAATATTTTGACATTATTTCCTGGCTGGAAAGCAAAATAAGTGGCAGGCCGTTTGCTGAAATTATCCGCGGGAAAGCAGACTTGCTCTGACTTATGTCGTCATACAGAGCCTTCAATTTTGTCAAAAGCCCGGTTGTCAACAGGCGTTGGTATTATTTGTACTTTTGACTCACCTGCATGAAACATAAATCTCAACACAAGAGCCATAGTGTGCCTGGCAGAGGCAAGGCGGAACTTCCTGTGGAAAAGAAAGACAGATCTTTTCTTGAAAGAACCGACAGCACTGTATTTTATCTGGCATTTATCAGCCTCTTTGTATTTTTTATCCGGATAAAATTTTTGCATATCCCTTTCGAGCGTGACGAAGGTGTATACAGCTACATGGGTCAGCTTATTCTTGACGGGAAGACTCCCTATATTGACTTTTACGAACTGAAACCCCCGGGTCTCTATTACCTGTACGCGGCTTTCATATACGTGTTCGGAAATACCATAGAGGATCTTCATTTCGGGTTTATCTTTGTGAATATAGGAACCATTATTTTTATCTGCCTTGCCGGCAAAGCGCTCCTTGGTAAAACTGCCGGCATAATTGCCGCTGCTGCTTATGCCCTGCTTTCCTTAGCCCCTCACATCTCCGGGTTTACGGTGCAATCGGAGCATCTTATTGCATTCTTTGTTTCAGGAGGGATTTTTCTTTTTCTCCATGGAATAGAAAAAAATAAAGCTTCGTATTTTTTTGGCAGTGGTCTCATGCTTGGCATGTCGGCGCTGGTAAAACAAAACGGCTTGTTTTTTATTGCTTTTGCCGGAGTCATGATTGTTTGTCATTATGTTTTAACCCGCCCCGCTGACAGGAAGGCATTGTTCCGGAACACTGGCCTGTACGCTGCAGGAGTAGCGACTATGCTGCTGCTTTGTTTTGCCGTGATGCTTTTGCACGGTGCATGGGATCAGTTCATCTTCTGGACATACGACTATGCACGCAGCTATTCTTCTGCCATACCGCTTGCCGATGGATTAAAACTCTTTTTCAGTACGCTCGGAAGAGTTATGGATAATTACACATTATTTTGGCTGCTTGCGCTCGTGGGACTGTTGCTGGCTGTGTTTGCAGATACGGGACTGGGAATCTTCAAAAAAATATTTTTCAGCCTGTTCACGCTGCTTTCTTTTGTTGCCATAGCCCCGGGGCTCCGGTTTTACGGCCACTATTGGATTTTCCTCATGCCATGCATTGCGTTGCTTGCCGGATTGTTTTTTTACACCGCCAGGGCACTGCTCCGAAAAAACTTTTCTGCACAGGTATCGGGAGGGATAGCTGCCGGTATTTTCTTGCTGGCAGTTATAAGCAATATCGCCAGGAAACAGGATTATTACTTTTCTCCCAACCCTAAAAAAATATTGCGTGAAGTGTATGGAATGAATCCCTTCCCTGAGGCTAAGGTAGTAGGCGATTATATAAAACAAAGAACCACCGCGCAGGATAAGATTGCCGTGCTTGGGTCGGAAGCGGAGGTTTATTTTTACGCAGACCGGAGGTGTCCTTCGAGGCATTGTGATGCAGCCGGCCTGCTGAACGCACATCCTGTGAGTTCAGGATTCCAAAGGGAATTTATCAGGGATGTGGAAGCTGCAAAGCCTAAATATTTTGTATTGTTCAACAATCCTATCTCGCTCATGGTTTTTCCGGGAGCAGACACCACGTTGTTTGGGTGGTTTAATACTTATGTGCCCAGGAATTACCGGCTGGTAGGCATTGCAGATATGATTTCCCCCCAGGAGACGCGTTATGTATGGGAAGAAGAAGCTCTAACCTATCGCCGCCAGAGTAATTACTTTATCGGGGTTTTTCAGCGCCGGGAAGAGATACAAAACCTTCCTGCACGGTAAGTGAGCTGCGGCAGAAAGGAAAAGAACAGGCATAAATACCCCGCCTGCGATGAAAAATCTTATTTTTGCAGGCATACCTGAGAACCCGGAAAAATGAAGCTAAAATTTTTTTTGACAGTCCTCCTTTTCAAGGCTTCTGTATTGTCGCTCACCGCTCAAATACTGCAGCCGGTGCATTGGTCATATAGCCTCGGAAGAGTTTCCGCGGGAGCGCAGGAGCTTGTTTTTACTGCCCGGATGGATAAAACATGGCATATCTATTCCCCATCCATTGCCGATGGAGGTCCCATCCCTGTTTCATTATCTTTTGAGAAGAGCGGCAGCTATGAGCTTGCGGGCAAAATTACAGAGGAGGGAAAAGTTATCAGTGAATACAGCAAAGAGTTTGAGATGGATCTGAAATATTACGAAGAGAAAGTTGTATTCAGGCAAAAAATAAAGATAACGGACAGCAGTCCTTTTGAAATAAAAGGAACACTGACTTATGCTGCATGCAATGACAAAGGCTGTCTGCCGCCGGAAGACGTTGCCTTTGAGTTCAATATGAGCGGGGATCCGAAAACAGTAGAGCCTGCCAGGGTGAAACAGGAAGATACCGGGCGTTCATCACAGGTATTGATAAAAGCAGATACGCTCATTCATGCAGACACACTTTCTCCGGCGGTTATACTGCCCGCCCCTGACAATACTCTTGAACCGGGCTGCGGGGAAGGGCAGGATGATGCAGTTGCATTGTCATCTCCCTGGGGCATCTTTGCAGGTGGAGTCCTCGGCGGCCTGCTTGCGCTGCTTACGCCATGTGTATTCCCTATGATCCCTCTTACCGTTAGTTTTTTCACAAAGCAAAGCAGGAGCAGGAAAAAAGGAATCCGTAACGCACTTATATACGCGGTTTCTATCATTGTGATATACGTCGGGCTGGGCTTGCTCATCAGTGTTTCTCTTGGTTCTGATGCGTTGAATGACATGGCCAGCAGCGGATTCTTTAACATGCTTTTCTTTGTGATATTTATTCTGTTTGCCATCTCCTTTTTCGGTGTCTTTGAGATTACTCTTCCAGGCAACTTTGTGAACAAGGCTGATAAAGCTTCCGAGCAGGGAGGCCTTCCGGGTATATTCTTCATGGCATTTACACTTTCACTGGTGTCATTTTCCTGCACGGGTCCCATAATAGGTACATTGCTGGTAGAGGCAGCCCATGGAGGCAATTACCTTGGGCCGCTCATGGGAATGGGGGGCTTCGCACTGGCGCTGGCCCTCCCGTTTGCTTTGTTTGCCGCTTTTCCCGGCTGGCTGCATTCGCTTCCCAAATCAGGAGGCTGGCTTAATTCTGTTAAGGTAACCCTCGGCTTTATTGAACTTGCCCTTGCGCTGAAGTTTCTTTCGAATGTGGATCTTGCATACCACTGGGGTTTGCTGAAGAGAGAAATATTCATTGCCATCTGGGTGATTATCTTCGGCATGCTTGGTGTTTATCTTCTTGGCAAAATCCGCTTTCGCCATGATTCAAAAGTTAAACAGCCCAGCATCACAAGAATCTTGATGGCGATACTTGTATTTGCCTTCACCGCATATCTGATCCCGGGGATATGGGGAGCACCCCTGAATCTCATCAGCGGCTTTCCCCCGCCTGAATTTTACAGGGAATGGACAAGCAATAAAGCCACGCATTGCCCGCACAACCTCAACTGTTACCATGATTATGAGTCAGGCATGGCCTATGCCCGTGAGCAGCAGAAGCCGGTGATGATTGACTTTACCGGGTGGTCATGCGTAAACTGCAGGAAGATGGAGGATAACGTTTGGTCTGACCCGTCTGTCCTGAAAAGGATTTCGGAAGATTATGTGCTCATTTCTCTTTATGTGGATGATAAGGAACCTCTTCCTGCCGGTGAACAGAAGATTTCTCTCTTCAGCGGGAAAAAAATAAAAACGGCCGGCAACCGCTGGAGTGATATGCAGGCTTCTGTTTATGGGAGTAATTCGCAGCCTTATTATGTTCTGCTTGATTGCAATGGAAGAATGCTTGCCCGCCCGCGGGGGTATACTCCGGATGCGGCCCAATACCTGAATTTTCTTGATGAAGGCTTGTGCAGGCTCAGGAAGCGGCAAGCCGCAAAGTAGTTATTTACATCGTTGCAGTGTTTTTTGAAAAGGATTTAAATAATAAATATTTCCCCGCTTATGCAAGGTAAAACCCTCGAAACGCCCTATGTTTATTTTGAAATAGATGACGGGATATTAATCCTTACCTATAAACCCGGTCTTAGCATCGGGCTGGATATTGCAAAATCCGTGGTGGATGACCGCCTGAAATTTTCAGAAGGCAAATCATACCCGCTTCTCATTCTCGATATGGGAGTTGCGAGCATGGATATAGAGGCGAGGAATTATTTCTCGAACCAGGGTACAGAAGGAGTGGTGGCCGGAGCTTTCATGCTCACCTCCGCCTTCACTAAATTTTTCGTTAATTTCTACCTTACAATTACCAAACCCAAGCCTCCTTCAAAAGTTTTTACGGATAAAGCCGAAGCAATAAAATGGCTTAAGGAGTTTTCCTGAGCGGTTCTGTGAACTTATCTGCAGTACAGGAGTGCCCACTAAAAAACTGGGCCTGTGCTATATGTCAAACCTGTAAATGGCCGACATGTCGGTATTGTTTTTTACCGACACTTCGAGATCTTTTATAACTCCATTTGCGATATCATATACCCACCCGTGAATATGCGGATAGTTGCGCTCTTTCCAGGCGTTTTGAATGGTAGAGGTTTTGCAAAGATTCAGCACCTGCTCAATCACATTCAGTTCAACGAGTCTGCGGGATTTTTTCTTTTTGTCTTTTATTTTATCCAGTTCCTGCTGGTGAAGGCGGTACACATCCTTGATGTTGCGGAGCCAGTTGTCAATGAGGCCATGCTGCCTGTTGCTCATGGCCGCCAGGATACCCCCGCAGCCGTAATGCCCGCAAACAATCACATGTTTTACCTTCAGCAGCTGGACTGCAAAATCAAGCACGCTCAGCATATTCATATCGGCGTGAACCACCATGTTGGCGATATTCCTGTGTACAAACACTTCTCCCGGCCTTGCATTGATAATTTCGTTTGCAGGAACGCGGCTGTCGGAGCAGCCAATCCATAAGAGGGGAGGAGACTGCCCTTTGGCAAGGCGTTTGAAAAAGGCCGGGTCTTCGGACAGCTTTTTCGCAACCCATTCCCTGTTGCCGTCAAGAAGTTTTCTGTATAGTTTTTCCATAGTTACCTGCATGTTTATTGTTCGATAGCACCCACTTCTTTCACAAAATTCCCGAATCCGCGCAAAGCCGGATACCTTACTTCAGAGCTTATCAACAAGTAAGAATCTACATGCGGATTCTTTCAAAACAAAGATAGATTATTTCCGAAAAATGGGAGCAAATGGTTTCACGGGTTTTTCCCGCGGAAATTTCATTTCTTCTCCTTGACTGCATTTTCGCCAAGCCACCTAACATAGGCCATGAGTGGTCTGAAGTCGGCCTCGGCAATGACACCTGAAAACACAGGCATTTTCATATTACCGTACTGCCGGGGGTTGGTGATGTAACTTCTTAACTGCTCGTCATTGTATTTCCTGTAAGCCATAGTAAGGTCGCCAATCTGGGCGCCTGTTGGCCCGTGACATGAAACGCAGGAATATTTTGTGTAGAGGTTTTTACCGGCAGCCAACTCCGCCTTTGCTGCTTTTTCAATTGCCTTTTTCCCCGGGGGGCCTGGCTGGGCAGAGGCAGTTACTGATATTAAAAGAAGAATGACAGAAAGAAATACGGAGGCGCTTTCCTTCATCTGCTTCTCTTCACCTTGTTATTGATGGCGGGAATTGACTTTAGGTAAGCGTAGATGGCGGAGACCTCCTCATCCTTAAGATCCGAGAACATGGGCATAGGGAATGCGAGAACAACGTTGTCTTTACTGATACCTTCGGTTAAAGCCCGCCTGAGGTCCTGTTCGCTCCAGCTTCCTATTCCTGTTTCATGGAAAGTCAGGTTCCGGGACAATACGGTTTTCCCGTTTATGTCAAGCAGTTTGTTTCCTCCTCCCATAAAACCCTTGGATTTTTCGGGGAACATCTTATTGATGGACATAAAGCTTTTGGAATGGCAGTCATAACAGCTCAGGTTGTCAACGAGATATTTTCCCAGCTCTGTTTTATCGGATGGCTTTGCAATTTCTTTTGCAGGATAAGCCAGGGGCTTGCTCTGGCTCATCCCCATTTTCCCAAGCATAGTGTATTGTGTCCTTCCCGGATCGGCGTCAAGCGGGCGGACCAGGTCATCTTTGGAATGCAGGAAGGCGATGATTGCCCTGAGATCCTGGTCAGCGAGGTTCGGCCTTTGCATAAAAGGCATCAGCTTTCCGTCCCTTGAAATTCCTGTACGGATAAGGAAAGCAAGTTCTCCGTCAGTATAATTTGCAATGCCTTTGGTTGGATGTTGTGTAATATTTCTTGAATATATTTTTCCTACAAAGCCCGGCACATCTTCCATTCTCTTCCCTGAAAACTGTTTGGTTTTGGAATCATAGTGGCAGGGTGCACACATCAGCATAGCCAGCCTTTTACCTTCGGCTTCCATTGCAGCGCTGGCATTAATACTATACTCGGTTTTAGCCGGGGGCGTGTAATACAGCTTGCAGGCGGAAACAAGCAGGATAGCTGACGTGGCGAGCATGAACAGGCAGGGAACAAACAATCGTTTCATAAAGAATTATTTTAGTGCACAAAAATAATTATTCAGAGATAATAAACAAAAAGTAAATACCCATGACCGGTTCTATTATACCCGGATTCCCGTCACGGGAGCAATTTTTTTGATGACGGGCCTGATTGATTTTTTGTATTTTCGTTTCACTGCAATAATAAACAATCATGAGTATGAAAAAAATAGTTTTATTAACCGTAATCCTGTTTTGCGTCATCATGTATGCATCAGCACAGGAAGCAAACCCGATGCTTGTCGGGATAATGCAGCACCAGCTGAAAGAGCTCAAAGAAAGTCCTCCGGCGGAAGAGAATGATGATGTCCTGACCCGCGCACAGGCTTTCATTCCTCCTGATGGCAAGTATGATATCGGCCCTGCCCTTGATTCGTATGTTGATTCCGTAAAGCAAAACACCCGGGTCAGTACCGGGGGAGCATTTCTCTACGAAACCGAAAACGGGCAGGTGAGAGTGGATTACATGGAAATTAATACAGACTGGATGAACATTCCCTGCTGGAGGGATGCCTATGTGCTTATAACTATTTCTTCCGTTACTACTTCAAAAGGGCAGGAAGTTATTCTCCCGAAAGAGAGGTATGATGAGTATGCTGAGAAGGGCTACTTTGACAATGAACATTCATTCGGGCCTGCTTACGGAAGCAGTGAAATAAAGACATATCTTGATCGTGAGCCCGTGCGGGATGATTACCCTTTCACGCTCAAGGGAGAGATGCTGGTTTCCTGGCCGGTGGCATACAAAGCTATTACTTTCATGGCTTCGGATACCGGTAAAGTTTTCGTGGCTGGTGATTACAAGATTAAACTTTTATCTATGGAAAAAAACACAGTGGTTTATACTGTTTCCGGCCCTATGGGCTTTAGCGACAGGTATAAAACACTATGTACGAATAAGGACGGGAAACCGTTTGTTTCCCAGCATGGGAGCAGTATGAGTTATGATTTCTACATGGAAGCGAAGAAAAATAATTTTGAGATCAGCGATAAACGCCTGCAGGAACTGGCAGCAGCCGTGGAAAAGGAGGCACTCTCCAATGTTAATACAGAACAATTATACGTGGAGAAAGTCCCGGGCACTTTTTACGCTATTACTTTTTACTCGGTGACCAATACCGCGGAGAGAGTATTCCCTCTTAAACTCAATGCCGGGGAGTAATACACTGTGGGTGGCGGATTGGGATGAATACCTTATAACTTTAAACTTAAACAAAATCAAACACAAAAAAAAATTAACTTAACTTTGAAGGATGGCCCGAAATGCCGTCTTATTTTTTAAATTAAAATTTCCAAATTATCTTCAAGATGTACACATTGACTTTACGAGCATTCAGTATAGCAGTTTTGAATTTTGTTTTGTGCGTAATAACTTCTTATGCACAAACAGCTTTTCAACAAACCTATGGGGGTACATCCGATGAACATAGCTATTCCGTTCAGCAGACCTCTGATGGAGGATATATTATAGTTGGCGATTCTTATAGTTTCGGAGCAGGGTTTCAGGATATTTATTTATTAAAAACAAATTCTGACGGAACTTTGGAATGGTCAAACACTTTTGGTGGTACGAACTCGGATTATGGATATTCTGTTCAGCAAACAAGTGACGGAGGATATATTGTTGCAGGTTACACAAGGAATTTCGGAGCTGGAAATAGTGACGTTTATTTATTGAAAGCAGCATCTGACGGTTCTTTGCTTTGGACAAAAACTTTTGGCGGAGCTGGCAACGAACAGGGAGAATCAATAGACATAACCAGTGACGGTGGTTTTATCGTTACGGGATTTACAACAAGTTATGGAACAGGATTTCAGGAAGTTTATTTGGTAAAGACCACTTCTGATGGTACGTTGCAATGGACAAAAACTTATGGCGGAACAGTATACAATGAAGGAGCGTCTGTTCAGCAAACCAGTGATGGCGGATATATTATTGCCGGTAACACAGACAGTTTCGGAACAACAGGATATAATGTTTATGTGTTAAAAACTTCTTCAGACGGTACGCTGCAATGGACAAAAACATTCGGAGGAACTGCCGATGACAGAGCTAATGCCGTTCGTCAGACTTCTGACGGAGGATACATTATTGCTGGTTACACGAACAGCTTTGGAGCAGGATCGGCAGATGTTTACCTGATCAAAACGAACTCTGTAGGGAATATCGGGGTGGGTATCGGATGGACAAAAACATTTGGAGGTTCTGTTCAGGATATCGGAAATACAGTACAACAAACCAGTGATGGTGGGTTCATCGTCAGTGGTTCTACCACCAGTTTCGGGTTAGCATACCGGGATGCTTATGTGGTGAAAACCGCCTCAGACGGGACTTTTCAATGGGCACAAACTTATGGCGGAAGTGGAGGGTTCGGTGATGATTATGGATATGCCATACAACAAACCATTGATGGTGGTTATATTATTTCCGGAAATACGGAAAGTTTTGGGGCAGGCCTCGATTGGAATGTCTACTTAGTCAAGACCGATGCTTCAGGTAATGTTCCTTGTTATAACATAACTCCCCCGGCTCCCGCCACCAGTTCCGGTGCGACCACAGGCAGCGGTGGTGCATCAAGTTCGGGCGGTGCATCAGGTTCGGGTGGTTTGTCAAACACTGCCCCGACCGTGTCAAGTATTATTTGTTCTGGGGTTCTGCCAATAAAAATTCTTTCTTTCACTGCCAGTGAAATAGATGATAGCATAGTTTTACAATGGAACACAGCTTTGGACCCTAACAATGATTATTTCAATATAGAAAAAAGCTCAGACGGGAAAGCATTTGCAGAAATTGGAACAATGAAAGGTGCAGGCAATTCCACACAAACAAACTTATATACATTCACAGATAAAAATCCTTTCCAGGCAATAAATTATTACAGGTTGAAACAAGTTGATGTTGACGGCAATTTCGCTTACTCCAAAGTGATTACAGTTACGATTGTCCACTCTGGCAATGTAGAAGTCACCATTTCTCCCAATCTACTCAGCACATCAGCAACGCTACAAGTAAATAATCTTGACGGATTTTCGAATGTAGAACTAAAAATTTATGACTTGCTTGGTCGTGTGGTTTTTAAATCTGAAATCGTTAACCCGAATTCAGAAATCAAGAAAAGCACTATGCAAAACGGCATATATTTTTATGAGGTAAAAGATAAATATAAATCAATCGGAACAGGCAAACTAATCATTCAATAAAAAAGCCTCCTTTCGGAGGCTTTTTAAATTATAGAGGTCCCGAGCGGATTCGAACCGCTGTACAAGGTTTTGCAGACCTCTGCCTGGCCACTCGGCCACAGGACCTGATAAGGCCGGCAAACATAGTGATTTTTGCTTTGCCAGCCTCAGCGTATCAGGTGGAGGCCGCCCAGCTTACTTTTAGGCGCAGGACTGCGGATACCCTTATAAATGTAATATCAATTTTCACCTATCGTTTTTTAATCTCTAAAATGCAAAGCATGATCCGCATCATAGTCTGAGCCTGACCAAAGCTTGTCCTTTACACGGCATGCAATTTCACTCATGATGCGGGGGAGCTCACACACTTTCCATATTCCGGTGATGGGCCTGGCCTATACCGTGGATGCACCGGCCAAGCTAGCCCGTTTCGGCATCAGTTCGGTTGTGTCCATCATTGAAGATAATCTGCTGGAGCAGATGCGGCGGTTCTATTGCATCCGCGAAGGAGAGGAGTACCGCCCCATCCAGGAGGAAGAGGCCGATCACCGCGCCCTGCGGGTTACCGCTTACCTGAACCTGCTGGGAAGAATCGTGAAGCGGCAAACGGAGGAACTACGGGCAGAGGAATTCACTGAGGGAACGGAGATCGTAAAATACTTCGAGCTGCTGCCTTCCTATGCGCCCGTAAGGATATTGTTCGAGCAGATGCGCTGCATGGACGAAGGAGCCGAGAAGAGTTCCCTTCAGGAAAAACTCCGACACAAAATTGCCGCAGGTTCCATTGATGTGAACATCATGACCAAATGCGACAAAACTAATTATTCCAAAAGCGGGGAAGCCCTGCCGCCCGAGTATTCGGATGCAATGGCAGCCCTGCGCGGCTTTGCGATGAGCGAACTTTCTTCTGCCATAGTGTTCTCCGCCGGGCTTAACCCCCGCCTGTATTCGTACTGTGAGTCGTTCAGGGATTTTTACCCCGACGGGCAGGGGCAGCTCCGGAAGAAGATTATCCTGAAGGTTAGCGACTACCGCTCCGCACTCGTTCAGGGAAAGGTTTTTGCAAAGAAAGGAATTTGGGTATCCGAATTCCGTCTCGAGTCGGGCCTGAACTGCGGAGGCCATGCCTTCGCCACCGAAGGCTTGCTGCTGGGGCCCATTCTGGAAGAATTTAAAAACAACAGGGGCGCACTTTCTGTCGAATTATTCCGCATCTGCAACGCAGGCCTTGAAGCAAAAGGCTACCCTGCCTTCGGGCAGCCCCCGCCCTTAAAATTCAGTGTGCAGGGTGGGATAGGAACAAGTACGGAGAACGATTTTCTGCTGAATTATTATGGCTTCGACAGTACCGGATGGGGAAGTCCCTTCCTGTTGGTTCCGGAGGTCACCAATGTGGACAGGCAGACCCTGAGTCAGCTCACAAAGGCGCAAAAAGAGGACTATTACCTGAGTGACGCTTCTCCCTTGGGTATCCCCCTCAACAATTTCCGAAAAAGCAGCTCCGAAAAACAGCGAAAAAAACGGATTAAACTGGGCCGGCCAGGCAGCCCCTGCTACAAAAAATTTCTTGCGTTCAATACCGAATTTACTCCGATACCTATCTGCGCAGCATCCCGACAGTACCAGCACCTGAAAACAGGACAACTGCGCAATAAAGGCTTAAATGATGCTGAGCTGTGCAGGGAATTCGATCAGCTCACAGCGAAAGAATGTCTGTGCGAAGGGCTTTCCGTATCTGCTCTTCTTGTGAATAACATCCCCGTACCCCATGGCCTCAGTGCGGCAAGTATCTGCCCGGGCCCCAATCTCGCTTATTTTTCGAGGATCATGACGCTGAAAGAAATCACGGATCATATCTACGGACGCGACAGTATGCTCAATGCCCTCGACCGCCCGCACATGTTCATCAACGAGCTCTACCTGTATGTGAATTACCTGAAAAGGGAAATCGAAAAAATCACCGCTCCCGTCACCGACAAACAAATGCGTTTTTTCCGGTCGTTCCGCGAAAACCTTATCTGCGGAATCGCATACTACAACGCTTTGCTTCCGCATATGCAGCAGGAAACCACGCGCTGCCTTGCCGACATGAAAAACCATCTTTTTGCCACCGATTTCCTGTTGCGCCATCTTTTGTTTCCCACGGAGAAGGGTAATGCCGACGACAGCAATCCTTACCCTTGGACAACAGAAGCAGGGATGGAAAATGGGAAAGCGATGTAAGGAAGGTGGTCATCCGTGCAAGCCTGGAATTTGCCGGAAAAAGAAAATCTTCCAGATGGCCATTTGCTTTTATCAGAGGTCTCGTCCGGATTCAACCCCATTAACTCTATTGATTGCTTTTCAATGCCTTACACTCAACAAATTTTCGTAGTGAAACACTATTGAAGCATTTTGGCGTTCATTGACGCAGAGGGCATTGAAGAAACTGGAGGTCCCGAGCGGATTCGAACCGCTGTACAAGGTTTTGCAGACCTCTGCCTAGCCACTCGGCCACAGGACCATTTTTTTTCAGGGATTCAAAGATAATAATTATATGAAGCCATCTCAAAAATATCTTTTGCCTGATTTTCTGGCGTCTTTTTCCTTCATGCTTCGTTATTTTTATTGCCCAGACTCCTTCTGGTATGGGCTTCTAAAAATGCCTGGCCTGAAGAAAAAATGCTTGAAAACGCCTGAACATGTTTTTGAGACGGCTTCCTGTAACATCAGCAGGAAATGCCGGGGAGCATTAGTTATTACCGAGTATGTGCTTCATCGCGGCGGCTTTAAGCAGGCATTCTTCATATTCCTTTTCGGGAGAGGAACTGAAGGTGATGGCGCTGCCTGTCATGAAAGAAAGGTACCTGCTTCCCGCATTATACACGAGGCTCCGTATTACTACGTTAAAGTCGAAATCACCAGAAGGGTTAATGTATCCCACGGCCCCTGAAAAAATACCTCTCCGGGAGTTTTCATAACGATCAATCAGTTCCATAGCTTTTATTTTTGGCGCCCCGGTCATGGAACCCATGGGAAAAGCGGCTGACAGGATGCTTATAAAATCAGGATTTCCGGATAACCGGCCTATTACAGTGGAGATCATCTGGTGCACCTGGCCGAAAGTGTAGACCCCGAACAATTCCTCGGCTTCCACGCTTCCCGGGACAGAGATACGCGAAAGGTCATTGCGCACCAGGTCAACAATCATCACATTTTCTGCCCGCTCTTTCGGATCATTGAGGAGCAGGGTGCGGAGCATCTCATCCTCATCCGGACTGCCGCCTCTCCGGATGGTTCCTTTTACTGGCTGCGAAATAATTTTCACTCCTTCTTTCCTGAGGAACCTTTCCGGGCTGGAACACATGAGGTAATGCTCTCCAAGCCTGTAAAAGCCTGCGAAAGGCGCCGGTGAATAACGGTTTAGCGCATCAAATACGGCATGGGGACTAAGTACTGCATCTTCAGAGAAAAACTCCTGGCAATAGTTCAGCTCATAACAATCTCCCTGCCGGATATGATTTTTTATGGCAGCAACAGTTTCAATGTAGTCTTCCCTGGTGATACGGCTCCGGACAGGGATTTTATCTGATATGCTCCCGTGCAGCGGAGTTGACAATATTTCTGCAACAACTTTATCCGACTGCTTCTCTGCACCGGGGCCGGGAAAAAAAAGAACGGAAACGCTTTCATCGCTTATTTCAAAAATTAACTCCGGACAAAATAAATGGAGCAGGGGAAATCCGCAAAAGTCAGGGTTCCCGGAAGTAAGCGATTCAAAAATGTTTTTCATGTCATAGCTGATGGCTGCGAACAGCCAGTCACTGCTGACATTAATGAATCTCCTGCATTTATCAATATCTGCGACACTTCGGATTGTAAACTCTTTAATGCTCCCGAGGCCGGCAATGCATTTATGGCTGTGGTATTGCCTGTGGCTGTATCCGTTGTTGTCCAGGAAACAAAACCGCTCATATCGGGAAGCCCACTGCAGGAATTTTCTTTTGAAGAGGGGATCCCTGTGTGAGTAGCTTTTTTTCTCCCTCATGTTTAAGAGGATTTCAGAACCATTGATTTAAGCGCCTCAACCCAGGCCGGGTGATCATTGAGGCTTTCAGCCATCTGCAGTTTTTCCCCTCCATGTTCCCTGAAAAGTACATCGTACTCCACCCCGATCTCATAAAGTGTTTCAAGGCAGTCGGCCACGAAGGCAGGGGCAATGACCAGCATCCGTTTTATACCCTGACGGGCTTTTTCTTTCACTATTTCTTCGGTGTATGGTTTTATCCATGGCTCTTTGCCGAGTCTTGACTGGAAACTCACGCTGTAACTTCCGGAGGTCAGTTTCAGTCTTTCTGCTATCAGCCGGGTGGTTTCGTAACAGGCGGCGCGGTAACAGGAGTGATTGTTTTCGTTGATTGATGAGCAGCATGCCTGTGATAGTGTGCAGGAGGATCCCATTTCAGCGGAGGCTTTAATAATATGCCTCTCCGGCAGGCCGTGATAGCTGAAAAGGATATGGTCATAAGATGCGGGTATGCACTGCTCTGCACGTCTTGCAAAGGCTTCAATGAATAAAGGGTTATTGTAAAACGGGCCGCTGACGGTAAAGGAAGGCACCACTTCCCATGTTTTCATTATACGGAAAATTTCTTCCATCGTGGATCCTGTGCTGGAAGAAGCATACTGTGGATATAGCGGGATAATGATGATGTGTTCAACTTTTTTATTTTTGAGGATGTCAAGAGCATCTTCAATGGACGGGTTTCCGTACCGCATACCGAGCTCTACGCTATACTTCCCGCCGAGGCTTTGCCGGAGGAGATTTTTTATCTTTTTCCCGTGAGTCAGGAGGGGAGAGCCTTCGGGTGTCCATATTTTCTTGTAAAGGGCGGCAGATTTCGGCGCCCGGAAAGGAACGATAATGAAGTTAACCAGGAAAAATCTTGCAATTGCCGGAATGTCAATCACCCGCGGATCATTGAGAAATTGTGTGAGGTACTTCCTGACATCCTTCACCGAAGGGCTGTCCGGGGTTCCGAGGTTTACAAGAAGGACGCCTTTTTTCATGAGGTTACAGGTGAATTGCGCGTTTTGCAGACGCATCAAGCGCAGCTTCTTTTATAGCCTCTGAGAAGGTGGGGTGTGCGTGGCAGATACGGGCAATATCTTCCGCAGATGCCCTGTACTCCATGGCGACGACGGCTTCAGAAATCATATCTGCTGCACGGGGGCCGATCATGTGCACCCCCAGAATTTCATCGGTCCTGGCATCGGACAATATCTTCACAAAACCGTCTGTATCCATGCTTGCCCGGGCTCTCCCGCTGGCCCTGAACGGGAAAGATCCCGACCGGTATGCTGTTCCTGATGCTTTCAGTTCTTCCTCGGATTTCCCTGCGGATGCCACTTCCGGCCATGTGTATACGACTCCCGGGATGAGGTTGTAATTAATATGCGGCTTCTGTCCTGCAATGTGTTCTGCCACATAAACGCCTTCTTCTTCGGCTTTATGCGCCAGCATGGGACCAGCAACAACATCTCCTATGGCATAGATACCGGGCGCATCAGTTTCAAGATGTTTATTGGTAATAATTCTTCCTTTTTCATCCTGCTTTATTCCTGCTTTTTCGAGGCCGAGTTTTTCGGTATAGGGCTTTCTTCCCGTTGCTACAAGGCAATAATCTCCCTGAAGGGTAATGGTTTGCCCTTTGCTGTCCTCTGCTTCGAGCAGAACTTTTTCTTTTTCTGTTTTCAGGTTTTTTACACGATGGCCGAGGTAAAAGTCCAATCCTTCTTTTTTCAGGATCTTCTCCAGCTCCTTTCCTAATGACCTGTCCATAGCCGGAATCAGGGAATCAAGAAATTCAATGACAGTTACTTTTGCTCCAAGACGGGCGAATACCGATCCAAGCTCCAGCCCAATGGCTCCGCCACCGATAACGAGGAGATGGGAGGGAATTTCCCCGAGGCCCAGAGCTTCTGTTGAAGTGATGATTCTTTCTTTATCCAGAATTATTCCATGGGGGCAGGATGGCTTGGATCCTGTTGCAATAATGGTTTTCGCGGATTCAATCTTCAATTGTTCCCCGTTTCCTGCCAGTATTGTAATAATATTTTTTGATTCAAAAGATGCATGGCCATGGTACAGGGTTATCTTGTTTTTCTTTATCAGGAAAGAAATGCCGGCAGCAGTCTGCCTGATAACATCTTCTTTCCTTTTCATCATTTTGCCAAGGTCTGCCCTGAGATCGCTAAGCAGAATCCCGTGTTTTTCGAAATGATGTTTGGCATTAAAAAAATGTTCAGTGGAATCAAGAAGTGTCTTTGATGGTATGCAGCCTACATTCAGGCAGGTGCCGCCAGGGGTGGGGTAGCGTTCAATGATGGCAGTTTTCATTCCGAGCTGTGCACAACGAATGGCTGCCACATAACCTCCGGGCCCTGCCCCGATGACGGTGATATCATATTTTTCCATCATATTTTCTTTTTATTTTCAGTATAAAAATACGCAACAATACTGCAATGGATGCAAGAATTGACAGCCGGCCGGGGTAATCTCCCCACCTGGCATAAAAGGTTACCCTGTCGCTGGCATTGAGGCTTCCCCTGATCACGGCGGGTTTCCACCATCCGGTGGACATGGAGATATCCCCTCTCTGGTTGATAAAGCAGGAGATCCCGGTGTTTGCAGACCGTGCGATGGATCTCCTTGTTTCAATTGCACGCAGCCGGGCATAGGAGAGATGCTGCCTGTATCCGGGAGTGTCGCCCCACCATCCGTCATTGGTAATAATGCTCATGAGAGTTGCGCCCTTTTTCACGTATTCCCCGAAGAATTCACCGTACACAGATTCATAACAGATGGCAGTGCCGATTTTAACGGGGTCCCCGGGAGATATAAATACCGTTCTTTCGTTCTGGTTTCCCAGGCTTCCTGACATTCCGCCCATGTCAATGGCATATCTTTCAAGAAATCCGAACAGCGCGGGGTAAGGCATTTTTTCTACCCCTGGTACCAGTTTTGATTTATGGTAAATCTGTATGCGGGGACTACTGTCAATCTGCATGGATGAGTTGTAGGCATCATAGTAGCCTTCATCGCGTGTAAACCTGCGTGCAGTGACAGAATGTTGTTCTCCTTTTTTATACAGGCGGTAGGAGGAGAGCCCGCATATAAATTTAAGTTTTGGGTAAGACCTGATGAATTGCCTGATAATGCCGATGTTATTGTCTTCGCTCATGTTATTTTCCCATATTCCTGCCGGCAGTGCTGTTTCAGGGCATATGATGTAATCTGCCGAGGAATCTGTTTGTGTTGATGCAAGATGCAGGAGTTTCGCCATCTGTTCATCCACAGGGCCCGAAAACTTTTCTGTATAAGGGTCAATATTGGGCTGCACAACGATGATGTCCACGGGATTGGGCTTTTCCCTGTAGTTGCTGTAAAGGGCAAGGGAAAAAATCATGGGAAAGAAGATAAGTACCAGGGTACAGAACAATAGCGGTCTATGTATTTTCCGGCGATCGCGGATTCGTTCCCGGAGAAGTTGAAAGATCAGAATGTTTACGATGAGAATCCATGCACTTCCGCCGAGGACACCTGTATATTCATACCACTGGACAAGTTTGTAAGAAGAGGAAAAGCCATTGCCCAGTGTGAGCCAGGGCCAGGAAAGGTCCCAGTTGAGATGAAGGTACTCGAAACTGATCCAGCCAGCGATAAGGCTTGTGTATCCTGTGATGTGCCCCCATCTTTTTTTGATGCCGTGAAACAGGAGAAATACCGCAGTCATGAACAGGGCATTGCACACAATGGCCATTGCAGCACCGAAGAGTGTTGCCTTGTAAATCCACCATGAAGTCAGCAGGTTCCATATAAAAAATGAAAAATAAACCAGGAAAGAAAATCGCACCCGGGAATTTCCCTGATAATCTTCTTCCATCCACAGGAGAGGAATAAAGGCGAAGAGCAGGAGTGGGGAAAAGCCGTAAGGCGGCCAGGCAGCGGAAAGGATCAATCCTGAACCAGTTGCCAGCACAAGCCTTTTGAGGGTGTCTTTTTTCATAATAGAGTGTTGCAAAGTAAATGGTATTTCCGGACGAAATAAAAACCCTGGGGCAAAAAAAATCCTCCCCGGTTCCGGGGAGGATTTTTAACACTGAAGCTATGGCTTACCTCATCAGGTACATCTTGCCCCATCCGTTTTTGAAGAAGGCGTCTGCATCCGAGTTGCGTTTGTCGAGGGTTTCCCCGTTCAGCCTGCTGAGAACACGGTAGAAATAAATGCCGTTGGCAAGCTGATCGCCGAACTCGTCTTTCCCGTCCCAGGCATAATCAGTTACATTCCTGCCTATCCTGAGGTTGCCGATTTCAGATCTCCCGATCTCCTTTACAATTCTGCCTGTGGGTGTCAGAATCTGTATTTTGAAATCTGTAGGCACTTCAGAGCCGGTCAGAACAAAGGCAAATTTTGTTGAAGTGGAGAAAGGGTTCGGATAATTCAGGACTTCGGTGATCGTCGGTTTGTTGATAACTTCGAAGCTGACCTTATATTCCGATGCCCCGGAAAGATTATTGGATTTGTCTTTCGCCTGTACATAGAGTTCATACACCCCGTCTTCCAGCACAGGGGAATATTCGATATGAAAGCGGTTTTGCGGGAGAGAAGCTTTGCTCCACTTCATCCTTGTGCGGTCGGATTTTATGTCCTGCACTTTTTCGAAGTAAAGTTTATCCTGTTCAAAAGCCTTATCTTTCTTGATATAGATTGCAAACTCGCTGGTGTCATCCAGTGCAAGGAATTTGTTTTCATCAGTAAGCTGTATGACAATTTCGGGCTTGGCTGAAACGATGTCCCCGTCGAGAATATGATATCCGTCGAAAGTTACATCGAGCAAGGGGTTAATCAGGTCTCTTCCCACATTAAAACTCCTTATGGCGATATTGTTGAAATGGTACTGCTCAAGGAGGTGGCGGTGAGATAAGGCATAATTTGCCTTGTAGGGAGCCTTTTTCAGGTCAAAGGGGTTTGCGTCAATCCAGAGGTTGTTATTGCCCGGGAAACTGTCTGTTTTAAACTCAAACCTGGCGATGGTATAACCTCCTGCAGGGAGGGGAGCAAGTTTTCCCTTCATGGGATAATAGTGCCTGTCCCTGTTCTCGTCATCGATCCAGAAATCCACGTTCATGCTGTCCATCGGATAGTCACTGATATTTTCTATTGCCGTTTCAAAACGGATGCTGTCGCCATGTTCCACGTTATTTACAAAATAGGAATAGATATTCGGGTTGATGGCGACTTCGGGAACACCGTCGAAATAAATCTGCCACTTCCCGAGCTGGGGCGGGGTTCTGAGTGTTGCATCCCTGACATAAGCTTCGAGGCGCATATATGGATAAGTGGCGGCATCAATGAGGGTGTCGAGGCTGTATATATCCATGTATCCCGGGGCCCTTGGAATGTTGGCCATAAATATTTTTTCGGTCCCGTCATTACGTATCCCCACCATGTTCAGTGTTATGGTGTCATTGTTGTCGCTTGTCGCTCTCCAGTGCAGGGAACCCCATTTGGAAGCAGGCCCTATTGTTTCGGAATAGATGGCCCCGTATTTCCAGTGAACGGTCATGGATGACTTAATTTCAATAAACTGGGAGAGGGAGTCTGCAACTATTTCGAGCGCACTGCCCTGTGGGGCGCATTTTTCACCGATAATAATGAAGGGTGTGTCGCTGTGGAGGGAGTCGGCAATATATGATTGGCTCATCTTGCTTCCGATAGTGTTGAAGGCTCCTATGAGCTGCAGGTCGAATGAGTCAGCATAGTGTTTATCCACGCTGTACACGATAACTTTAAACCCGCAGGGTATCTGGTTAAGGAAGCTCCTGATAGTATCCCTGTCGGCCTGGGTTTCCGTGTTAAAACAGAAAACCGTCACTTCCTGATTTGAGGAGCAGTGAATGTCTCCGAATTGTCCCAGGCCGGGTCCCCCGGCATCTTTGTAGCTTGACCAGGCCTCTCCCGTGGAGGAATCTATGACCCCTATGTTCAGGTTGTTGGTGCATGCACCCGCTCCAAGAATGTCATCATTGGAAGCCAGGGTCATCTTGCTGACCCAGTCCTCTTCGTGCCCTGGCTGGGGTGACCAGTACGAGTCCTTGAATGTGTTGGCTTTAATAGCCTTTATATCATCCACGAACTCAAACTTGCGCGTATTCTTGTTAGCGTTTACATATTTGTATTTATCCCCTTTTGTGAACTGGGGGAAATGAGCCTGCGACCAGCCTGTTTTGCCGGGTATGTATATAAAAGAACTTTCTTTCCACTCGTTGCTTCCGGATACACTTATCCTCCAGTAATAAACGGTGCTGTCCTGCAGCACCAGAGGCGGAACCCAGCTCAGCACTCCGCCTTTCTGGGAAATCGTTTGGGCGGCAAGCACATTAAACTGGTCTGTAGTGTCAATCTGAAATGTGTATGATTTCTCAGGTGCAAAAGGGTCGGAGGTGCTTGCTTTCAGCGTAACGGTATTATTGGGCACAATGGCATAACGATAAGGATAAACCGGGTAAACGTCATCTGACTTGATGAGAACTTGTATGGTAGCCTTATTGTTTCCTTCGTCTATTTCATCTATCTCCTGCCCGGAGTCGACCGTTACATCGAAGGTGTTAAGTCCTGCCCCCAGGCTTTTGTCCACGGGCAGAACGATAGTTAAGTAACTTTTAAAAGCGGCAGGAGGCATGCGCCTTTTGTAGCTGGCCTGATCCCCGTCCGGGTATGTTCTTACGATGCTGACATCAAATGAATCCACGGCCACTTTACCTATGTTAGTGCAGGTAATATGCAGCATCATGCTATCCATTATGGTAGTTATTTCACCGGAAGAACCATCAACTGTAGTGCAGAAGATATCAGGCTGGGTAATGGTAAGGTCGGGTTTTGGGAATGAATTAATGATAACTCCCGGGTCGCCGTGAAGGGTCATGGTGAGGGAGGTGATCTTATGATATAATTCGGTCGGCGACATGGACTCATAGCTTTTGATAGTGTTCTTCATGCAGGTGCCGATGCTTTGCCCGTAACTTACCCTCGAGATGTTGCTGTTAAGGTATGTGCCGAAGGAGTGGAGCTCGTTTACAAGCCCCAAGGTTGTGCCGGCAATAAATCCTATTGAACCCTTGTTTTGTAAAAGAACAAACTGTTCACTGAGGCTGTTGATAAGGGTATGAATATCTCCTGAAAAACAACCGTAAGAAACGATGAGGGGATACTTGCCGTAGTTGTTGTAGGCTTCAGGGGCATCAATGCTCTGGTCAAACCCTGTCGCAGAAGAGTGCCCGAAGAACTGCATGATCGACACTCCGCCTTCTATCAGTTTTTTCAGGGAATCAGACAAGTTAAGCTGTATAGGGGCCGTGCTGCTTTTGGAGAAAGTAATCACCTCTGCCCCAAAGAATTGTCCTTCAAGGGTGTCTTCAAATTCATGCAGGTAAGAGCATAGCAGGTTGTTTTGCCCTCCTGTTTCTCCTCCGCAGAAGTTTATACACCGTTTCATCCATTCTGCCGGTTTGTTGCTTTCGTACTCAATGACTTTCTGGAGGTACCATCCTGCTTCGGAAGGAGTTTTTGCAGAAACTCTCCCCGTGGCAATTGCCGGTTCGTAAAGGGTTCCGTTCAGTCCTGAGGTCAGGAGCTGGTCAGAGGCAGGATAGCCATAGGTCGGGACTACGTCCATTTCAAAGTAGGAGGCATCGTTTCGTATATAGTTTGAATTCAGCGACTTGCCAAGCAGGAGCATGTGTTTGGGAGGACTTGCCCACTTGTCAAGGCAGAAGTTGGCAAAATTCTTTATGGAGAGGGGGTGCTTGGGAGTTCCCCAGGAAAACTGGTCGTAAAGTTCATTGATGTCAGCCACCACGACGCTGTGTCCCCCTCCGGCAGTTGAACTCCGGTGGGCCTTGTATGCGTTTGCTTCTGCCCAGAACATACGAGGGGTTACTATGAGATAGTCCGGTTGGGTGGTCAGGCCAAGGTATTCATAGTTGATAAACTTACCGTAAAAGGCAGGGTCATCATTCACAGGTTTCAGGAAGCTAACACGGTTTATGGCATTTTCGCCGGAGATGTAACACTCTTTATCACCTGAGGAAGAAGGATTGGGCACCAGTGCCCTTATAGTGTTGCCGCTGAGGAATGTTTTTATTCTTTTCCCGTTGGTGAGGTCATAGAGAACTGGCACTTGTCCTCCCGCTGTAAAGTCTGTAATAACAAGATAGGTTTTGACCTGTGTGCTGTTGGGGATGAGCATGCGGAAAGTGCTGTCTCCTTCCAAATCGTAAGTGTGCGGGTATTTCAGCAATGCATATGCAATGCCGTTGCGATCAACATTCCCGCTTCCCTGTGCGCTCCAGGTAATGCCGGTGTTCCATGAGCCGAGCTTGGATACGGGAAGGGTGAAGTCAATTTTTTTTGCAACGTAACCATCATAATATGCATTATAGGTAAAACTTGCGGGGGTGGCATTATTGGGGAGCACATCAATGACGAGGTGGTGGTCGGGGTTAAAGCCATCGCTTGATGCCCCGACGACTACAGTAGAGAAGGATGCGTCCGGCCCCGATGCGTATGCATTTCTTGAATCAAGATATCCGTCGCCTTTGGCCCCTCCTTTGAAAATATCCCAGCTGAACCAGCCTTCGCCTTCGGTATAGTCAGGATCGTATGATCCCACGGAGCTGGGCTTTCCCGGGAAATAATTTTCAAGGTACTGGTGAAGCACCTCGCAGGTAAAATAAGCAGAGGGCGTCCCGGTGTAGTTGGAGTCGGTTTCCAGTGTAAGCCGGAGGCCGGGAGAGTTACCCCAGGTTAGGTAATAGATGGCAGTATCGGAGAAAAGGCTGCTGTAAGGGTTGGGAAGCAGGGAAGGATCATTGACATAGTATCCTGCACTGTCTCTTTTGTATAAATCAGCGTCCAGTTTGCCATTATTTTTATCTGCATAGAATTCTATAAAGTCATCCCCGTCCAGTTTCGAAGGGTTCCCATTGTTCTGCACATAGATACGCTGCTCTGATCCCTGGAAGAAAACCTGGAAATTGGCCGGGTTCACAGTAGAGTATGGAATATTGGAAAGGAGCAATGCTGCAGTGTCGATCCTGTAAATACCCCGTTTGTAAACCTGCATCTTGAAGTATTGCTGCATGGAATACGGAAACTGGGAAGAGAAGTTTATCCACTCATTCCGGTAGGGCTGCGCGAAACTGCTGATGCAGCCTGAAGCGAGCAGGATGGTTATGATAAGTTTTCTCATTTTATTTTACTTTTTTGTTTTTATAGATATCCAGTTTAAGTGAGAATATGTGAGAGTAGGGAAGGCCGCCCTGCCCGCCCATGTTGGACAGTGCATAATCAACCATGAGATTTTTCAGCCGCAGCCCCACGCCGAAAGCGGGTTGTACCAGTGTTGTTTTATTTCCGTCGAATCCGGCAGATTGCTGTATATTCCCGAGGCCGGCTCTTACAAAAATCAGTTCGTCATAGCCGAGCTCAATACCTGCATGGGGGTCCACACTCAGGACATTACTTTTAATAAGTACATTCCGCTTCCCGTCGAAGGTCATATCAAGGTTTATTTCCGGGTATACGGAGAAATGATTTTTAAGGATATACTTGCTGGCTACCCCGAGAATGAGTTTAGGGGTGGTGATTTCAAGGGAATTCTCAGGTATCTCGTTGTTTGTTTGCGCAAAGGTGTTTTTCATGGATTCAGGGAGGTTAAAACTCCAGGCATTGAAGGTCCCCGTAACATCTCTTCCCATGGCTCCGAATCTCCATTTTTTCCATTGGTACTGGATCCCCGCATCCAGCCCGAACCCCCAGGCTCCTGCAAAGTCGCCGACTTTACGGCGGATAACTTTTGCATTAACGCCGTAGTTCAGCCCGGGTATTTTGGCATGTTTTGCATAGGAAAAGAGGAAAGCATAATCAGCTGCGGAGAAGGATTTGATACGGTCGTAGTTGAAACTTCCGTCGGGCTCAAGAAGTTCAGAGGTATCGGGAATATTATCCACTGCAAATCGTACAAAAGAAAATGCCAGCACCCCGGTAGAGTCCATGTGTGAAGCACCGGCAGCATAGTCGAAACTGCTGAGGCCGTTCATGTAATTGGAATGCATGGCGGTAATCTGCAGGTCGCCTTTGACAGACAAAAGCCCTGCCGGGTTCCAGTACCCGGAAGAGACATCTCCTGTTGATGCCACCGAGGCATTGGACATTCCCAGTGCTCTTCCCCCTACGCCGATGGCTAAAAATTCATTGCTGTACTTGGGCGCCTGGGAATAGCCGGGTGCCGTCAAAAAGAAAAACCCAACAGGAAATAATAATATATTTTTCATAGACATAGAAGTTCCTTTCTTATAACGATGACTTCCGGGTACTTATTATACAAATATACAAATTAATAAGCTTTTTTCCTATTTCCCTGCATTGAAAATCAGCATCAGGGAAACGATATAAAAGGCTTTATTTTTCCGGGTTCCGGTAGAGCCGTATATAAACCTGCCCGGAGGCAAATTCCCGCACCAGCGGCCAGCCTGAGCGCAGTGTATCGAGTTCGGAAGGGGTGAAGTCATTACAGACATTGGACTGGATAACATAGGGAAACTGGCGCAGGCTGCCTGTATCCTTGTCCCTGAATGAAAAATTTACCTCTGCAAGGTCTGTGTATTTCGAAGGGGCCGAAAGAGGAAATCCTGTGGCAACCTGCCCCGGATCGATATTATTCTCTTTTACATATTCAATTACACGATTCTTTAAACTGAAATAAGGAAGGGCTTTCAGTGAAGCATCCCACCCGTTTTTCAGGTGTTCGGGATAGAGGTAGAAATTTCCGGAAAGAATGGCAAGCAGAAGCATTCCGAAAGCCAGCCTCCTGGCCAATGTGCTCCGGATAAACTGAATCTGGTACACCGCAGCTATGGCAGCAATAATGTTGATGGAAATAAAGTAGCGGTGACAGATAGGGTTGGATATAGGTACCATGAAAAAAACAAAGGTGAGGAAAAGCGAAAGCGTAAGAATAGCCAGTGTTATATAGTTGCGGTCTGTTTTAAGTTTCCGGGTTGACAGCAGCAGTGCAGGGACCAGCCATAGTGTGAATCTTCCGAAATCCAGGATCTTCCATATAATATTGACAAAATTTTTGACCATTTTGGCGGGGCTGGCTGCAGTTGCAAGCCAGCGGGCCTTTTCAGGGTCTGAATAAAGCCACCCGGTACGGGAATAGTGGAACAGTCCCCATGCTATAACCACAAGAGCAGCAGGAAGGAAGGGTAGAAAATCCTTAAGGCCCCATTTTTTTTTCTCAATAAAAAAGACTTCTGAGAAGTTCCATAGTATGAGCGGTGCCATCAGCATGATTCCGCGCATGCTGGTCATGGCGAGGAGAGAGGAAGCAACAGCAAAACTTTTTTTCTTTCCGTAAAGTATGGAGTTGAGGGAGAGCAGAAAAAAATATATGATGAAGAGATCCTGTCCGAACAATACACATTGCGTCAGCAGCACCGGGTCGGCAAGAACCAGGATGAGGGCTGCAACCCGTAATCTCCGTGAGAGGAACCTGGAGGCAAGCCTGTTGGTTTCCCATATTATGCCAAGCATTACAGGCAGCATAGCCCAGTGGCATACAGCCAGCGACTTTCCGGATATTTTCCATGCCAGGGCAATGTAAAGGGGGAACAGGGGAGGGTGGCCGTCATCTACGCCGCAGGGGGCGATTAAATCAGAAAAATTGCTGCTGAAATAGTATTGTGCCTTGGCAGAGTAGTTGATCATGTCCCAGAAGAAGGGGACAGGCGTGCTGAAAAATACGAGCAGAAAAAAAAACAGGAAGAAAAAAAGTAAATATTTTTTATCCCTGTAACGGAGATGGAGACTTCCTGTTATTTTCATTATAACTCCTGCAAATTTACGCCAAAATTTTTTTACTATTGCAGGGCGGATATTGTTAACAATACTGTAAAACCATTTCTCATGGGCAGGCATCTTCCCAATCTCATCACATCCATAAATCTTTTTTGCGGCTGTCTTGCTGTGATTGCCGCCCTGGAGGGCAATCTGTGTGAAAGTGCTTACCTTATTGGTGTTGCGGCCATCCTTGATTTTTTTGACGGCTTTGCGGCAAGGGTGCTGGCAGTTTTTTCGGAGATAGGAAAGCAGCTTGATTCTCTTGCCGATATGATAAGCTTTGGGCTTGCTCCCGGAATGATTATGTGGAAACTTTTTGAACAGTCTCTCGCCCCGGATGGAATGTCTCCCGTGATGATGCCGCTTCAGTATATGGCATTGCTGGTACCGGTTTTTTCTGCATGGCGCCTTGCCAAATTCAATGTAGATACCCGGCAATCGGATTCCTTTCTCGGTCTTCCCACACCCGCGAACGCCATGCTGCTTGCTTCTCTCCCGCTTATACTTGCGCATGACCGATATGGGTTGGATGTACTTATACTGAATCCATGGTTTCTTTCCGGCCTTACGCTTCTTACATCGTTTCTCATGGTGTCGGAAGTCCCGCTTATGTCTCTCAAATTCAAAACATATGGGTGGAATAAAAACCGTATGCGTTATATACTCATGCTTTCCACGGTTATACTTATGCCGGTGTTTTTGTATGCAGCAATACCAATGGTAATAGTTTTATATATAGTTTTGTCAATCGCAGAAAATATTATTAAACATGAAGTTCACGGCAGAAATTGATGTAATGCCCCTTAAAGCGTTACTGGATCCTCAGGGCAAGGCAGTTACAGGAAGTATGAAGAACCTGGGTCTCCCCGAAATAGAAGATGTCAGGATCGGGAAGCATATCTCTCTTGAAGTGGAGGCTTCATCGGAGGCTGCTGCCCGCGAAAAGGTTGATGCCGCCTGCAGGAAACTGCTCGCGAATCCCATCATGGAGTTTTACACTTTCTCAATATCGGGTAGCGGCAGTCATTAGGCTTTTCGGATTTCGCCGATCCCGGCAATATTGAAAACAGCCTCTCCCGGAAGTCCGGTGCCCGGGAGTATATTTTTTTCAAGTGCATACAATACTGCACCGGCAACTTCTTTTACAGAGATAAGCTGCATGCACTGGTTGTTGCCATTGCAGGGAGGAGTATCAAACTGGTGAACACAGGGGCTGCAATAAACCTGTCGGTATAGCGGCAGGAATTTTTCCGAAGGAATAAGATATTGTGCGGGGCTGCACGGGCCGAAAAGCCCGATAGTGTTTTTTTTCAGTGCCATGCCGATATGCATGGGTCCGGAGTCGCATGAGAGGAGCAGATTGCAGCCCGAGATGAGCGCAACCAGCTCAGGAACTGTCAGCAGCCCGGCTGTTGAAATGACGCAGGGTCTTATCTCCGGTGTGACATTGTCAAGGATGCTTTCCGTGTATGGTATTTCATGAGTGTTGCCTGTGAGCACGATATTCAGCCCGGGAAATTTTTTGCCTGTGATATTGATGATTTCCGAAAAGTTGTTTTTTCCCCATCGTCTTTCCGGGAGAAGCCCGGAAGCATTCGGATTTATTACCATGTATTGTCCCGGAAATATGCCGGAGTACTTTGTCCTGAGTTTGCTTTTCATTCCTTCCGTTTCCTTTTCCCCGACAGGGAGAGGAGGAAGTGTTTCCGTTACATTTTTACACCCCGCCATCCTGCATAGCTGTAAATATACCTGCGAGAGCGGCGCCGTGGTGTTGAAATACATGAGATGAGTGTATATCCCTATTCTGTATTTATTCGATCTCCTGTAATACCCGAAGCGGTTGATGGCAAGGCTTGCCGTTGACAAGATGGTGCTGAAGTAGGAATACAGCTCAAGGTCAAAATAGAGGTTAATATTGATTCTCCATAGCCTCAGCAGTGCTGTAAAAGATGAAAGTATCAGGCCGAAGAAGTTGCCATCGTTAATCGTGACAATTTCATCGGTAAGGTTCTGTAATTCAAGAATTTCCCGGTTGACGGAAGATGTTACAAAGATGATTCTTGCTGAAGGAAAAGACGTTCGGAGTGTTTGCAGCATCGGGCCTGCATGGATGATACTGCCCATCCCCATAAATTTGCAGACGACAATATTTTTTACCGGTTTGCTCAGGGAATGGTCAATTCCCAGGAGAAAGCCAAGAGTCCTTGCACAGATGTTGAGGACATATGCAACCGGCTTTCCAATGATCCGGTCAATCTTTATTTTGGTTTTTACCTTCATTAATCTCCTTTCAGGAGAGCGGCCGACAGAACACTTGTCTTGCCATGGGGATGGGAGCCTGGGGAAGCGGCTATGCTGATCCATTCATTTTCCAAACGCATCCAGTTATATTGGGTACTCAGCCTGATTGCATATTTCAATGGGTTTGCTGAAGGATGAATGAGAAAAAGGAACTCCCCGTTTGTTTTCTCCCCTTTCCCGTACCTGAGGGCAACAGGAATGTCAATTGAATTACCGGAAGAAATTTCAAGCAGCAGGTAATTGCCCGAAGATTTATCAATAACTGTATCAACGGGATACTGCGCAATATCCATACCCGTTGTTACGGGAAGGGCTGCCGGGACTGACAGTACGCGGCATGTGCTGATACGGCTGTCATATGTGCCCCATATAAAAGGAAGATCCATCAGGTCATAGCTGCGGGGGGATCCGGAATATTCATCCCGCTGCATGACGGGCGTATCGGGTGGGTGAAAAGTATTTTCAACCCAGACCGCCCTCTTGTCAATAACAGCAAAAGGGTGATAGTTGGTGTATATGTATTCTGCAATTCTGTAATGACGTACAGCGTTGGGGACTTCGTCCATATGGTCATACCAGGTTTCGGGGATGCCGGAGAAAATGACTACGGGAACTTTTTCTTTTTTGAGGTTTTTAAGAAACCTGTTTTGCAGGTAGTCGTTATGCAGCATTGAGGGGATCTGTATAAAGAATGAAGGCTCTTTCCTGTGGGTATAAAAGTAGAGCATGGGGCTGTTGGAGAAATCTATGAAAGTCTCATCTTTTTTCAGTACTGATGAGAGAAAACTTTCTAATTCCCCATAGGCGGAGTCCCTGAATTCATTGCTGACGGAGCAGCGGCAGATTTTATTTCCCCCAGAGGAAAGAGGAACATAGGATTCTGTTTTCCCTGCATACCTGTCATACAGGCTGCTGTATGCAGTCAGGTCTTGTTTTGGATACTTGTACAGGTAAATCATGACATAGGCTGATAGGAGAAAGATTCCTGTTTTGCGTACAGGATTCAGATCTCTTCCTGTGAATAAAAAGATGCTTCCGCTGAAAATAAGGAAAACAAAAGAAGACAACTCCCTGTCCATTCCTTCTACAAACCCGTGCCTGACGAGCCCCCTGTGAAAATTGAAAAGATAAAAGAAGCACAGGAATATCAGAGCCGTGGCGACAAAATGCAGTTGACGGTTTTCCGCTAAGCTGGCATACTTATACAGGACGATGCCTGCTATTACCACTACAACTGCGGGAAACAGGAAGTACTGGAGCAGGAAAAAAGAGTCGTATTGCGAAGCAAGTGCCTTGTACCCGTAAGCCTGGGAGGCAGAAAGATGGGAGGTGATATCCCTCAGTACGTTGAAAAATTTCACATGTGAATACAGCGTGATTGCAGTGCCTGCAAGGATAAGTATGAGGAGGATTCCCAGTATGGCCCTGCGCAGATTTTTCAGGTTGATATTTGTTTTTGAAACATAAAAACCTGCGATCACTGTTACCGGGGAAGCTGCCAGGTTTGCCAGCCCCAGGTCAGCTCTCCATAAAATAAAAAAAAGAATGGAGGAAACCCAGAGGGAGTAGTTAAACACGCTCTGGGAGCGGATAAGTCTTACACATGCGAACAGGGATACGAGTACAATGGTCTGGTTTTCCGGGAAGAGGGCCGGAGTGAAAGGGATAAAGAGCAGTATGAAGAGTGCCGCATAATGAGTAGAAGTGAATGACAGCAGAAAATAATAAACCAGCACTCCCCACAGGATCATATCCATGAAATTATAAAGTTCCATGGAAAAGGGGTCGCTATGGTCGTAGCCGTTTATAAAGGTATAGATGAAGCTCCAGAAGTGATCGGAGAACAAGTGAGAGTTAAATGTTTCTGCCAGAGGAAGTTTTCCGTATTCGTAAAACTGCTGTATGGGGAGGATGGTATTTGCCTTCTCAAACAGATCAGGGGAAGGTCTGGCAGCCGGGTTGTAAAAAGCGAAAAGCAACATGCCCGCTGCCATCATGGGGAAATAAAATTTTGACAGGAGGTTATTGGGTTCCGGGAGCAGGGTGGGCATGCGAAGCATACCCCTGGCCATGAAAGCAATAATTACCAGCAGACCTCCCAGGAAGATGATTCCCGGGGTGACACCCGGGATTCCCCTCGCGTTGAATATGATCGATAACTCATCTGCCGCAATGAAGAGAAGTGGCAGGAATGCGAGTGGTCTGCATGTAGTGCACATCTTCCGGAAAAACATAGGGGTGCCGGTTTTATATTCGGCCATCTGAAAGATAAGAGGAAGGAGGGAAGATGTAATTGCAATAAAAATACTATGATTGATTTTCAGCGGAAGTGCGGCAGCAAGAAAAAAAAGATTGAAGGATAAAATGAAGAACAGGGCATAGTGTTCATATGACAGGCTGCTTTCTTTAGGGTTGACAAGCCTGGAAACGGCCACCCCTGCGTATACGGACAGGTGCAGCCCTGCAAGGAGCGTGAAAGAGGGGAACATATTAAAAAGCCCGCTTATCCCCGGCAACTGCCTGATATTGCCGGTAAGCTTTTCACTGTACAGGCTGAGCAGCAGCAGGAATAACCCTGCAAGAGAAGAGTAGCTGAGGATGTTTATTTCTTTTTCATTGAACAGGGCATGCAGCCGGTTCAGCACTTTCCGGAAAGCAAAGGCCAGGCATGCAAACAGAAGCAGTGCAAAATAAAAAAGCCTGACACGTTCGCTGATATCAATATTCCTGAATGCGCCTTCTCCTATTTCTCTCCCGTTGAATGAGTGTAATGATAATGGCCAGGCGGCAGTTATCACAAGGACGAGAAAAAGAGCGTAAAGCAGGGCAATGAAAATTGTTTTTGCCCCCGCAGCATTTTTGTCATGACTGCCGGTGATAAATTTTTTTAAATGACTCATGGTTGCGCTGGAAGGAGAAACTACTTCTGGTTACGCAGTTCAAAACTCTGGCCGAGGTACACACGCCTTACCTCGGGGTCTCGTGCCAGCTCTTCGGCAGTGCCGGACTTCAGTATACGTCCCTCGAACAGGAGGTATGCCCGGTCGGTGATAGATAAGGTCTCATGCACATTATGGTCGGTGATGAGGATGCCGATATTTTTTTTCTTGAGCCTTGCAACAATTTGCTGTATGTCTTCAACCGCAATGGGATCGATCCCTGCAAATGGTTCATCAAGGAGGATGAATTTGGGATCTACGGCAAGCGCGCGTGCAATCTCTGTTCTGCGGCGCTCTCCTCCCGACAGCAGGTCACCCCTTGTTTTTCTCACGCGCTGGAGTCCAAACTCGGATAGGATGCTCTCCAGTTTTGTTTTTATCTCCTGGCGTGACATGGAAGTCATTTCGAGTACTGCTATAATATTATCTTCCACGCTGAGTTTCCTGAATACGGAGGCTTCCTGTGGGAGATAGCCTATGCCCCGTTGCGCTCTCTTATACATGGGTTCCCCGGTGATGTCGGCTTCGTCGAGTAATATTTTACCCCCGTTGGGTTTGATGAGCCCGACGATCATATAAAAGCAGGTGGTTTTGCCGGCGCCGTTCGGCCCGAGCAGGCCAACGATCTCGCCCTGCTTAACTTCAATGGAAACGCCGTCCGCTACGGTGCGGCTTTTGTATCTCTTGACAAGGTTTTCCGATTTAAGTGCCATGCGGTATAATTTTAGAAACTTACCTGTATGCTTCCTCTGATACCAACCTTTGAGACACCGGGATGGTCCAGGTAGGAGAGCCTCCACAATACATCCACCCTGAAGATCTCAAAGATGTTTTCTATTCCCGCCCCGGCTTCGGCGTAAGGCTTTCTCAGGGGGAAAAAGGCATTGGGGTCAAGGAGTATCTGCCTGTTTTTTTCTGAAAGATTTCCTGCCACGCCTTTTGCTGTTAACACTTCTCTCCATTTCAGTTTCCTAAGTAAAGGAATTTTATTCAGAAAAAGGCCGTCAAAATGGTGTGCAAGAAAAAGGCTGAGGTACGTGTCACTCACAAATTCGTAGTAGTTCATCATGTTAAAAGCCATGTAATCATAGGAGTAGGTTTCGTTGCCCCTGTGAACTTCAAGGAGGGGATAAGGCACAGTGCCCCATGTTTTTCCTGCTTCCGCGAGAATATAAGCCCATCCCAGAGGATTGATAAAAAACTTATCGTCAACTTTCAGCGTCAGCCTGTTGTAGGAGAAATTGCTTCCCATTACACCTTTAAGTCCCGCGAGGTAGTTCACCTGCAGGACGGGGTATTTCGTCCCGAGACTGATACGATCCACTTTCCCGGTCACAAATTTTTCCTTGTAGGCAAAGCGTGTGTACAGTGATATTTCTGAGGTGTTGAGCGTATTCCTGATCCCTGTTTTAGTGTCGTTAACATAATAGGAGTAATCAAGCGGGTCCAGCGGGGAGTAGAAGCGGTGTGTAAATCCTATACGGCTGGAGAAACCGGGAACCCACTCCCGTTCATAATAAAACTTTGTTTCTTCAATAGTGGTTAGTTTGTTGGAGGGGATCCTTCGCAGAACAGAAGCAAGGATGTTGTCCTGCTGGAAAGCATTCTCGCTTTTGCCGAGCTGCTCCACATCGTTTTTGTAGGAGAAGCCGACCGACTGCCGGGGTTTTTTTGAGAGATAATACTGTATACCGCCCTTGTATTTGAACTTACCGTCTTTGGTGCCGTATGCCCCGTACCCGTCGAGGATTACGTTGGTGCTGAAATTATTGCCCGTTCTTCCTCCGAGGCGGAAGCGGTTTCCTTCAATGGTGTTGAAGCTGTACAGGGTGTAATAGGGGCCCAGTTCAAAATTACCGATCTCCTTATAGCCTGTTGTAAAAAGAATTACAAGATCCACCCATGTCTTAAAAGCAGGAAGTGTCTGCAGGGTATCCACCATGGAATATATTTTTTTCTCGCGCAGGGAAAGGGAATCATGCCGGGCATGCGCCCAGAAAGCATCGTCTTTTTTGCCGGCATCTGCAGCAACAATGATGTCAGATCCATCTTCTGCGAAAAATGAATGCGGTTTTGGCTGGTTCAGTATAATTTTTTTGTAGGAGGTGGATCGCCTGCCGATGAAACTCATGCCTTCTTCTTTTGCCACGAAGTCCACTACGAGCATATCCTTGGTTACCATCCACTGTTTGTTGTCAACCAGCTCGTATTCCTGCACTACTGCAAGATCTTCCACGAAGTTGACATTGGCATCATTGGCAATCCGGGCGCTGATTTTACGGATGGCGAATGAGGTGTCATTGACCCAGAAATCCCCGGTGAAGGTCAGTTCCTGTTTTCGCCTCGGGCGGAAGGTGATTTTGTAACACCATTTATCCCCGAAAAAGGCACTGTCCACGATGTAATACCTGTAATATACCTGGCCTATGTTGGCAAGAGGGCTTACAAAGCTTTTCCCGAACACATTAATAAAGTTATCATAAATGTTGGTGTTCTGGTACATGTCGCCGAGAAACTGCGTAACCGTCTCATTTTCCACCCCGGATACTTTACTGGCTTTGATAATTTCTTTTTGTGCCGCCGGACTGCTCCTGTAATAGAAGTCGGACAAAGCTTCCGAGATGAAAATGGGGAGGAAGGGTTTTTTGTTGGTAGCGGTGGTGTCAATGTTGTCAAACACGAATGCAAAAGGACGCATCACTTTTTTCTTTTTGAATTTTTCGGTAATGTTGTTAATGTCGAATTCAAGTTTGGTATACACTTCCTGTTCGTAAGCATCGAGGTTTTTCTTGTCGTTTTTTTCTTTGTTCTCCTGTATCTTTTTAAGCATGGCAAGTGCAGGATTCACCCCCGGTCTTATCACTATCTCCGGGAGTTCCATCTTGCTGGCTTTGAGGGAAAAGTTGATTACCTGGCTTTTATTCTTTGTTACAGGTATGGAAGCACTGATATATCCTACGAACGAAGCTACAAGCGAATCAGAAGGGTTATCCGCCTGAATGGTAAAATTTCCGTTTACATCGGTAACGGTCCCTGTGTTTGTGCCTTTAAAAAAGATATTTGCAAAAGGTATTGTTTCATTTGTAAGGGCATCGGTAACAGTGCCGGATACTTTTGTCTGTGCATGCAAAAGTCTTGTTCCCTGTAAAAGGAGCAAAACAATGGTTATGAAAAGATAACGCTGCATGCAGGGGCGGGGCTTGTGTGGATTTTTCAGACGGACTTGTTTTTAAGAACCCGCCTTGAAACAAAAATACTTGCTTCATAAAGAATATACAAGGGAGATGCCACGAGCAGCATGGTAGGAATGTCGGAGGTAGGAGTGATTACGGCGGCAAGGATTAGGATCACCACCACGGCATGTCTTCTGTATTTGCGCATAAAAGCAGGGGTGATAAGCCCTATTTTTGAAAGGAAATAAATGACGATAGGAAGTTCAAAAACTGCACCCGAAATCAGTGTCATGGTTGTTACTGTGGAGATAAAAGAATCAAGACTGATACGATTTTCCACTTCCGGACTCACCTGGTAGGCGCCGAGAAAGTTAATGGAGAGGGGTGTGACAAGGTAATACCCGAAAAGAACTCCTGTGAGAAAAAGAGAGGAGGCATAGAAAACAATTCCGCGTGCATACTTTCTTTCTTTTTCATAAAGTGCAGGTTTGACAAAACGCCATAATTCCCAGAAGATGTATGGGGCGGCAAGCACCAGCCCTGTGATCACTGATACGGTCATGTGTGTGGTGAACTGCCCGGAAAGATCCACGCTCTGGAGCCTGAAAGGAATCTCTTTTATACAGAAGTCGTCCCCCAGTTGAAGCAGCGTGGCCATTTTACATAGAAGCCTGTAGGTGAGGAAGTCTGTGTGTTTGGGGGCGAGGAGTACCTGGTCAAAAATGAAACTCTTGAAACAGAATGCCGTGGTGGCAATGCCAATGACCGCTATGGCCGACCGGATAAGGTGCCAGCGGAGAGCCTCAAGATGCCCGAGAAAGGACATCTCGGCAACTTTATTTTCTATCTTATTTGCAGTTTCTTCCGGCATATAATTTTAATCCGCCTCCGCGTTCCGCTACGGCGGACGAGAGGCTCCGGAGCTTGCCCCGGGGTAATACCAATTTAATGAAAGCAAAGGTATAAATTATAGCGCAAGGGAATGGCTGCAGTGCCTGGCAATTTTAACCCGGAAGAGATAATAAAGCAGCGGATAGCACTGCTGTCCGCCGGATTGCTATTGTTTAATGAATTTATCCTTTAATTGTTTGTTTCCGCATTCAAGCGTTACAAAATAAATTCCCTGAGGAAGCCTGCCTGTGTTCAGCGTGTATAAGTTTGATCCCCTCGCTGCCTGTGTTTCATCTTCCAGCAGCACATTGCCCAGTATATCGGCCACCCGGATACGCACATTGGCTGTTTTCTCAGACAAGAACTTACAGCTCAGAACAGAACATGCAGGATTGGGATAAACATTAAACGAAAGTTCACAACCCTGCCCGGCCATTACGGAAATAGTTTGCGAATAAGAATAATTACCGTCGAAATCCGCCTGTTTCAAACGATAATAATTATTGGTTCCCCGGAATGGTTTTTCGTCTGTAAAAGAGTAATGCATTTGCGCATTGGAATTCCCGGATCCTTTCACCATGGACAGTACTTCAAATGTTTTCCCGTCTTTGCTTCTTTCAATGATAAAATAAGCATTGTTCACACCGTTTGCTGTTATCCATTGTATAATAATATCGTTTCCTTCAGTATATCCTGTCAGGGAAAGCAAACCTGAAGGCAGTGCCCCGCATGGAGGACTTCCCGATCCGCTGGTGTGTTGCACTGACACATTGTCAACGTAATAATAAGACACTGGGCCGAACACGCATCCGGTGCCTGCTATGGTGGTGGGGTCATCTGAAAAATTACCTATGGTTAAATAGTTTTCTCCGCCTGCAGCAGTGAATGTCCCGCTGATTAAAACCCAGTTTACCTTGTCATTCAGAAAGCTGCCGGTCGTATTGCTTACCTGGGGCGTGACTGTATAAAGGGTGGAAGAAGAAAAATTGAACAGCGGCCCTGCAGAAAAGTACATTCCTATTTTATCCACCCCACAGGTGTTGTTATCTGCAGCATTCACATACATCTGTGCTGTATATGTGTTTCCTGCCACCAAAGATGTGCTCAGGGGTGTCTGGAGGTATTCCCTGTAATTGGCCCAGGGAGCTATGGATGAGCCATTATAGCAGTATACCCCTCCGTAGCCGTTTCCGGAATAAGCAGCTTGTGTGCCCCAGCTGTTCTGGGGAACGCTTGCCCATGTGGTGGCATAAGGGGCGCAGGCATTACAATAATCGGATGTCCCCGTTGTCGGCATATACCATGGCGCTGCCCTGCCGGGTTGCCCTACCATTGTGGGACATGAGGTATAGACCTCGAAATCAGGATTGGGTACGATGTTGGGCGACAGAGGCGCTGAGATAGTTCTGCTTCCTGCAGGATTGGTGGTTGAAGGAGTTAAAGTGGAGCCGTTATAAATAAGGCTCGTACACTGGGCATCTATTACATCAGTTACGGAAGAACTGCACACCACATCAAATGTCAGCCAGAAGTAATAAGTTTTGCCGGACACCAGGGGAACGCTGCCAGTGATTGTAAAAGCACCGTTGGGTGACGCAGGCCCTGTCCCGTAAAGGCTGTATGTTACGGTATTCGTATCCGAACTCATGAAAGAAGGACAGAATACAGTGCACCAGAGCTTGGCATTGGCGATATCAACGGTATTGGTTGTACCGGTGGTGTTAAATGTAAAACTCGTGGCATTTCCGCTGGTGCCGGCACTGATGCTAACCCCTATAACCTCATTGTTTTCAGTGCCCTGGAATACGGCTGTGCTGTTGGGCTGAAAGGCTGTGGCAGAAGATGGCGGCATTGAAGGGGATCGCAAAGTGAAAAAACATAAAACTGTCACTATAAATGACAGACGGAGAACATCTTTTAAGGTAAACTTTTTACGCATGGTGTTGATTGATTTGTTCTGGTGCTGTTGTGGCCTGTCATTTCTGCCCGGCAGCAGAATGTCATATGTGTATCTGATTATCACTTTCTGCCGTCGCGTCTGTAAAGACATAAAGTTACACAAAACAAACTTCTGGAATTTTATTCTTATTTTTTTAATATAAATAAGTTAAATATCTATTTTTTTCTCTGAGAATGCAGGCATATAGGCGTACAGCCTGAAAAATAATGAATATTTTTAGTTATATTATGTATACGGGTGATATTTGCCCGGACCAGTCCAGTTGCTAATATAGGACAAGTAAGAACAGGAAAAAATCGTAAAGCGATAAAATATCTTTTTTAAATAACTTCCCGACACAGTTTAATTGAAAGTTATTTTTTTATCAAGAAGTCAAGATTATAATTTGTATGCTCCAGTTTCTTTGAAATCATGATTACGGGGAAGGAGATCTGAACGCACTTCTTTCCAATTAAGACATTTCCCGTTTTAAGGAAATGAATGGTAACAACAAGAATAAATTCATTACTTTTGCGTCTGTATACTAACTCTTCTATGAAATGAATATACGTAAGATTACAGTTGCAGTACTGCTTCTTGCAGTATCGGCAATTTTACCCGGGAAATCTTTCTCTCAGGATACTGCTCAAACCAAACTTCCTAAGAATCTGTTTAAGACCAATCCCCTTTATACTCTTGGCGGATGGGTTCCTCTTACCTATGAACGTTTCATTACTCCCAATAAGAGCATTGTACTCGGGATGTCCTATATCACCAACCCCTATTCAGTGGTGCTCAGCGTTATAGGAAATGATTATCCGTATAAAACGAGAATGGGGTATTATTTTAATCCTGCTATCCGTTTTTACCTTTACCGCCTTCCCAACCTGCCGGGCGGATTTTATGCCAGCCCCGAAATCGGCCTTATCGGGCAGACCAAGGAACTTGATGGCGACAGTGTGCATACCCAGTATAATAATGGATCATATTATAAAGACAGTATTGTTTACTATGCTCCTGAGAAACTTTCCATAACTGAATATCAGGCTGCAGCTACAATAGGCTACCAGTCTGTGATTAACAAGGTTTTTATAGTGGATGTTTATGTAGGGGAGGGAATGAGCCTTCTTTATTATGCCAGCGGGAATGTGAACAGGTTTTATGAGCACATTAACAAGGCCACAGGGAGTAATAAAAAAGTTCCTAAGGATGGAGCCCGGCTGCTGGCCGGCTTTAAGGTCGGAATTCCTTTCTGAGCCGTTTACAGGTTTTTTAGTATAAAATCGGTCATCATTGAGTACAGATGCAGGCGGGTGTTTGCCCCGCCGATGCTATGGTCTTTATCAGGGTAAAAAAAGGAGTCAAACTTTATTCCTGAAGCAATTAGTTTTTTTACCAGTTCCGCCGAATTCTGGAAATGTACGTTATCATCTCCAGTCCCGTGTATAAGGAGCAGGCTGCCTTCGAGTTTACCCGTGTATGTCAGCACTGAAGAGATTTCGTAGCCCTCTTCATTTTCTTTAGGGGTGCGCAGATACCTCTCCGTGTAAATACTGTCGTAGAATTTCCAGTCGGTTACCGGTGCAACAGCGATGCCTGCTTTGAAACAGGGAGCACCTTTAGTCATGCACAATGAAGTAAGGTATCCGCCGTAGCTCCACCCGAAGATTCCTATCCTCTTTCCATCCACGTATGAAAGAGAGGAGAGGTATTTTGCAGCTTCCACCTGGTCGGCAGTTTCAATCTCTCCAAGGCGGAGATAAGTACACTTTTTAAAATCAGTGCCCCTTGCGCCGGTACCACGGTTGTCAACCGACACCACGATATACCCTTTTTGCGCCAGCAACTGGTGCCACAGGTAGGAACGCGAATCCCAGCTGTCGGTAACTGTCTGAGAACCCGGTCCCCCGTATACGTTGAAGAATACGGGATATTTGTTTGAGGGATCGAAGCCGGGAGGCTTAATCATCCACCCGTTCAGCATAATTCCCCCTGAGGTTTTAAAACTGAAAAACTCTTTTTTGTTTATATGAAAAAGCTTTATGGTCTTGCAAAGAGAAGCGTTATCTGCAACTACCCGGATCTTTCTTCCATCCGGCCTGCAAATAGCGATATCTTCAGGGGTGTTGGCATCAGAATGGGTATTGACAAAATAACGGAACCTCCTGCTGAATTCAGCATCGTTCGTTCCCGGAGCAGAAGAGATCTTTTTCTTCCCGCTGCCGTCTGTATGCACTGAATAGATATGGCGTTGCAAAGGAGATTCTTCCGCAGACTGGTAATAAGCAACTCCTTTCTCTTCATCTATTCCATAGAATTGCGTCATGTCCCAGTTCCCATGCGTGAGTGCGGTTTCTGAACTGTCCTCAAGGCTGCAGAGGTAAAGATGATTATACCCGCTTTTTTCACTTGACCATGTGTAATGCCTGCCATCTTTCAGAAAAAAAAGATCGTTTGTTATCTCAACATAAGTTTCACTTTTTTCGGTATGAACAGTATGGCACTGGCCTGATTCGGCATCTGCAATAAGAAGTTCCACCCTGTTTTGCAGCCTGTTCATTTTCAGTATTGCAAGCAGGTTGTTGTTCCGGGTCCACTTCATTCTTGGGATATAGTAATCCTTTTCATCCCCGGTTTTTATGCTTGTTATTTCTTTTTCAGGGAGGGAGATTACGAGGATTCTCACATCTGCATTTTGTTCACCCGCTTTGGGATATTTGAATCTGTGCAGGCTGGGGTAAAGGCTGTCATATACAGGCATGGTATACTCCCTCACATCTGATTCATCAAAACGGTAAAAGGCTATCTTGTCGCCTGCAGGTGACCATTCGAATGCCCTGTCGAAGTCAAGCTCCTCGGAATAAACCCAGTCCGACGCACCGTTAATAATTGCGTTCACTTTTCCGTCAGAGGTAAGCTGATCTTCTTTACCGGATGCGAGATCTTTTATGTAAAGATTATTTTCTTTCACGAAGGCAACCTTTTTCCCATCTGGCGAAAACAGGGGGTATTGTTGTTTTCCTCCGGCAGAAAGGGGGGAAACAGATTTGGTTTTTCTGTCGAAAAGGTAGAAATCAGCCTTGAAAGAGTGACGGTATATTTTCTCATGCCCCGTGGTGAGGAGTATTTGCGATTCATCCGGACTGAATTCATACCCGGTGATGAGGGCAGGTACGGATGCTTTTTCCTGGCTGAAAAGTGTATCAGTAATTTTTCCTGTGAAATAATTTTGTTTTAGTATCAGGAGCTTTCCCTGTTCAGTGTAATGCATAGTGCTGTAGCACTCATCGTCATTCATGGAACGGATGTCATCCGTCCCCTCGTCTGCGAAAGTATTCCTGGTCCATATATCTTCGAGGGTTAGTACCCCTGAAGATTGTTGTGCATAAACACAACTGTTAAGGGAGACGATCAGGAAGAATAATACTGGAAAGTGTTTCATGCGGAGTATTATGGTATTAAAACAGAACAATAAGCGGAATCAGGCAGTTTGCACAACTGCAGCCCGTTCAGAAGATATCCTCCCTGCTTCCCGGCCTTTCATCTCCTCTCCATGTGAATCCTTTGAGGAAAAGATCTTCCTTGCCCAGTTCGCCCATGGGGTGAAATGCGGCCTCTGGTTTTTTCAGAAGGCTGATGTCATTTACTTTATTTTCGTGAATTAAAATCAGGATATCGCTGCATACTGCCTTGTTTACACCTATAAATCTATTGTTGTTGTCTTTGGCGTAATATATGGTTTCTCCGTTGCCTTCTACAAGCATGTCATGCAGTTTGTTGTTTTCGAAATGCCCTGTCATTTTTTTCCCTTTCACCTGATTATAGTGTACAGAATCTTCCTGCGATATGATAAATGATGACCGAAGCATCAGCAGTTTGCTGATCCGGTTCCGGCTGAGTTCCATAGAGATATGTTCCGCGGTGAGTTGATTTTTATCTGACCAAAGGATTGGTGCTTTATACATTTCCATGCTGGAATCCTTTGCCGAGTATGCCAGAGAGTCGCACTTTCCCTGTAGGTCAGGCTTAAAAATTTTTACATGGTGGTAAGCCATTATCCGTTTTTGTTTTTTTTCGGAAGTTCCGGCAGAGTCTCCTGAGGCAGTGAGAGTGTCGGCATGCAGGTACATGGAGTCTGTTTCAAAAATTTGTATGAAGAGAGTATGTCCTGTCACCATGGCGCTGTCATGCTTCTGGAAATACTCCGCATAATCTCCCCGGATAACAATGCGTTCAATGGTATCCGTTATTTCAATGTTCCCGAAGGCCTTTCCATTGCCGCTTATACGGTCAAAGAGTATGCTGTCGCCTTTCAGTTTCTGTTCTTTCGACTGCAGGTAAGCGTTTTTGCTGAACCTTGACGTGCCTTTTTCGGTGTCGTACCATCCGTTTTCGCAATAGATAAGATGTTCCTTCGATGTGATGAAAGTAGGTGAAAGAAAATAAGCCACTTTCGAAGGACCGTTGTATTTTAAGGTGTCACATGTCATTTTATAATCGGGGTTGAGAAGCACCACGTTTTTTTTAAAGAAAAAATCTTTTTGGGATGAATAATAATACCCTGTCTTGCTTGTGAGGGTATTGTCCCCGTCAATGATCTTTCCCCCTTCGGAGTAACTGGCAATGTTCAGCTTCATATCATAGGAAATATGGTCGGTGGTGAGTGTTATTTTTCCGTCGTTCATGCGGATGTTACGAAACATTTCAGCCTGTTTCCTGTTGCCGTCGTATTTTAATACATCCCCGTAAAGGTTCAGAGAGTCTCCCTGCACAATGCGTACGTTGCTGAAAGCATCAATGGCATTTGTTTCACTGTAAAAGAAAGCGCTGTCGCAATACAAAAAAATGTTGTCCTGCCGGAATTTTACATCGCCTGTCAGGTGTCTCACTTTTCCCCCGGCTGTTTCATCGTAGGTCAGGGCATTGGCATGAATAAGTTCAACTTTTTTGTTTTTTTGGGCATATAGCAGAGTGGAAAAAAGAAGAAAAAAAAAGACCGGGAAGTGCTTGTGGAATCGGGAATGGAGGAGAGTCATCAGATGTGTGCGGAAACGGCTCTCCTAGGGAGGGTTTGCCTCCTGTCAGGGCCAACGGAAACAATCGTTACCGGTGTTTTCAGCTCTTTTTCTATATATGTGATATAGGCATTAAGTTCGTCCGGGATGCTGCTGACAGATTTCAGCTCTGATAAGTCTTCATTCCATCCCTGCAGCTCCTTGTACACCGGTGTTATGCCTTCGGATTCGTAAGGTACATAATCAATTTTTTTTCCGTTCAGCAGGTAGTGAGTGCATACATTTATTTTTTTAAAGCCGCTGAGTATATCTGCCTTTGTCATGATAAGTTCTGTAACTCCGTTCAGCATGATGGCATACTTTAGTGCAACAAGATCCAGCCATCCGCACCTGCGTGGCCGCCCGGTGGTTGCCCCGTATTCGTGGCCTTTTTTGCGGAGATGTTCTCCTGTTTCATTGGTAAGCTCGGTAGGGAAAGGGCCGCTCCCAACCCTGGTGCAGTAGGCCTTGAAAATGCCGATAACTTTTCCGATGTTTCCGGGGGCAATGCCGAGTCCCGTACAGGCTCCTGCTGTGATGGTGTTGGAGGATGTCACAAAAGGGTATGAACCAAAATCAATGTCGAGCATGGATCCCTGCGCTCCCTCCGCCAGCACTCTTTTTCCCTCTTCGAGGTACCGGTTTAAAAGATGTTCGCTGTCTACGTGCTGAAGAGACTTTACAAGTTCAATTCCTTCAAACCATTCTTTTTCATACTCGGAGAGATTGTACGCGAAGTCTTGAAACTTAAGAATCTCGGCATGCTTTGCAATGAGAAAACGGTATTTGTCTTTAAAGTCTTCCGAAGTGGTATCACCCACTCTTAAGCCATTTCTCCCCGTCTTGTCCATATATGTGGGGCCTATGCCCCTGAGGGTTGAACCTATCTTTGCATTCCCTTTTGATTTTTCAGAAGCGGCATCCAGCAGCCGGTGTGTGGGGAGGATGAGGTGTGCTTTCCTTGAGAGAAGCAAACGGGATCTGAAATCCACCCCAAGTTTTGCGAGCGCATCCGTTTCTTTTTTTAAGACCACCGGGTCTATTACGACTCCATTGCCTACAATATTGATAATGCCTTCCCTGAAGATGCCGGAAGGAATGGTATGCAGCACATGCTTGATACCGTTGAATTCCAGTGAATGCCCGGCATTGGGTCCTCCCTGGAAACGGGCAACGGCATTATAGCCGGGAGTAATCACGTCCACAATTTTTCCTTTTCCCTCGTCTCCCCACTGGAGACCTAACAAAACATCAACGGCCATGCTTATTTTATTTTTTTAATCGCCTCTTCGAGGGTTTCTGTAACGGTAAATACAGAATTCAGTTTGGTGATGATAAGTAACTCTTTGATTTTTTGGGAAACACCGCATATGATTACTTCCCCTGAAGTTTTCCGGGCTTTGGTCAGCATGGTAATCAAAGTCCCAAGGCCCATGCTATTCATATATTTGAGGTTTTTTAACTCAAGAATAATTACTCTTGTACCATCCTGCAGAATGTTGTCTGTTTCCTTCAGCAGGGGAATAGCCTGGTTGCCTTCAATAAGGTTTCCGCTGAGATGAATAATACAGGTACTGCCTTTTTTCTCGAGTTTGTAATCAAATAGCATGTTGTTTGTTTTTTTGGGAGAAGTGATCGCATTTTCCGGTTTCTGCCAGTTTGTTGCACCTGCCGTACAGGTTCAGGGAATGGTGAGTGATGGTATAATCTAATATTTTTCCTGTCATGGTCTGGATTTGCCCGATGCGGGGGTCGCAGAATTCCACCACGCGCAGGCAGTCTTCACATATCATGTGGTCATGCTGTCTGTATTCATAGGATTTTTCATACTGCGCCATGTTTTTCCCAAACTGGTGCCGCGCTATGAGGTCTGAGTCAATAAGGAGGTCAATGGTGTTATAGATAGTAGCAACGCTGATGTGGTAATTCTTTCTTTTCATTCGCTGGTAAAGTGATTCTATATCAAAATGTCCGCTGATGGAATAAATTTCGTCAAGTATGGCAAAACGCTCGGGAGTTTTCCTGTGTGCATTTTTTGCCAGATATTCCGAAAATATTTTCCTGACTGTTTCTTTCCGGCTGTTGCCTTTCATGTTAATTTTTCAAAAGTAATAATTCAGGGCGGAATCCAAAATTAGATGGGTTCTAGTTATTGTCAATACGGCTTACAGTAAGAATTCCTTTGAGGGCTGTCAGCTTGCGGATGAGCTTGTTAAGATGTTCTGTGTCATGAACGAAAAGCATAATGGTGCCCTCGAACATCCCGTCATTGCTTTCAATGTTAATGGACCGAATGTTAACTTTCAGTTCGCTCGAAATGATTTTGGTGATATTATTTACCACACCCATATTGTCGAGCCCTGTTATTCTTATGCCTGCGAGGAAAATAATCTCCTTCTGGCTGGTCCATTTTGCTTTGACAATGCGGAAGCTGAAGTTTGACATGAGTTGTATTGCTTTCGGGCAGTTTACCCGGTGTATCAGGATGCCTTCATTGTCGGTAATGAATCCGAATACATCATCCCCGGCAATAGGTGTACAGCATTCTGAGAGCTGGTAATTGATCTTGTTCAGGTTATCCCCGATAACAAGTGAGCCTGATGTTCCCCTGATTTCTTTTACAAGTTGTTCGAGGGAGGCGTGCTCATCCTTTTTCTGAACCTTTATTTTTATTTGTCCGCCGGAGGTGTTAAAGTCTTCGAGGTTTTTAAGGTCAATGGCGCCAATGGCAATCCTGTAAAAAAGATCCATGGAAGAGGGTATCCTGTAGCAGGATAGGATCTCGTTTATGTTTCCTTTATTAAACGAAATTTTATGTTGTCGGAATAGTTTTTCAATAATGTTTTTACCTTCTTCCGCAGTTTTTCTTTTTTCTTCTTTAAGTGCAGCTTTAATTTTTGATTTGGCTTTGGCAGTAACGATAAAACCCAGCCACTCTTCCCTGGGATTTTGTTTGGCTGAGGTGATAATCTCTATCTGGTCCCCGCTCTGAAGTTTGTAGCTTAAAGGCACGAGTTTGTGGTTAACCTTTGCACCTATGCACCTGGTTCCAAGTGCCGAGTGGATTTCAAAAGCAAAGTCGAGGCATGTTGAATTAACGGGCAGCGTTTTAATTTCCCCTTTAGGGGTGAATACAAATATTTCTTCGGCAAAGAGATTCAGTTTGAAGTCATCTATAAAATCGAGAGCATTTGCGTCCGGATTTTCAAGCATCTCCCTTATCTTATGCAGCCACTCGTCAAGCGCGTTCTCATTACCTGCATTGGCGGTGTCTTTATATTTCCAGTGGGCTGCATATCCTTTTTCCGCTATCTCATCCATTCTTTTGGAGCGGATCTGTACTTCCACCCATTTCCCTCCCGGCCCCATCACGGTGGTGTGAAGCGATTCATAGCCGTTTGCTTTTGGTATGGAGATCCAGTCTCTCAGCCTGTCCGGGTTGGGGTGGTAAAAATCGGTTACAATGGAATAGACTTTCCAGCAATCGGACTTTTCCTTTTCTTCGGCGGTGTCAATGATAATCCTTATTGCAAACAGGTCATAAATCTCTTCAAAAGGAACATCCTGTTTTTTCATCTTGTTCCAGATGGAATAGATGGACTTCGGTCGTCCCTTGATCTCAAACCTGAAACCGTTTTTTCCCAGGCTCTCTTTTATCGGTTCGGAAAATTCATTGATGAATTTTGTCCTGTCTTTTCTGGTTTGCTCAAGTTTCCTGGCAATGGTTTTGTAAATTTCCGGTTCAGTGTATTTTAAGGCAAGATCTTCAAGCTCTGTTTTAATGACATAGAGCCCCAGGCGATGGGCGAGAGGGGCGTACAGATAATTTGTTTCAGATGCGATCTTCAGTTGTTTTTCCCGCGACATGGATTCGAGTGTCCGCATATTGTGCAGGCGGTCAGCAAGTTTTATGAGAATTACCCGTACATCATCAGAAAGCGTCAGAAGCATTTTCCGGAAATTCTCCGCCTGCAGTGAGGTTGAATTCTGGTCAAACACCCCTGAGATTTTTGTTAGCCCGTCAATGATTGAAGAAATCTTTTTTCCGAAAGTCCTTTCGATATCTTCAAGGGTGATGTCGGTGTCTTCCACCACATCATGCAAAAGTGCGGCAACGATGGAGGTTGTGCCGAGCCCAATCTCTTCTGCGGTGATTTGGGCTACAGCTATGGGGTGATAGATGTATGGCTCCCCGGATTTTCTCCGCATCTCCCTGTGAGCCTCCAGTGCCATGTTAAATGCAAGCCTGATGAGGCGCTTGTCTCCCTTGCTCAGGGGGCTTTTATATGCTTTAAGGAGATTTCGGTACCGCTTTAAAATCTCTTTTCTTTCGGTGTCGTTATCTACCAGCTGTTCCATGGGTTTTCTTTAAACCAAGAATAGAAAAATTACTCAGGCTCCTTTTGATGGTATTACTCAGTTTGCCCAGGCCGTCAACTTCCATCTCAACAAGGTCTCCATCCTGCAGCCATTGTTCTTTGTAGCCGGGATCTTTAAGTTTTCCGGTGCCGTTCAGCTCCAGGAAACAACCGGTTCCCACTGTCCCGGATCCTATTACATCACCCGGTAAAATATATGTGCCGTAAGCACACCGTTCTATGATTTCCGCAAAAGTCCAGTCCATATCGCCCATGCTCCCCTCCGAAACAAGGCTTCCATTGACAAAACATTTCATCTTCAGGTTATAGTTATTTCCCGTATGTCCCGGCTTGGGAGGTATTCGGAACGGCTCAAGCTCATCTGGAGTAACCAGCCATGGTCCGATCACCGTGGAGAAATCTTTGCCTTTTGCAGGGCCAAGGTTCAGTTTCATTTCTTCCATCTGGAGCGTACGGGCACTCATGTCATTCATGATCATATAACCCGCGATATATTTATCGGCATCCGCTGCCCTGATGTTGGTTCCTTTCTTACCTATTACGATTGCAACCTCAAGTTCAAAGTCGAGTTTCTGAAAATGATCAGGCATACATTCAATTTCTCCGGGACCCTGGACAGCATTGTGATTGGTAAAATAAAAAATCGGGTATTCGTCGAACTCCGGTATCATTTCGAGCTTCCTGTTTCTCCTTGCAGCAGCAACATGCTGCCGGAAGGCATAACCATCCCTGCATGAAGATGGATGGGGTACAGGGGCAATAATTTGTTTTTTACCGGGGATAGGAATTGCGTTGGAAACTCCTTCCTTTATCCGCCTGTCTATTTTCTCTGCTATATTCATGCCATCCTCTTCCATCCTGAGAAAAGCATTCATGTTGTCGGGAAGAATGGACTCCCCCAGACTCTTTGCAGCCTCTGAAATATTATATATTTTTTCTGAAATAAGAAGCCCAAGATGTTCTTCCGGTCCCTCGGTATATGATATTAACTTCATTGTTAAATACTTTGAAAGAATAAACAGGAAAAACGAAAACAGTACCCCGTAAAAATACAAAATCCCCCTGAAATTAACTTCAGGGGGATTTTGATCAGGCTCTCCGCCGGCAGGGTCATTTAATAATCAGTTTCTGGCTGAATATCTGGTTGGCTGATGAGGCGGTTACCATATAGATGCCAGGCATGAGCTTGCTGGATGCATCCGTGGCAATCAGGTACGTGCCGTCAATGAACTCAGGAATGATTTTGGAAAAAGCTTCCCTGCCCGTCAGATCCCTTACTACGACCAGTATTTCTTTTGCAGCCGTAGCCTGTATATTTACATAGAAGTTCCCGTTGGAAGGGTTGGGATAGATGGCAAAGTCAGACTCGACACTGATTTTTACGGCTACCAAATCCGAATAAGTGCTTTTGCCGTTAACGTCGGTTTGCTTTAAGCGATAATAAGCAACTCCTCTCAGGGGGTTCATATCATAGGCATGATAATTTAACACAGTACTGCTGTTCCCTGCGCCTTTTTCAGTCGCAACGACTTCAAAGTCCTCTCCATTCTGTGTCCGTTCAACAGCAAAAAATGAATTGTTTGTTTCGCTTTGTGTGGTCCATGCCAGTTCCACGTTGCTGCCATCAAACTTTGCATTGAAATAAGAAAGCTCAATGGGAAGGGGAGCCATGTTGAGGGGAGAGTTGGTGTAGTTGACCGACCCCATGTAAAATGAATTGGACACCTCTCCAAGCGTTAAGCCTGTTCGCCGTACAATAGGGTTGCTTACAGTTCCTCCGTTGGATCCTGCAGTACCAACCACGGAACCGTTAAGGGTAATCCTCAAATCGTTTACATCCCCGATGGTTCCGAAATTAGCGCCTTCCATTCTCAGGGTATAGGTCCCACCTGCCAGTCCGTTACCGGTAGCGGTGGTCCAGTACAAATCATTTCTCACTTCAACAGTAGCAGCTCCGTCAGCAAAGGAAACAATGGTAGCCGTTGCGGATGCAGTATGCGTCATGCTTACTGTTCCGCCGGTGGTGGGGCCTGTAGAGGGCGTTACATAGAAAATACGGTTATCAAGAGAAGACGTTCCCAAAGGGAACAAGCCTGCGCTGTTACCATCTGCAATGGCGATAGTGTTATACCAGCGGGTGAAGGTTCCCCCATACATAAGTCCTGCCGAATACGAAAGCGTTCCTTTGCTGGCGGATGAGGTGCCCAGTGTAAGCGTATGGCTGCTTAAGTTGATGTTTCCCGCACTCATGGAGATCTGGTTATTTACAGGAACATCTACGGTATTAAGGGTTAGCTGGGGAGAACTTGCAGAAGAGTTCATTGTAAGATTGTAGAAAGTAAAACTTCCTGTTGCAGCAAGTGTGGTACTACCTTCAAAACTAACGGTACCTGCGGAGGCGCTGAATGTACCGCTGTTTGTCCATATTTTGCTTGTGCCGGTAAATCTTGCTGTTCCTCCGCTTTGGGTAAACACATCTCCCCCGGTGTTGCCGGTATTGGTAACATCGTCCATCTCAAGATTTCCTCCAAATATCATAGTACCGGCACCTGACAGGATGAGGTGCATATTAACATCATCACTCCCGTTGGCTTCATTGGTAACATCCCCGGAGAGTGTAATAGTGCCCCCGCTTACATAGAGCCGCCCTTCATCGCCTACATCCCCTTTGAAGGTAGTATTGCCGCTGATGGAAACAGTTCCTCCTGAGATATCAAGAGTAGGGTTAGCACCGCTTCCTCCGCCATCAATTTCCATATCTCCGGCTACGGTAATAGTCCCTGCGTCCATGTCAAAGAGACTGCTGTTAGATGTGCCTTTATCTTTTATTTTAAATTTTTTAGTTGCATCAGTTTGATTGATAGAGGGGGTTCCTGTATTCATATAAACCAATCCTCCGTTTTCAATGCGGAAGTCCCCGTCGTTCTCAATACTTCCATTGGTAAAAGTAAGAACAGCCTCGTTTTTTATTTTGAAAGTTTTATTACTTCCACCATTATCCATGTCAATCATTCCGCCTGACATGGTAAAAGTCGTTCCGGCATCTTCAAATGACATATCAGACTTGTCATTAAATACAGAACCGCTGCTTAGAACCATATCCGCTCCGCTTTTTATTTTGAATGTTTGCCCGTTTGCCGTGTGACTCCAGGTTCCCCCGTTTATAGTAATCAAAGCTCCCGTATTTTGAGCTGTAACACTTCCGGTGGTTGTTGAAATGGTCCCGCTGGTTAAGGTAATGGTCGCTCCCGCTCCATCTACAAGCACATCTGATGTGGCAGTTAGGGTGTAATTTGCAGTTACAACAAAATCACCTCCGGTTTTCACTGTTAATTTTTTAATAGTAAAATCATTGTTAAGCGTAATGCTGTAATTATTTTCGATAGTTACATCATCGCTTGATGATGGGGTGCAACCGCAGGAGCCTCCGCCGGATGAGTTGGACCATACGCCGACCGTTCCAAAATTTCCGGTGGCAATGGAATATTTATTTCCGGCAATGGAAATAGTTGCACTCATAGTACCTATAAGAAGTCCCAAGGCTATCAACAACATGGTTGATAAAACTTGTGTAGGGGTGCTTGATGTTTTCATGGCTGTATTTGTTTTTGTCGGAATTAAATTTCTATATATAAGCAAATGTAAGAATAATATTTCTGATTATCAAATATTTTCAATATTTATTTTTTAATATAAATTAAGATTAAAAGGGCACTCTTTCCCCCTGTGTTAAATATACATTACAAAGGGTAAAAAGGTTACATTAATTCGATGAAAGGGTGAAAAGCAGCGACAAAAAGTAATAAAAGCAATAATAAAAGCAAATTCCTGGCTATGGTTATAAAGTAAAAACCGGCTTTATTCTGCAGCCTGTGTTTCTTTCCAGGTTTTGAAATAAGTTTTCTGTTTCTTTTGTCTGGGGGGCCGGCTATGGAGCGGGGAACAGGGGGTGTGAGTGTCAAAAAAATCTTTTGGCAGTTTTTTATAAATGGCAGTTCCCCGTGTTTTCCATTTTAGCATTTTACCGGTAACATCTTTTGTGATTTTTGCCGGGTTTCCCATTACTACTTTTCCTGCCGGCACTTTCATTCCTTCGGGGAGCAGGCTGAGGGCGCCTATTATGGAATTATCACCCACTTCAACATTATCCATCAGCACTGCATTCATCCCTATAAGCACATTTTTCCCGATCGTGCATCCATGGAGGATTGCGCCATGTCCGATATGCGCATTTTCTTTGAGGAGTACAGTTACACCCGGAAACATATGGATGATGCAGTTTTCCTGTACATTACATCCGTTGCCGATAATAATTTCACCAAAATCCCCGCGCAGTACGGCTCCTGGCCCAACGTATACGTTTTTCCCTATGGTTACATTGCCAATCACGCAGGCTTGCGGATGAACAAAGGAACTTTTATGTAAAACAGGCCGGTATCCTTTAAACTCGTAAAACATTTAATCTCAGGCTTTCTCGATTACTGCTGCATATCCTTGTCCTACCCCCACACACATGGTTACGAGGGCATACTTTTTATTCTGCTCATGAAGTTCAAGAGCAGCTGACAGCAGTATTCTCGCTCCGCTCATACCAAGGGGATGTCCGAGGGCGATAGCGCCCCCGTTGGGATTGATCCTCGGGTCGGCGTCATCCATTTTCCATGCCCGCATGCATGCAAGAGACTGCGCCGCAAAAGCTTCATTAATTTCAATAATATCAATGTCATCCATTTTCAGGCCGGCGCGTGTGAGGGCGGCTTCAGATGCCTTTACAGGGCCTATGCCCATAAACCGGGGCTCGACACCTGCAGCCCCCGATGACACAATTCTTGCAAGGGGTTTAAGGTTAAAACTTTTGATGGCTTTATCAGAAGCCAGCAGCAGGGCAGCAGCTCCGTCATTCAGCCCGGATGAATTTCCTGCCGTTACTGAACCTTCTTTTCTGAATGCCGGTTTGAGTTTTTCAAGGGCTTCTATGGTTGTCCCGGGTTTAGAGAATTCATCACTCTCGAAAACCAGCTTTGGCTCCTTTTTTCCTGGGATTTCCACGGGAATAATTTCTCTTTTGAAGCGTCCTTTTTGGATAGCGGCGGCGGCTTTTTTCTGGCTCCACAGTGCGAATTTATCCTGGTCGGCACGGGACACTGTGTCCCGTGATGCAAGGTTTTCGGCGGTTTCTCCCATGCTGTCAATGCCATAGGACTCTTTCATGCGGGGGTTGACAAATCTCCATCCAAAGCTGGAGTCATACATTTGGGCATCACGCCCGTAGGGGGCAGATGTTTTAGAGATAACCCAGGGGCCGCGGGTCATATTTTCCACTCCTCCGGTTATCACGAGGTCAAGCTCCCCTGACATTATTCCTCTTGCTCCGGCGACAGATGCGGATAATCCCGAGGCACACAGCCTGTTTACTGTTTCGCCGGGGACGGAGCTGGGAAGGCCTGCAAGCAACAGAGCCATGCGTGCAACATTGCGATTGTCTTCACCGGCCTGGTTGGCACATCCAAGTATCACATCTTCAACGGCAAAAGGATCCACTGACGGATTTTTCTTCAGGAGTCCGCTTATCACATGGGCAGCAAGATCATCGGTTCTCACGGGAGCCAGGGAGCCTGCAAAATTGCCGATGGCAGTTCTGACTCCGCTAATAATATATGCCGGTTTCATAATATCAGTTATAACAGGTTTTCATTAAACATACGAGAGAGTGGGCAAAGTTCCAAATAATTATTTATTCATTTCATAGAGCCTGCAAAAGTCCGTATGATACCTGAGGGTGTACTTTTCTGATAGCTCAGTGGTAATTGCCTGAGGGCAGGAGTCCTGCATATTTATTTTATTGCCGAGAATAAAGACATAGTCAATTTTAGCAGATAGGGGCCATTTCTTGTCACCCCAGCTGGTGCAGGGGAAAATTGATGTATTACTTTGATGAGACTTTAATTGCTTTTTCCACCTTACCGGAAAGAAATTTGTTTCGGCTTCATAATTTTCGAGGATCACAACAGGCTTGTCGGCTCCAAGGTAATTGGAAAAATGTCCCAGCAGCCAGTTGTCGTGGAGGGTGATTGGCAGTATTGTACTCCCCGGGGTTATGTAATCCGCTGCGGTATTACATTCTACTGCAATAGCATTTAGTTTTTTTGTTTCCTCCACCCGGTAGTTGTTCAGCTTATAATTTAAGGTAAGTACCGTCAATGCCGACAGGATAGTCAGCCATCTGGGGAGTTGTCTTGCAGATAACCAAACAATTGAGAGGAGAAAGAAAAGCAGGTTCAGCCGCACTGAAAAAAAACCTGCGGATCCATCGGAGTCAGGCAACCTGAAATAGAAAAAAAGAATAACTCCCATGACAAGAAACCAGGAGTCTGCCGGCGACAAAATATTTTTCAGGGCGGCTGATAAGTTTGCTTTTGCCGTTTCTTCACGTTTCCACCGGACAGCATTTAATTTCAGGAATACTCCAATTGCAAGAAGTAACATAATGACATAAAAAATCTTTTTGGTAAACTTCTGCTCCTCTTCCAGATTGAAGGCAATAAGAGACCTGGTATTTTTAAGATCTTCTTTAAGTGCAGTAAAGCTCAGGAACGATTCCGCCTGTTGACCGGGAGATTTGAAATACAATAAAAACAATATGATGGGAAGCAGTGCTGAACAAAGCAAAGCAAGGAAATCTTTCAGTGCTGTTGAGAAGAGAATTCTCTTCTCTCCTTTTCCAAAAGCTGCCGAAAGAGCTGTTTCGGATAAAATGGAAATAAGCATAATCATCAGGAGAGTGGCAAAAACAAAAACATGGGAAAAATAGGTGAGTGTCATCAGGCAAACGAGGGGCAGTATCTTTCTGTAAGAGTATATTTTTTCGCGGTTCAGTATCCAGTAGTTCAGTGTAACGAATAGAAACACAAGCGCAATACAGAAGTTGTAGAATCCCAGGTATAAAACAAAGGAGTAAGTGAAGGGAAAAATAAAGTAACTCAGGAAGTAGTTCCCCGGAGATATTGTTTTCAGAAGGCTTCTGAATGCCCATGGGAGGGCGATGATGTATAAGGCGAGCAATATTTTTTCTGCTGCAAATGCAGGGAGAAAATAATTTAATGCAGCAAGAACAGCATGGCCTGTCCAGTTGGGAAGAGGATCTTTTACGAGGGTGAGGAAATTGTTGAGCGCACTGTGATGATCTGTCAAAAGGCTCGCAATCAGGTTGGAATTATAGAGATGGGCCGGACCGTCTAAAGTGGGAAAGAACCTGCCTGAAAAAAGAGGCAGCATGTTCCACACTGTAACCAGCAGGAACACAAAAGGTTCTGCATACGCGGATTTGAAATTTCTGACAGGTGAGATCAAAATACGGAAGATTTTTTCAGGGGGAATCCCGGAACTATTTACCTCCGGAATTTTCAGGGAACCACTCTTTGCTTGTCCTGTAAACGGTTCCCCTGAAAAGGGCAACTGTTTTATTTTCCGGGTTCAGCACATTTATATAGTAGATACCTATTTTGTCGGACAGGGACACCTCTTCGGCAACGGCGGTAATAATATCACCTTCTTTCAGTGATATGGTATGCGAAACGGAAGTTTCTACCGACACACTTTTTCTTCCGTGGGAATTAGACGCAAAGGCGAGTGCACTGTCGGCCACCGAGTAAGTAATTCCTCCGTGAGCTATGCCGAACCCGTTAAGCATTTCTTTTCTTACTTTCATGCGGAGGGTACATCGTCCGGCTGCCACTTCAAGGATTTCTATGCCGAGCCACTGGCTGAACCAGTCATTACTGTACATGTGATTTACTACCTGTCCGGGTAGGGAGTTGGATTTCATAGTGATAGTTTATACCAAATGTATTAAAAATAATCCAGCAGGGATGAGCATTTTGTCCGGTCACGGGCCCCTGAAGAGCAATGCCTGACCTAAGTGCTTTGAGCGCTGCCCGGACAAACAGGAAGAGCCGGTTCAGGGATTCCTGCCGGGCATCCAGACGCTGCCGGTATGATTGTATATCAGTAAGGCAATCATAACGGTAAAAAGAAGCTCGGACCACCAGTTTCTTTTCCCGGATAAAAAATAGTATGCAATAAATACAGAGAAAGGTATTGACATTGCAATAAGTCCGGGCAAGGTTATTTCTTTGACTAATAGCAGGGACAGGAGCCCAAATAGTATAAGGAATATACAGATTTGCTGATAGCTTCTTGTGCGGACAATATTTTTGTAAGTATTTCCATGACGTTTTAACAGGGCAAGCAAGAGGAGAAAAAGCAGGAATCCGGGAAACAGAAGTTCGTGTTGCTGAATATTAAAGGGAGGCAACAGGCCGGAAGGCAGACGGGCTGTTATATCATCTTCAATAAACCGGTGCAGGCTGCCTGTCCATGCATAAAATGTTCCTATGAAAAAATAAGGCAGAAGCAGGCCTGCGAGGGATGCGACCCATTCTCTCCAGATAAAAGGTCTCAGTATCAGAAGACCGGCCCACAGTGCGGGAAGCATTACGATGGCAGGAAAGTGGAAAAACGATGCAATTGCCAGCAGGAAGCCTGAGTCGAAGAGTGCTCCAATAGCCTGTTCTTGCTTGTAAGTGCGAAAAAGTTTTTCTATCACCAGAAGCAAGAGCGCGTTTGAGAAAAGCATGGGGTGGAGATAAAGGCAGGAAGGAGATGAGCTTAGAAGTATGCTGTAGAACAGGGCAGGGAGGTTAGTCTTTTTATACAGCACTTCGTAATTGTTGACGGTGCGGTTCAGGTAAAGAGCTCCAAGAGAAACAAGTATAACTGCTGTCAGTATAGCGGCAAATGGAGGCAGGAACCCGATCAGGTGGATTGTCCACCTGTAGAAAGGCATGCCTCCCGCAGTTTCATGGATGGCAGGAGTGAAGAATGCCGGTATCCACAAGCACAAAACCAGCAGGGGGATAGAGAGCCAGGTGGCAGGTTGGTTGGTCCTGTAGAATCTTATAAGCATTGCAGGAGGTGCAGGTCATAAAAGTAGAAAAGATTTTTATAAGAGAAGTGCCGGAGGGGCACGGCAAAACTTTTGAATTCTCACATAACCTGTAACTTGGCATTTTCCTTCACTATCTGTGAAAAGAACCTGTTCTCGTTTTTGCTTTCAAGCCAGAAGATGAAATCAAAATAATCAGGCACATGTTTCATTTGTTTTTGAATCTTGAAAACTTACTTTTGAAGCGGCTTCTGTTATCTTTGTGGCAATTTTATACATATGCAGGAAATAAGGCAAATAGGGAATGTCCCATGGGATACAGCCAGAATCAAAGAATCCGTCCCCCCTGTTCGGCGTAGCGTCCCGCTACGTCGTTGATTTTTTCCGGCATCTTGCCGAATTGCCATTGATTGATCATCGTACAGTATTCCATCCCCCGGTTTGCCATCCACCAGACTCCACGATTGG
>JAHEYN010000024.1 GCA_023251555.1 Bacteroidota bacterium | reverse complement strand
CGGCCAGCTTCAGATATGCTTCTTTACTCACACTGTCAATGGAGATACATTTTTCAAGGGCAGCTTTGGCGTTACCGCTTTTCCCGAGGGCGAAGTAGAGATCGGCAAGGGTGATAAAAAAATCCGCCCTGGAAGAATCCATGGCAAGGGCTGATTTCATGTCGGGGAGTGCAAGAGCGTAATTTCCCTGCTGCATATAAAGCCGTGCACGATCATGATAAAGGGAAGGGTTGTGAGGATCCTCTTCAATCCTGAGGTTGAGGGCGGAAAGCTGTCTCCCTGAGAGAGAGGTATCCGCAGGAACAGAGGCACGATCCTTCTTCTCATTTTTTTCACGGCAGGAAAAGAAAGTGATGAGGAACAGGAAAAATACAAGGTTCCGCGGACTGCTGCGCAACAAAAGCATTAGGGCATTATTTCTTTGCCGTCACAGCTTCCTTGATCTGCTTCTCCAGTTCTTCGGCCAGCTCAGGATTATCATTCAGCAGCTGTTTTACGGCATCTCTTCCCTGTGCAAGCTTGGCATCCTTGTAACTGAACCAGGATCCGCTCTTTTTAATAATGCCCATCTCCGTTCCGATGTCCACCAGCTCTCCGTTTTTGGAGATACCTTCGCCGTACATGATGTCGAATTCCGCAAGACGGAAAGGGGGAGCCACTTTATTCTTTACCACTTTAACGCGGGTACGGTTTCCGACTACGACTTCTCCTTCTTTAATCTGGCCTATTCTCCTGATATCAAGCCTGACTGATGCGTAAAATTTAAGAGCATTACCACCGGTGGTAGTTTCCGGGTTCCCGAACATCACTCCTATTTTCTCACGGAGCTGGTTAATAAAGATGCAGCAGCAGCCGGTCCTGCTGATGGTAGCAGTGAGTTTCCTGAGTGCCTGTGACATAAGCCTGGCCTGGAGCCCCATTTTGGAATCGCCCATCTCTCCTTCTATTTCGCTCTTCGGTGTAAGAGCCGCAACAGAGTCTATCACAATGATGTCAATGGCGCCGGACCGGATAAGGTTATCAGCAATTTCGAGTGCCTGTTCTCCGTTGTCAGGCTGGGATATCAGGAGATTCTCAATATCCACCCCGAGTTTCTGCGCATACAGGCGGTCGAAAGCATGCTCCGCATCAATGAAAGCGGCAATGCCTTTTTTCTTCTGCATTTCCGCGATGGCATGTATTGAAAGAGTCGTTTTTCCGGATGATTCAGGCCCGTAGATCTCAATAACGCGGCCCCTGGGGAAGCCCCCCACACCCAGTGCCAGGTCCAGCGAAACAGAACCTGTGGGTATCACCTCCACCTGCTCAACAGCAGCGTCTCCCAGCTTCATGACAGTGCCCTTCCCGTAGGTCTTTTCAAGCTTGTCAATCGTAAGCTGGAGCGCCTTGAGCTTCTCATTCACATTGTTTCCCATAAAATTTGATTTATTAAAAAGTTAGACAATTTATGAAGGATGCAAATAACCTAAAACTTTACAGTATTTACAAAAAAAATTATCAACAGCGAAGATGTCCGGGGGGCTTCTCAGCCCGGGAAGATCGCACCCCCGCAAACATTCCCGGATGCCCCGGTAACGGAACTGAGACAATTGGGTTCCTGCCTGATCCGTAACACTCCGAGAAAAGCAAACACCATGGCCTCTTTAAATTTAACCAGTTCCCTGCCCGGCACCTCCATGCGGGCATTGCACCGGGAGCCGATAGCATCAATGAGAAAACGGTTAAAAGCACCACCGCCTGTAACCAGCACGGAAGCGGCACTCCCGGGTAAAGATTCATTTACGGCAGCCGCAACCCTCAGGGCGATATGCTCAGTTACAGTGCGGAGTTTGTCGGCAACAGGGATGTCATATTTCTCCAGCAGAGGGGAAAAATTTTCATTGTACCATTCCTTCCCGAGGGATTTGGGATAAGACTGCCGGTAATAGGGCAATTGTTCGAGCTTTTGGAGAAGTGCGGCATTTACTTTCCCCGAAGCAGCAAGCCGGCCCCCCTTGTCATAAGGAAAGGCCATCTGTTCAGAAAGCTCATTGAGGGCCATGTTGACAGGACATATATCGTAAGCCATTCTTTTATTCTTTTTTTCAAAAGAGATGTTGGCGATCCCGCCCAGGTTAAGGCAATATGCATATTTCCCGAACAGGAGCCTGTCGCCAACGGGTACCAGCGGGGCTCCCTGCCCGCCGTGGGCCACATCGGCAGAACGGAAATCAGACACAACCGTATGCCTGCACGCTGCAGCAATGGCAGCGCCTTCCCCAAGCTGGAAGGTAAAGCGTTTTTCCGGGCGGTGAAATACAGTATGGCCGTGAGAAGCAACCAGATCCAGATCTTTTATTCTGCGGGAACGGATGAAACGCTTTGCCAGGATGCCAAGATAATGGCCGTATGCCGCGTGAGCCTGTACAAAATTTTCGGGGCTGCATGCGGCAAGAGAAGACAGCTTCTTCTTCCACTGGACGGTGTAGGGAACAAGCAAGCTGTCATGAATCTTATAACTCCAGGCGGCTCCCTTTTGGGTAAACGAGCAAAAGGCGATATCAACCCCGTCCATGGACGAACCCGACATAATACCTATGGCATGGTATTGATTCATGCGTCTCTCTCTTCTTAATCTCTTTTCAAGATTCCGGAGTTTATTATATTTGCCCTCTCCTTAACCAACGCTGTAAAAATATGCAATTTGAATTAAGCGAAGAGCACCTGATGATTCAAAAGGCAGCACGGGACTTTGCCAGTGATGTCCTGAAACCCGGTGTAATTGAACGTGATGAGAAGCAGCTTTTTCCTGCGGAAGAAATCAGGCAGCTGGCAAGGCTTGGCTTCCTGGGCATGATGGTGAGTCCCAAATATGGCGGGGGCGGGATGGACACGGTTTCTTATGTGCTGGCCATGGAAGAGATTTCCAAGATTGACGCCTCCTCTGCGGTCGTGATGTCAGTGAATAATTCCCTGGTATGCTGGGGGCTTGAAGCCTTCGGAACCGAAGAACAAAAACAAAAATACCTTGTACCTCTTGCAAAAGGAGAGATCCTCGGGGCGTTCTGTCTTTCGGAACCCGAGGCCGGTTCCGATGCAACTTCCCAGAAAACCACTGCCGAAGACAAGGGAGATTATTACCTTCTCAACGGAGTAAAAAACTGGATTACCAACGGGGGCAATGCTTCTGTATATCTTGTGATGGCGCAGTCAGATCCTGCGAAGGGGCACAGGGGTATCAACACCCTGATTGTGGAGAAGGGCATGGAAGGATTTAAAGTCGGGCCGAAAGAAAATAAGCTTGGCATCCGGGCATCGGACACCCATTCGCTGATGTTTACGGATGTGAAGGTTCCAAAAAAGAACCGTATCGGAGAAGATGGTTTCGGGTTTAAATTTGCCATGAGAACCCTTGACGGAGGCCGCATAGGCATTGCTTCCCAGGCACTGGGCATTGCTTCCGGCGCTTACGAACTTGCGCTTGCCTACGCAAAAGAAAGAAAATCCTTCGGGCAGTCTATTGCAAAACACCAGATTATACAGTTCAAGCTGGCGGACATGGCTACAAGGATTGGTGCCGCAAGGCTGCTATGCCTTAGGTCGGCATGGCTTAAGGACCGGCACATGGACTATTCACATGCCAGTGCCATGGCCAAATTATATGCATCTGAAGTTGCCATGGAAACCACCGTGGAGGCCGTACAGATACACGGAGGCTACGGATACGTAAAAGAGTACCATGTGGAACGGCTCATGCGCGACGCCAAGATCACCCAGATTTACGAAGGCACCTCTGAAGTGCAGCGCATTGTAATCGCAAGATCCCTCCTGCATTCGTAAAGCCGTTGTAGCTCAGCTGGTAGAGCAACTGATTCGTAATCAGTAGGCCGGGGGTTCAAGTCCCCCCATCGGCTCTATAGAATTCCAAAGGGAAAAGACGCCAGAAAATCAGACAAAAAACATTTTTGAGATGGCTTCTGGTAGAGCTCTGCAACATCCTTCACTCATGTCCATGGTTTTTGTTTTTTTATTAATGTTCGTAAACTCTGATTGACCAAAAAGCGTCAATGTTATTCGCAAATAATCCTCCGTATGATTTTCTTCCTTTGTTTGCAAGGTTTTTTTCATTTGTCCAAGGGTCGCGAACTATAATCTTGTTTACTGTTGGTGATGTTTTCTTGAAAACAAATGAAAGTCCTGTTATTACAACTGCGTGACCTGTTTTCACTCCTGTTCGATATGAAATAATTATTGGTCGTTGAGAATTAATTTCATTAATTAACCATATGTGATTGGGTCTTCCTTTACCGATTTTTGCTATTACCGAATATTTATTACCGTTAAGGTCAATACTCTTATAGTTTAAATTTCTGTGAATTGTCTTATAAGTCGCTGGCCAGTTTGGCAGTCTACCGAACTCGTCTGTCCCGTATGTCCTCGCGACAATTTGTTTCTGTGTAATAGCAACCCCGTAATAATTCAAAACCATTTTTACGGATGCTGCCCAACACCATTGGTCGTCCAATTGTCTTGCCGAAAAATAGTCCATGCTGGAGTCAGGTATTCCAACTGTGATCGGTAAAATTTCCATTGTCGTTACTCCAAGTTTGAATTTGTTATAGCCAGTGGTTCTTCCCACACTGCAAAGATAATTACTTGCACACATTTTCAAATTATCAGTCAGCCGCCATAATCGCACATTTTCGGCTACTTGCAATTTTTTGCGGGTTAACGCTCAAATGTGTAAGTGGACAATAGCAAAAAACTGCAAGTAGGTGCTGTTCGCGGTATGTGCGATCACGCTACAAGCGAATTGATATTTTCAAATGTCCGCCGAGTCCTTCAGTAATAATTCGGTAGAGAGTTGAAAAGCGGACGTCTTTAAGATCTTTCTCTAATTTGGAAATGTAAGATTTGTTTGTCCCGGAGAGTTCTGCAACTTGCTCCTGAGTCAGTCCGCGTTCTTGTCTTGCTTGTTGTAAAAGCACGCCAAGTTTGAATGCCTCATAGTCCGCATCAAATTTGTCTCGTTTTTTTGTACCAACTGCACCAATTTCTTTTTCAATGAAATGGTCAAGGCTTGTTAGATTTTTGCTTTTCTTCATAGTATTCTTTTTTAATTCGTAATGCTCGGTCAAGTTCTTTGTGAGGGGTCTTCCCGGTTTTCTTTTGAAAGCCATGTCCAACGACAACGAGATTATTTTTGTCGAAGAAACAGAAGATGCGAAAAATGTCACTGCCAACCTGAACTCTTATTTCATAAAGTCCGTCAGCATTTTCGAGATGCTTTAGATAAATTTCAGGAACTCTGTCAAGTTCTTCAACAGCCCTAAAAGTCCAAAGAATTTTCTTTTGAACTTTAGCAGACTGTTCTTTATAAAAGTTCCTGAAGTAGTCTTTGTAGAAATAAAGTTCACGTTTTTTGCTCACAAGTCAAAGTTACAAAAAGTAGTCCAATAAAGCAACTTTATTTGTCTATTTTTAAGCGGATTTTTGTCCGCAGTACCTGTCAACGTTTTAGGCATTGGCGATGGCCGGCATTTCGAAGCCATCTTCCTGTCCGCCGGTATTTGGGTTATTCCTTGCTCAACTGTTTGTTTTCGCAATGCACGCCCGCTATCGCTAATGCCATGTCAGCTGGCGTGGTTCATAATAAATCAAGAATTGTCAATAAATTTTCCTGCACTTTTATAGCGGCCCCTTTTGGAAGATCACCTATTTTTTTGATCAATCTTTGATTATCAATTGCTCTGACCTGATCAATCATAATATCACAATCTTCTTTCATTCCTGCCTGACCTTTGTGAATTGAAACCCGTAGAATCCCCACATCCGGATGAACCTTTGTCGTCACCGGACATACGATCGCTGACGGATGGTGGGAATTAAGCAAATTAGTTTGAACAATACAGATGGGCCTTCTTTTTCCAGCTTCCGTACCAAATCGCGGATTAAGGTCAGCAATCCATATTTCAAACTGTTTAATCTTGTTCATGAAACTTCTCAAATTCAGAAAGCACAAGTATTGATTCCTTAGCGACTATCTTAGATTCTTTCGCCAATTGCTTCGCCAGAATCCTCCTTTTATGAAGTTGATTATAAAAACTGATAGCCTCATTGATATAACGGTTTCTCGTTTTGTGGATTCGGGTGAGCACACTTTCTGTTTCCAGAAAAATAGGATCATCTAATTTTAGGGATAATGTTTTCATTTCAATGAGATGTTTTTACAAAGGTATATACAAAAAGTATATATTCAAAATAATTTAAAAAGTATCATGACAGCTAACGTTCATATGAAATTGGGTTTCCTTTGTTTGATTTGTTTAGTCAGTATTATTGTTATTGCTTCTCTCAAAATACAGTTCAGGTAAAATTATTTTCACTTCTTGTTCTGTATCTTCTTTCAGCCAGTAAACAATGAAGTTCACTTTTGCTTTTTTCAACTCGTAATTCTTTTGTTTCATGGATTCAATTTGATGGACAAAAAGTTTAGAGAATTTTAAAAAAGATTGTCCTCTTGAATTCAAACATTCATCTCCGTGCAAAGTCATTTCATCACCGCTTGTAAATTGAGAAACCAAATGTTGTTTGTTGATGAAGTAGTCCAACCAAACATCTTTGAAACTTAAGTTCATCGCTAACTCGTTTGGTGGTAAATAAATTTCTCTGTCTTCAACTCGTTCTAAATTTGCTGCTGTGATGTTGTCAAGAAAATTTGAGTTCAAATGAACTGTCAAGTTTTGTTTGGCTCTTGTCATGGCAACATACAACTGTCGTTTTGCTTCGTCTGTTACGGAGTTGAAGTTTTCAAGCATCAGGAAAACATTGTCAAACTCTTTTCCTTTTGCCTTATGAATGGTTGAAACAAAAATGGTTTCTCCGTTCTCATTGAAAAAATCTTCCAACTTGGATTCACGAATGAAAACATCCAAATCAGATTTGTATTTCTTCTTCGGGTTGGTTGCTTCAAAATCTTTTATGATGTTGGTGCATACTTCCAATTTTGAACTGTTGCGAAACTTATTTATCAACTCCCGTTTTGCAGTTGCCCAAACATCATCGCTGATAATAAAAACATCATCAGCTAAATTCAACTGGCTTAAAAAGAATCTGACTTCTGAAAGATTATACAAACTGAAACCGTCATTAGTTTGAATCAACTTCGCCTGCATTCCGTGTTTCAATAGCAGTCCTGTAATTTGTAATGCTTCCTCGTTTGTCTTTGTAAGCACACATGTAGTTCCTGCAAGTCCTGTTGTGAGTATGTCATGCACAAGTGGCGTAATGAGATTTCCGCTTTGATAGCAAACCAATTTTATTTTCCCGTTGTCGGGTTGCTTCGCAATAATTGGAATGTCTTTCAATCGGTGGAGAAGTTTTTTTACAAACTGATTTGTGAAGTCAACAAGGTTGCTTTTGCTTCTGTAATTCTCAACCAATTCATGTTTCGCTGCTTTGTTGACTTCAATAAATTGTTCAAGATATTTTGAACTTGCTCCTCTGAATTCATAAATATTCTGGTCGTCATCGCCAACTGCAATCACTCTCATTTCTTCGTTCTGTTCCATCAAAGCATTTATCAAGCTGAATTCATCTTCATCCATGTCCTGTGCCTCGTCAATCACCAAAACTGTTTTTGTTATTCGGCTTGCTTCAACTTCTTTATTCTTAATTTTCTCAATCGTCTTTTTTAAAATCACATCTGACTTTTCCAAACTACCGACCTTGCCCAACAAGTCAAAGCAGTAGGAGTGAAAAGTTTTTATCTCAATGTAGTTTGCTGCGTTACCAATAAGTTTGAGTAATCGCTTCTTAAACTCTGTCGCTGCTGCTCTTGAAAAAGTTATCATAAGCAATTGCTCATGCTTTACATCTTCCATCAAAAGCAATGAAGCAAGTTTGTGAACCAACACTCTTGTTTTCCCACTCCCAGGTCCAGCCGCAACTACAATATATTTTGTTTCGTTGTCGTTAATGATTTTCAATTGTGTTGGAGAAAGTTCTCCGAATAGTTGTTTGAATTTTGCCGGTGTTAAGTTTCGTTTGATTTCATTCTGTCTGCTTCCCTTGAAATATTTATTCAGGAATGATGTGTAGTTCAACTGAAAATAATCTTCAACGAATTGCAAAGCATCTTTGTAATCGCTAAGCATCTTCTTTGCATACTCACCAACGATATGAATTTGCTGAACCTTGTTTTCATAGAACTGATTTAGCTTTTGATAATCTTCAACTTTGTATCGTCTCTTATTGTCCTGCTCAACTCGTTCAATGGTTAAACGATTATAGACAACAAGAAAACCTCCTTCAATTTTTATCGCATCAATTCTTGACAAATAGAAAAGAGTGTCTTCAATATCATCAAGTGTTACTTTGATTTCAAAAAGGTTTGGCCTTTTCTCAAACTCCTCTTTCAATTCGTGAACTGAAAACTCAACCAACATTTCTTCTTTGTCTTTATCATCTTCTGAAATATTGAGATTGCTTTTCTCATAGAGATATTCCACAAGAAACTTTGCTAACTCATGTCGCTTCTCCAATTTTTCTTTCAGCATTTCCTTTGGATGAAGGCAAAGAATTACAACATGATTCTTTGAATACTCTTGGTTCTGTCGCTTAATCCAATTTTTGATTGCCCAAAAGTTGATAATGGTTTTTAGCTTGTTTGTATTTACATCTTCGCATCCTTTCGCCTCTGCATCTTCATTCAATTCTTTAATGTGAAATGTTTTTTCCTGTTCTTCAAAAACTGGAAGCAAAAAGTTTTCAATCTTGCTGAATGATTCAACAATGTTGAGAGAACGATTTTTGTTTTCTCCTTTTTTGATAAACGCTGTCAAATCTTTTGCATCAGCCAAAATCTTTTCCTCACGAAGAAGATTGACAATGTTTATCACTTCTTCTTTTACAATTCCCAAGTGGTCGCTGATATAATCAATTCTTGATTCTGCCGCTTCATCATTGGAGTGCTTTCTGCTTTTGCTTGAAAAAAGTTTCTTGATAATTCTGATTCCTTTTTCTTTTTGCTTCTCCTCAAATTTTTCTGAAACATTTATTTTGTCAATGGCTTCCTGTGCAGTTTTAGAGAGAATACTATTTGCAAAAACTCTCGGCATGTTTTGCCCCCGCTTCAAATAGCCAGCATCTTCCAATGCTGCAATTGCAGTTGTAACGCGTGTTTCAATCTCAACTACATTATCATCCCAACCTGCTTTTCGTGCAATCTCTAAAGCAGAATTTGAAACCGTTGAACGAAACCTTGTAATATCTTTTATCGCCTTCCATATCTGTTGAATCTCTTTGATTGAAAGTTTTGTTTGATTGAGCAAGATGAAATGTTTGCTAAGGTCTTCCTCGTTAAACAGGACAAAACAATCTGCAACAATATTCTCATCTCGTCCTGCTCTGCCTGCTTCCTGAATGTAATTCTCCAACGAATCTGAAATCTCATAGTGAATTACCATTCCAATATCTTTCTTGTCAACTCCCATTCCGAATGCAGAAGTCGCAACCATAATTGGAACTTCACCTTTTATAAACGCATCTTGGTTGGCTGTCTTTTCCTTCACATCCATTTTGCCGTGATAAGGTTTTGCATTGAAACCGTCTTCAGTCAATCTTTCTGCAAGCGAATATGCTTTTCGTGTTCTTGAAACATAAATGATGGTCGGACAATTTTTTGCTTCAATCAAATCTCTGGCTGCCTGATATTTTTCTTCCTCGTCTCCTTTCTCAAAAACTTTGTATTGAAGATTTGTTCGTGATGCTTTTGAAGTGAAGAGTTCCAAGTCAAGCTTAAGTTTTTGTTTGAAGTAGTCCCGAATATCTTCAATGACTTTTTGTTTTGCAGTTGCAGTGAAACAAGAAATTGGAATTCTCTCTTCAAGATTTTTCTTCTCCTGAATTTGTTTGATAAAATCACCGATGTATAAATAATCAACTCTGAAATCTTGTCCCCACGAAGAAAAACAGTGTGCTTCGTCAACAACAAAGCGAACAATTTTTCTACCTAATAATAATCGTTCAATTGTTTTTGAACGCAATGATTCGGGTGAGATGTAAAGAATGAATGCAGAACCGTTTTCAACGCTCTCAAATGATTGTGCTCTTTCAATTGGGTCAAGCAAACCGTTTATTGTAACAGCACCATCGATGGTATACTGATTAGTCAAGTTGTCAACTTGGTCTTTCATCAGCGATTGCAAAGGAGAAATTACAACTGTCAAACCTTTTGCACTTTCTCCACTCATCAATGCAGGAACTTGAAATGTAATTGACTTACCGCCTCCAGTTGGGAACACTGCCAAAATTGATTTATTGTCAACGGCTGCTTTCACTGCTTTCTCTTGCAGGGGTTCACCTCCGTATGTTCTAAATGAATCAAAGCCGAAACGTTTCAAACCTTTGTGTATGTCTAAGGCGTTGTTACAATACACACAACCGCTTACACAAGGTTTGTTTCGCAAGCGAAACATTATTCGTTCAACTTCGGGATAATTTTTCAGCACCCAAGGTGGTGTAATGGAGTAGCGGTTGTTTGCATTTATCAGCGACAAACAGTAAGCTAATTCAATCGGGTGTTCTGAAATTATTTTTGTCAGGTCTGCATGTTCGCAAATTTCTGATTGAAATTTTTGACGAATAAGTTTTTCAAGATTTGTTTCATTGCTTGTGTATGCAATGAAACGAAAAAAGGAGTGGAACTCCTTTTTGTCGTTCAATAGCAAATAGAAAATTTGTTTTAGAGTTTCGCCTGCATTTTTAAACTCTGCTATTTCTTCGTCAAGTAGTTCTTTCGTTATGATAGCATCGTTTAACGGAGAATTAGATTCATCAAATTGGAATTTGTAATCCTTGTTCAGCGGATGATACGGCTTTGTCGGAAATAAAAGAGGAGAGAGAAAAAGAGTATCAATGATGTTTGCGTTTATGCTTGCATCAGCAACCGCCTTCCCAATATATTTTAAGTCGTGATTAAAAATGTTATGTCCGCAAATGAACTGTGTCCCGTTGAGAAACTGAATGAATTCAGCAACCGAAGTTTTATGAAAAGTGCTTCCATCACCCTTGACACTTCCAATGTCAAGAATCTTTCGGCTCTTTGGCTCAATCTCGGTATCAACGAAAGCAATTGAGTTCATTTTTTAGTTTGCTGAATATGGTCATAAAGTAGATTCATATCCTGCAAAGTAATGAAACATGATTGAAGATTTTGCTATGGAACGAATAAAGCGTTGGGAGAAGTGGCTCTTTTTGTTTTGCCTTCGGGTTGGCTTGTGCGTTTGCGGTGTTTTAAAAATTTTTTTTTGAAGCGTTTGCGTGTCGGTTAGAAGTCGTGTCTACAAATATAACCCATAATAGCGTATATCAAGCACATGTTGTGGAGCATCACGCAATAGGGATATACGCGGGACTTAGATATCGGGCTTGTAAAGGGAACTTTGGATGTTACTTAGAAGCCATCTCAAAAATATCTTTTGTCTGATTTTCTGGCGTCTATTTGCTTTTTGCTCAAATGGGTGAGCATTTTAATATCGTATCCGTTTTGTTTCAGATATCCGGCTCTCCTGAAAAACAATTCACCCGAAGGATCGCGTATTGCAAATACCTGAGACCACATGGGAAAAATACCCCGAAATAAGGTCACGGATGACCTGCCGTAGCTACTGCCTGAATAAACTGGTATTAATCCTCAGTCCCTCTTGTCCGCCTTCGCGTTCCGCTACGGCGGATTAAAAAACAAGGTGGCCTATAAAAGGGAAATACCCCTTACTCTTTCACAAACTTTTCCTGCAAAGAACATCCGCCTGCTTTGATTGAGATAAAGTAAAGCCCTGCAGGAAGCTTATCCACGCTGATTTTATATGTACTTACTCCGGGCGTAAGGATTACCGGCCCGTTCAGAAGTTGATTGCCCAGCATATCCGATAGAGAAACAAAAGCCTGAACAGATTCCACGCCGGCACAGGACAAGCGGAAACCGAGCATTCCGGCAACAGGATTATTCAGCAACTGCATTTTCTCTGCTGTATTTTCAGCAATAACAATACCCGAACAACTGTAATTTCCATTATAATCAGTCTGCCTGATACGGTAATAATTCATGCCGGGGGATGCATTGCCGTCAGTGAATACATACCTGTGCAATACTGAAGAGTTTCCTGCACCTTCTATCTTTCCTGCTGCTTCGAACGATACCCCGTCATTGCTTTTTTCAATTGTGAAATAGTTGCTGTTAAGTTCGCTGGCCGTTTCCCACCTGACCTCAATATCCTTACCTGCAAAGGCTCGCAGATTCAATATGCCCACAGGCAGCACTGCACATTGTCCGTACTTGGCAATAAATATGTCCTGGCTCCCGGCCGAAGCGGTAAGGTTATTGGTTGTGGCAGCATCCGGGTTAAAATCGGACGTGCTCATGTTGTACCCTGTAAGGTGAATATTGGCCGAAGCATCTACTGCAACTCCTCCGGCCGACTCAAAGTCAATGCCTCCTATGGCCGCAGCGCATATAAAGTTCCCCGACGGGTCATATTTTCCGACAAAGAGGTCTGTGTTCCCGGCAGATGTATAATTTGTCGTTCCCGCACCGGGGTCAAAATCAGCTGTGTACTGGAAGTTCCCTGCCACATAAACATTTCCTGATCCATCCAATGCTATGCTGTTTGCCACATCATCGTCCATTCCTCCTGTTTTTTTTGCCCACAGGTAATTGCCTGCGCTGTTGTATTTGGCAAAAAATGCATCCGCCATTCCGTTTGAAGTAAGATTTGCAGTTCCCGCACCGGGATCAAAATCGGCTGTGCCGTTAAAGTAGCCGGCGATATGTACGTTTGCAGAGGCATCCAGGGCAATGCTATAGCTCATGTCAGGAGATCCGCTGCCTATCTTTCTCGCCCACTGGTAATTTCCGGAAGCATCATACCTGGCAAAGAAGATGTCGGCTCCTCCCGAAGTAGTAAGATTATTGGTGGTTGCTATATCCGGGTTAAAATCGCAGGTCCCGTTAAAATACCCTGTAACAAAAACACTTCCCGAAGCATCATCCGCCTCTATGCCATAGCCGTAATTGAGGCCGGCTCCTCCCATGTTCTTGGCCCACTGGAAATTTCCGGAGGCATCATACCTGGCAAAGAAGATATCATACGTTCCGTTTGCCACAAGAACAGTAGTTCCTGCACCGGGATCAAAATCAAACTGGTCACGGAAATAGCCCGTGATATACACATAGCCGGAGGCATCTGTTGCAAGCCCCTGCCCTTCTTCAGCATAAGCTCCTCCAAAACTTTTTGCCCAAAGGTAGTTTCCTGCCGAGTTATACTTGGCAAGATAGATATCCCAGCTCCCGCTCACCGAGGTAAGACTGGCTGTTCCTGCCCCGGGATCAAAATCACATGTATAAACATAATACCCCGTAAGGTATGCATTGCCGGAAGCATCAACGGCAATAGCCTTCGACTCCTCGAAAGAGGCAGTTCCGCCAAAATTTTTCGCCCACAGGTAATTGCCCGATGGATCGTACTTGGCAAAAAACACATCGGAACTTCCGGTGGGAGTGAGGTTTGCCGTTCCGGCGCCCGGGTCAAAATCAACGGTGCCCGTAAAAGTGCCGGTTACATAAATATTCCCGGAACCGTCAAGAGCAATACTGTAGGCAAGATCATAACCTGTACCGCCAATGTCATTCGCCCACTGAAACGCAGGCTGGGAAAAGGCTGTACAGGCAGCCATCAGCATAGCAAGAATAAATCCGGGTCTGAAGGAAATCTGTTTCATATTTATTGATTTTTTGTTCTGACAGTAAAGCAAAGATGTTACTTAGTGATGAATAATAACAAACTATTTTTATTTTTAATGTAAATATCTAACTTCACTGCAAAATAATAATTTTTTGTTAAAATTATATTATTTAAGATTATGGATACATTTTATTTATTCATATTGTAAATGTCAAAAACAATTTCTGAAGATTTATTCAGACTGATCAGGTCTTTAACTCCATCGGAAAAAAGATACTTTAAACGGTTTGCATCCATTCACAGCAGCGTAAGGGAGAATAACTGTATAAAATTATTTAATGCTGTTGATATGCAGGAGGTGTATAATGAGGCAGCCATCAGAAAAAAATTCCACATGGAGAAATTCTGCAAACAGCTTCATGTTACAAAAAATTATCTCTGCAGCCTTATACTGAGAAGCCTCGAGTCCTGCCATTACAGCCTGAACGCCCCGCTAAAAAGCGCTCTCCGCCAGGTAGAACTATTGTATGAAAAAGGCCTCTATAAAGAGTGTGCGAAATTGCTGCATAAAACGAAAAGATCCGCTGCCGGGCATGAAAAATTCCTCGTTGTGCTTGAGTGTATTGAATGGGAAAAGGAGCTCATGCAGGGAGGATTGGTTATACATGGAAGCGGGAACGATTTGAGAAAGCTAACGGGCGAGGAAAAGGAAATCATCAGGAAACTTGGAAATGAAAGAAGCTACAGGAACATCAGGCAGCTTATTCTGAGGCACTACAGGATTAACAACGTTGCCCGGAACAAGGCAGAAGCCATGCATTACAGGAAGTTTATTAAAAACCCTTTATGCTTAAAGGAGGGATACGCTCTTTCGCAAAATGCGAGGGAGGATTTCTATTATATTCATGGAGTGTATAACCTCGCCACCGGGAATCTTCATGAGAGTTATGAAAAGCAGCAACAACTCGTCAGACTAATAGAGCAATCGCCTGCGCGGATAGAAGAAAATCCCCGCAAATACCTCTCTGCACTTGCTAATTATTACTATATCTGTTACCTGGTTAACAGGTACCGGGAATGCAGGAAGGTTATTGAAAAGATAAGAGGCATACCTGCCGGGTCAGCCAAAATGCAGCTATTCATTTTCATCATATCATACGAAAGAGAGCTAAGCCTTTATATTAATACGGCCGAATACAGGAAAGGGCTGTCTGTTGTAAAAACAATAGAAGATGGCATAAGGCACTACAGAATACCTTCCCATAATCTTGTTATTTTTTACTTCGGGATATCGTATCTTTATTTCGGGGCCGGTGAATACAGGAACTCAGCCTTATGGCTCAGTAAAATACTCAACGATTTGTCATACAAAGAGTCGAGGCCTGACATCTACAGTTTCTCAAAAATCATACAGCTTATATTATTATATGAATTAAATCAAACTGACGCACTTGAATACTTTGTAAAATCAACCTACAGGTATCTTGCCGGGAAAAAGCGGCTATATAAATTCGAACTGATTATTCTCGATTTCATCAGGAAACGCCTGTCCCGAAATGTTTCAACGCAGGAACTTACAGTGGCTTTCCGCGGCCTGAGAGACCGGCTGACAGCAATTTCGCGCGACAGCTACGAAGGAAAAGCCCTCAATTATTTCGATTTTATTTCCTGGCTGGAAAGCAAAATTGAAAACCGCCCGTTTGCAGAAATTGTGAAAGAAAAAATAATACGGAGGGGCTATGCAGGCATAAATGCATCACCCGGGAATGAAAATGCCGCTGTATAAAACCTCCAATAGCGGCTGCGTGGCACATTTCCATGTATGGCATAAAACAAAAATAAAGCGATTATTAATATCTTTGCGGAACAATACAGATTTATGAAAGTTGCACTCATCACAGGAATCACAGGACAAGACGGGGCTTACCTCGCAGAGTTTCTGCTGAAGAAAGGGTATTTCGTCCATGGTATCAAGCGCAGGAGTTCCCTTTTCAATACCGACAGGATTGACCACCTTTACCAGGACCCGCACGAAAAAAATCTGCATCTCAAATTACATTACGGGGATCTCACCGACTCCACGAACCTTATCCGCATCATCCAGGAAGTAAAGCCGGATGAGATATACAACCTGGCTGCCATGAGCCATGTGCATGTGAGTTTTGAAACACCCGAATACACTGCCAATGCAGATGGCATTGGCACCCTCCGGATCCTTGAGGCTGTCCGTATGCTTGATCTCGCAAAAAAAGTAAAAATATACCAGGCCTCCACTTCTGAATTATACGGCCTGGTGCAGGAAACACCTCAGAGCGAAAAAACTCCTTTTTATCCGAGATCTCCCTACGCCGTTGCTAAAATGTACGGCTACTGGATCACGGTAAATTACAGAGAAGCATATAAAATGTTTGCCAGCAATGGCATATTGTTTAACCACGAAAGCCCCATCCGCGGGGAAACATTCGTTACCAGGAAAATCACGAGGGCCGCTGCAAAAATTGCAGTGGGTTTGCAGGACAAATTATACCTCGGCAACCTGAATGCAAAACGCGACTGGGGGCATGCGAAGGACTATGTGGAAGCTATGTGGCTCATTCTCCAGCACAACCAGCCGGATGATTTTGTGATTGCCACGGGAAAAACCACCAGCGTAAGGAATTTTGTGAAAATGTCGTTCGAAGAATTAGGCATTGAACTGGACTTCCGGGGAAAGGACGAAAAAGAAGTAGGCTTCGTAAAAAAGATTGATAAGGCGATACAGTCGCGGCTGCAAATCAGCAATCCCAACCTGCATACAGGAGATGTAGTGGTTAAAGTTGACAAAAAGTATTTCAGGCCCACCGAGGTGGACCTCCTTATAGGAGATGCTTCCAAGGCGAGAAAACTGCTTGGGTGGAAACCGAGATATGATCTCCAGGGGATGGTTCGCGAGATGACGCTTTCAGATCTTCATCTCATGAAGAAAGATAAGTTCCTGCGCTCGGGAGGATTTTCTACGCTCAGTTATTTTGAGTAAAACTCATCTTAAAAAGTATTTTTAAAAGAGCCTGAACCTCCCGGGTCGTGTTTATTTACCCTGAGATACCTTTGCCAATTCTGCGGACAAGGTCTTAACTACCCGTGACAAACCCAGTATCACAAAGAAAAGTATGCAAACGAGGGCTATAAGGAAATACTCCATTCCTCCCGGCGAACTGAAGGAGGATGAGGAATCCTGCCCGGCAGATGCAGCAATTGTTGTGTTTACGGCCTCTTTGGGTGCAGGTGCAGGTACCGCTGCAGATGCGCTTCCTGCTTGCTTCACATAGGCTAAAAGTGATTTTATTTCGCCTTCGCTCAGGCTCATGTCGGGCATGACAATTTTATTGTTCTGTTCAAATACATCTGCTGCATCCTTATCACCGGATTTTACCAGTTGCTGGGAAGATTTTATCCATTTTACCAGCCACATTTCCGAACGCCTTGAGTCAATGCCGGCCAGGTCAGGGCCTACAAGTTTTCCTCTCCCAACAGTATGGCAGGCGGCACAGTTGGATTTAAAGACACTTTCTCCATCCTGAGCGTAAACAATCCCCGATGAAATGATTACAAACGACAGAAGTGCAAGAGTTTTCATGATTTTCATAAACTTACTTTTTTAATAATTATAAATAAATATCTGTTATTATTTCACTAATTCCCTTTCCAGCTCCACGGCTTTGGGAAAAAGAATATTGTTTTCAAGATGGATATGGCGGTGAAGATCTTCCTCGAATTCATGCAGCTTAAGGTATGAGAGCCGGAAGGTAGTGCATGAATCCTCCGGGATTGTATATCCCGAAGATAATTTATTGATCCTTTTCATCAGGTCTCCTACCACATCATGCTCATGCTCCATAGCACGGATGGGGTTAGCGACAGTTCCAAACGGGGGGAAATCTGCAGGAATTCCTTTTTTCTTCGCATCAGACAAATGCATAATATAAGGGAACAAAATATTTTCTTCTTTCATCATATGCCCGCTAAGCTCCTGTACCACATCGCCCCAGATCTTTGCAATCCCAACCGCCTCCGGGTGCCTGTCGCCATGAACCCTCGCCACCTTATTTACAAAATCTGAAATAAGAGGGATGGCATTTTTTACATACCTGTGATGCGTATTCAATATATACTCCGAGAGGAAACCCGCATCAAAACTGTTAAAATCTTCGGAAGGCACAGAATGGTGTTGACCTGCCTGCTTCAGATCTTCCTGTATATGCAACACATTAATTCCCTTTTCTTCGCAAGCCTTGCTGAGTGTTTTTTTCCCGCCGCAGCAAAAGTCAATACCATACTTTTTAAAAATCTCGGCTTTCCTGTAGTCTTCGGCAACAAGTTCGCCTATAGTAGGTTCGGGAAGGATTCCGCCGAGCTTAGAAATTTTTACTTTCCAGGTTAAAGGCCCTTTCTCAATGTACTCCCATGTAAAAGTGTTTCCCCTTTCAGCCAGCATCTGGTAATACAAAGGCATGGGATCATGATCATTGCTGATGATGAATGAATTTTCCGCAGGCAGGCTATCAAATTTTTTAAAGATCGAAGGATGCTTAAGACGGGGTTCTATCCTCGTTACATCTAAAGTTTCAACAGTTTCCATTTCAATTTTTATATAAATTGGTAATAATCCGGGGACAAACCCCCGACCGTCTTGCCCGCCGTAGCGGAACGCGAAGGCAGATTAAAAGTATACAGGACTCCATAGCTGCAAAATGATATAAATCAGGTTTCAGGGGAAAATGGAGAAATCTGATGCGGAGGTTTTAGATTTCATGTTCTGAAACGCCTGATCAGCGGTGTGTGGTTTTCTCAAGGCTTACATTATAAAACACTCCCCTGTTTTCCTTTCTCTCCAGGGAATGTTTCACAACCAGTCCCGCCGTTGTAACAAGATTCCTGAGTTCGCACACAGCAATGGAAAGGATGGTATTTCTGTATATATCATATGCTTCTTTATCAAGAATCTCTATTCTTTTCAACGCGAGCCCGAGGCGCTCATCAGAGCGCACTATACCGACATAGTCGCTCATGGTATCACGGAGTTCTTTCCTGTTGTGCATGGTAAGGATGTGCTCCCTGGCTGCAGAAGTGCCTTCGCGGCTCCATTCAGGTATCCCGGCGGGAAGGCTCACGGTATTTATTCTTTTTACCGCATCAGTATAGCAATGATGGGAAAAAACAAGCGCCTCAAGAAGGGAATTGGACGCCAGCCTGTTCGCCCCATGAAGGCCTGTAGAGGAGCACTCCCCGCAGGCATAAAGGTTTGTAATGGTTGTTCTCCCGTGATCATCAACCGAGATGCCCCCGCAGAGGTAATGTGCGGCAGGAACAACAGGAATCATGTCCCTGTCAGTCCTGATTCCCAGGGAAAGGCATTTTTCACGTATGGTGGGAAAATGTGCAGCAAAAGTGTCATTGTCAAGATGCCGGAGGTCAAGGTATACGTATTCATCCCCGTTCACTTTCATTTCGTAATCAATAGCTCTGGCGACTATGTCGCGGGAGGCCAGCTCTCCTCTTTCATCATATCGTGCCATAAAGCGCTTCCCGTCCTTTGTCCTGAGGAGGGCTCCGAAGCCTCTGACTGCTTCCGAGATAAGAAAAGAAGGATTATCGCCGGGGTGAAACAGGGAAGTAGGATGAAATTGTATAAACTCCATGTTGCGGATTTCAGCTCCTGCCCTGTGCGCCATGGCAATACCGTCGCCGGTGGCAATGAGAGGGTTGGTGGTATTCCTGTATATCTGCCCCAGTCCGCCCGATGCGAGCAGGGTAACCCTCGAAAGGATTTTCTCAACCTGTCCGCTGCGGAGGTCAAGGACATAAGCTCCGAAACAGGTTGCCGGGGAGGCATTCCACTTCCGGGTGGTACCTTTGAGATGATGCTCCGTAATAAGGTCCACTGCAAAATGATGAGACAATATTTCAATATTGGGGGTCAGCCTCAGTCTTGCGAGCAATGTCTTTTCAATCTCCAGCCCCGTTGCATCCTTATGATGAACAATCCTGTTTGCAGAATGTCCGCCTTCTTTGCCCAAAGCATAATCGCCGCGTGAATCTTTATCAAAATCCGCTCCCATTCCAACGATTTCGTCGAGTCTCATAGGGCCTTCCCTGACGACCATCTCAACGATCTCCCGGTTACACAGCCCGTCGCCGGCGAGAAGCGTATCAGCAACATGGTTTTCAAATGAATCGGAAAAGGTATTCAGCGCAACAGCAATACCTCCCTGGGCATACTTGGTGTTAGACTCATCCTCGTCGGCTTTTGTTACAACTATAACCCTGGCATCCTGTACTGCCCGGGCAGTTTTGAGGGCAAAAGAAAGACCGGCAATACCCGAACCTATGACGAGAAAATCAGTTTGCGGCATGGGAGGCGGGGGCAACGGATAAACCCGGCTGTTCCGAAACCTGCATCATACGCTGAAGAGGGAGCAAAGCCCTGAGGCGGATCGGCTCAGGAATAATTATTTCAGGGATTTCGTATTTCAGTGTCGTATATATTTTCTCCATGGTGTTGAGCTTCATGAAACTGCACTCGCTGCATGCGCAGGTATTGTTTTCATAAGCGGGAGCGGCTATCAGTTTTTTACCGGTTACTTCCTTCCTCATCTGGTGAAGGATCCCTGCTTCGGTGGCGACGATAAAAACATCCGATGGATCTTTTTTTACAAAGCCAATCAGCGCAGAAGTGGAGCCAATAAATACGGCCTGTTCAAGCAGCTTCTCTTCCGATTCGGGATGAGCAATAAATTTTGCAGATGGATATATTTTTCTCAGTGCGTTAATCTTATCCATGGAAAAAGCTTCATGCACATCACATTGCCCGTTCCACAAAAACATCTGCCTGCCGGTTTTTTTCATCACATATTTCCCAAGGTTATGGTCAGGAGCAAAAATGACCGGTATTCCCGGTTCAATGGAAGCAACCACCTGTGCTGCATTGGAAGAGGTGCAGATAATATCGCTCATGGCTTTCACTTCTGCAGAACAATTGATGTATGTAACAACAGTGTGCCCCGGGTGGCGGGAGATAAAATCCCTGAATTTATCCGGGGGGCACGATGACTCAAGCGAGCATCCGGCCCTGAGGTCGGGTATCAGGACTTTCCTCGAAGGATTAAGAATTTTGGCCGTCTCGGCCATAAAATGAACCCCGGCAAATAAAATAATATCCGCATCTGTGCCTGCGGCCTGCCTTGAAAGCCCGAGGCTGTCGCCCACAAAGTCGGCAATATCCTGGATCTCAGGGCGCTGGTAATAATGGGCAAGGATGACAGCATTTTTCTCCTTCTTCATCCTGAGAATTTCCCCGCGGAGATCAGTGCCTGCAGGGAGTTCTTCCTCCACAAATCCCTTCTCTTCCAGGTCTCTTATCATTGATTCGGCGTTCATGAGGAATATTATTATCTCTTTAAAAACCGCTTCATGGTTTTAAACAAAATAGTCATTAATAGGATATTTAAACTATGACTTCCGTCATACGCCATTTGCCGGAAACAGGCTGCAGACGGGGAAATCCGGCTTATACGCCGATGCGGACGGGATAAATATTTTTCAGAAAAATCAACCCTGTACCCAGTGGCATGAGCAAACTCAGAAGAAACAGGCAAAGCGGAACATCAGCATACAATGAAATGAATTCTCCGGTGAACAAAAGCAGCTCGCTGAGCACAAAGCCTGAAAGAAAAGCAATGAGCCCTGCATAGGAAATTTTGCTTCCCATTTTCAGGCCTCCCAGGTGTGAGAGCATTACAAGAAGGAGGGTGCTTATACTTCCCAGCAGAATCAAATGAAGAAAAGCGATGACAATATTCCGTGAGTGGAAAGCCCATGCAGCGGCTGCAGGGACAGAAGCTGCCGCCTGCATAATATCTTTCAGTAAAAACGAGAAGAGCGCCACCCATAAGAGCATCCTCTCAGCCCGGCTGAAGAAGATCCCCCGGGATCTTCTCACCATAAAAACCTGGTAAAGAAAAATTCCCGCGGCAACCAGCTGCATAACTGATGCCGCACCTGCCAGAAAATAGATGTAAGCCGGAGGATTCATCCACAGAAGCGAAAGACAATAAGCCGGCACACAGCTATAGAGCATAAGTTTATAAAACAGCCGCAAGGCTTTTGCACTGAAAAGAATTCCTTTACTTTCTGCAAGCCTGAAAAACAAACCCAGCAGGGCAAAAGTAAACCAGCCGTTGAACTGGAAGTGCATATAGAAATACACAATATTATAATAAAGGGGGGAACCGGCCCCACCCCGGATCATCACGGGGGGCATCGCAAACAAACCGAGGGTGGAAAAAGCCATAAAGAAAAAACCTGCCCCCAGGAAGGAACGGGAGATATCCGATCTTTTTTCATCTGCATGACGCATATCCCTCATGAACTGCCACATGAACCAGTATGAAAGCAACACATGAAGTGTTGAAAATGTTATCGAATACAGGCCGTATCCCTGCACCGGGAAACTGATCATCATTCCTGCATCAGCCACCTGAAAAAGCAGAAAGAGCCTGCGGTATGGGTTTAATGTATGCTTCGAATTATCAAGAAAAGAAAACACCAGCAATGCAAACAAGGCATTGAATACCCATCCGAGGAAAGCTATATGGGAGTGAAAATGTAAAATATATTTGAAATTCAACCCTGACCCGCGCCACAGCATAAATCTCATAAAAGCCCCTGCAACCGCAACGATGAAAAGATATAACAAAGCCACACGCACCCAGTTCCGGTTCATAAATGAAATAAATTAACGGTCACAAAATTACAATATCATTGTTTAAGACACAGTATGAGAAAGTTCACCTCCGGGACTATATGGCTTCATCCTTTTTTTATTAAATTCGCTGCACCTTTTAAAAAAGCAAAAAATAAATTTTATTAGCACTTTCAAGAAACTATACATCCCGGGGCCCACACAGGTGCACCCTGATGTACTGGCCAAAATGGCAACCCCCATGATCGGCCACAGGGGCAAAGATGCTTCAGCGCTGCAGAAAAATATCACCGACAAACTCCGGCCCCTGATGTTCACGAAAAATAAAATTGCACTTTCCACCTCATCGGGCACAGGCCTGATGGAAGGCGCCATACGTTCGGCAACCGCAAAGAAAGCGATTGTGTTTTCAGTCGGTTCATTCGGCGACCGCTGGGCGGAACTTGGAAAGCTCAATGGCGTCGAATGCGACCTCCACAGGGAGAAAGACGGGGATCCCACCATGCCGGAAACTGTTGATAAATACCTCAGCACAGGAAAATACGACGTGGTTACCATCACGCACAATGAAACATCTTCGGGTATCATGAACCCTGTGGACAGTATCTCCGAGGTTATAAAAAAATATCCTGACGTATTGTGGCTTGTGGACTGCGTGAGCTCTATGGCAGGAGCTAAAGTGGAAGTGGACCGCCTCGGCATTGACATCTGCATCACATCTTCCCAGAAATGCCTTGCATTGCCGCCCGGTCTGGCAATATGCTCGGTATCTCCCAAAGCAGAGGAGCGGTTCAGCAAAGTGGGAAGCAAAGGCTATTACCTTGACCTGAAAAACCTCATCAAGTACATTGATAAAAAAGACCACCAGTATCCTTCCACTCCATCCCTTTCACATATGTTCGCACTTGACTTCCAGCTTGACCGCATCATGAAGGAAGGCATTGAGAACCGCTTTACCCGCCACATGGAAATGGCTGAGTTTATGATAGGATGGGCTAACAAATATTTTAAAGTTTTTCCTAAGGCCGGCTTTGAGTCGCTTACCCTCACGGTTATAGCAAACACAAGGGGAATCAGCGTGGCAGACCTCAACTCCCAGCTTGGGAAACGTGGAATCCAGATCGCAAACGGCTACGGCGACCTGAAGGAAAAAACCTTCCGCATCGCGCACATGGGAGAACTTACCATGGACGATATGCTCGAGGTCACAGGTGCCATAGAAGAAATCCTGAATCTCAAATAACTCATAAAAACACTTACTGATGATACGGATATTAGCCAACGACGGCATTGATGCCACCGGCAAAAAAATGCTTACCGAAGCGGGTTTTGAAGTGGTCACCGACAAAGTGCCCCAGCAAAACCTTGTCACCGAACTGAAAAATTATGATGCCGTGCTCGTTCGCAGCGCCAGCACCATTACCCGCGAAATCATTGAATCCTGCTCCAGCCTCAGGCTGATAGGCAGGGCAGGCATAGGCCTTGACAATATTGACGTGGAATACGCAAAGCACAAAGGCATAAAAGTGGTGAACACCCCTGACGCATCTTCGCAGTCAGTGGCCGAGATTGTTTTCGCACACCTCTTCGGGATTGCACGCTTCCTTCACGACTCCAACCGCAAAATGCCGGCGGAAGGGTTGGAAAAATTCGAAACCCTGAAAAAGAATTACTCCGCCGGACTTGAACTCCGCGGCAAAACACTCGGCATCATCGGCTTCGGAAAAATAGGACAGGCTGTTGCACGCATCGCTATCGGCCTCGGCATGAACATAAAAGTGTTCAAGCTCCATGCAGCCGAAGTGCAGATAGAACTGGATTTCTTCAAACCCCTCGCCAACTCCGCCGTAGTGGTCAGGATGAAAACGGTTCCTTTTGAAGAACTCCTGCAGACCAGCGACTTCATCACCCTTCATGTGCCGTTCCCCAAAGGTGCCGCCCCCATCATTGCAAAAAAGGAAATTGCCATGATGAAAAACGGGGTGGGACTTATCAATACCTCAAGGGGCGGAGTAATCGCAGAAGATGACCTTCTTGAAGGACTTAACTCAGGAAAGATTGCCTTCGCAGGACTGGATGTGTTTACCGGGGAACCCAAGCCGCGCAGGGAGCTGCTCACTAACCCGAAAATATCACTCACCCCCCATACCGGCGCCTCCACCAGAGAAGCACAGGAGAGAATCGGCGTGGAACTTGCCGAGAAAGTCATTAATTTTTTCAAATAAAAACTGCTTATGGCTGTTATCAAACCATTCAGGGGGATACGCCCTGTAAAAGACAAAGTAAAGCTGATCGCTTCCAAACCCTATGATGTGCTTGATGATTCCGAAGCCAAAGCCGAGGCCGGGGATAACAGCATTTCCTTTTATCATGTCATCAAACCTGAGATAGATTTTCCCGCAGACTTTGATCATTACGCACCGGAAATTTACCTTAAAGGGAAAGAAAATATGGAAAGAATGATACATGAAGGTGTCTTCTTCCAGGATGAAAAAGAGTGCCTGTATATCTACCAGCAAACCATGGACGGCAGGAAGCAGACAGGCATTGTTGCCTGCGCCGCTGTGGAGGACTACATGAATGACATCATCAAAAAGCATGAACTCACCCGCCCCGACAAGGAGGAAGACCGGAAAAAGCATGTGCGCGTGAGCGGCATGAACTACGAACCTGTGTTCTTTGCCTATCCCGCCCTTACAGAGATTGACGCCATCATCAATGCCCTGATAAAAAAACAACCTGAGTATGATTTTATCGCAGACGATGGCATAGGCCATACGTTCTGGGTGGTGAAAGATGATGCCATCATCGGAAAAATCACCGGCCTTTTTAGTAAAATACCTTATACTTACGTAGCCGACGGCCACCACCGTACAGCGGCTGCAGCCTTAGTCGGGAAAGAGAAGCGCGACGCCAACCCCAGGCATACAGGCAAAGAAGAGTACAACTTCTTCCTTGCGGTCCATTTCCCTGATAACCAGCTTAAAATTTTTGATTATAACCGTGTGGTGAAAGACCTGAACGGAAACACTGCTGAGTCTTTCCTCGAAAAATTGTCCGCATGCTTCACGATAGAGAAAAAAGGAAGCAAAACCTACCGCCCTTCCTCGCTCCACAATTTCGGGCTATACCTCGGAGAAACATGGTACTCTCTTACTGCAAAGCCCGGCACATACAATGACCTGGACCCCATAGGGGTGCTGGATGTAACCATCCTGTACGAAAAGGTGCTGAATCCTTTGCTGAATATTTCTGATCTGCGCACCGACAAGCGCATAGATTTCGTGGGAGGGATACGCGGGCTCGGGGAGCTTGAAAAAAGAGTAAACAGCGGGAACATGAAGGCTGCATTCGCACTGTATCCCGTGTCTATGAAGCAGCTTATTGACATCGCCGACTCGGGAAAAATCATGCCGCCGAAAACCACATGGTTCGAACCCAAACTCAGGAGCGGGCTGGTGGTGCACAGCCTCGAGTGAAATTTTTTCTTTCCCGGCATTACATGCCAGGCATCAGCAAGAATGAGCATCCCCGAAAACCTTGAAAAAATAAAACGGCAGATCCCCGGCGGAGTGACCCTCGTGGCTGTTTCCAAAACAAAGCCGGCTGAAGATATCCTCATGGCATACGGTGCGGGGCAAAAAATATTCGGCGAAAACCGTGTACAGGAAATGGTCCCGAAATATCACGCTCTTCCGAAAGATATTGAATGGCACATGCTGGGGCACATGCAGACTAACAAGGTAAAATATATTGCGCCTTTTGTGAGCCTTATCCACTCGGCTGACAGCCTGCGGCTGCTGCGGGAAATTGACAAAGAAGGGAGCAAAAACAAAAGAGTTATCAACTGCCTCCTTGAAATACATATTGCACAGGAGCAAAACAAAAACGGGATGAGCTTCGAAGAGGCGGGGAACTTACTCAGATCAGGAGAGATTCAAAAAATGAACAATGTTTGTATCAGGGGGCTGATGGGGATGGCCACGTTTACTGATGATAAAAAAAAAGTGCAGCAGGAATTTCATGACCTCGCAGCTTTGTTCCGGGAGATGAAGGATCTTATACCCGGCACTTCGTTTGACACGCTCTCCATGGGCATGAGCGGGGACTGGCAGGAGGCCGTAAAAGAAGGCAGCACCATGGTGCGTATCGGCAGTGCTTTATTCGGAGAACGAAACTGATATGAGTTCCGCACTGCCTTACCTCGGAGAACTCGCTGCACTCCTTACCACCTTGTCATGGAGCATAGGTGTTTTTCCTTTTACCGAAGCCTCAAGGCGCATGGGTCCCAATGAGGTGAACCATTTCAGGCTGGTGCTTGCATCAGTGGCTCTGACCCTTCTTTCCATCCTCATGTATCATCAGTCAGTCTTTACATTATTCAGCCGGCCTACGGCAGATCAATGGTTATGGCTGGGCTTGTCGGGAGTGATAGGGCTGGCGCTGGGGGACCACTTCGGGTTTACCGCCCTGGCGATTCTCGGCACAAGGGTGGCAACTGTTTTTTCAACCCTTGCTCCCGGGGCAGCGCTGCTCTTCGGTTATATCCTCCTGGGGGAGCAGCTCAACCTCACGGGGATGCTGGGAATGATGATTACCATCGGCGGAGTAAGCTGGCTTACACTCGGGAAGTACAGGAAAGAAAAACATATCCCTCTCCCCCATGGCAAGCTTGAACGCGGCATTTTTTTCGGGATACTCTCAGCCCTCGCACAGGGAATAGGGCTGGTACTTGCAAAAAAAGGACTCGCCGGAACTGGAGAAGGAATCCACGGAAACCCTGTTCACGCCACATGGATCAGGATGGCAGGCGCCACCTCCGTTATCTGGACACTTACTATCATCAGAGGAAAAGCAGAGAAAGTGATTACACCCGTACTGAAAAACAAAAATAAGGGCATTCTCCCTGCGGCGGCAGGAACCTTCTTTGGTCCTGTAACAGGAGTCTGCCTTTCCATGTATGCCATCACCCTCGTAAATGTTTCCGTGGCACAAACCATTTTCTCTCTTGTTCCCGTGGTGGTGCTGCCCATCAGCTATTTCCTCTATAAAGAGAAGCTGACCCTGCAGTCGGTCGCTGCAGCGCTTATCGCCATAGGAGGAGTCTTTATACTGATCTGGAGAAACAACATACAAGCCTGCTTCTGAAAACACCATACCCCTTACCAACACCCGCCATGAACGCCGGGAAACCTCTTCCCTACAGCATCAACTCAGCCCTTGCCGCCGAAACAGTGTCGCGCACCAGGAAAGACTTTGAATCATTCGGGCTTTTTATAAGCTTCTCAGGAAACACACAGGATGCCTACCGTGAACTCATGGAGCAGCTTATTCCCTTCTTTGAACGCCTCCTCAAAAACAACCGTCAAAAACTCATGCAGGTGCTGTACCGGATAGATATCAGCGAAAGCAAGCTCTCCGGCATGACAAAAAAATTCCCCCGCTCAGGGCTGCCGGAAATTATCGCTCACCTCGTGATAGAAAGAGAAATGCAGAAAGTGATAACAGGGAAAGTGTATGGAGGGGAAAAACCGGGAAACGGCTGAGGCTAACAGCTAAAATGGTATTAATTCCGGACATTCTTGTCCGCCATAGCGGAACGCGAAGGCGGATTAAAGTACCTCCCGGTCATTTTCTTTACAATTTTGTAAATTTGATTATCCGCCTTTAACCCCTTTCCCCGTTTCATGGACAAATTCTCCTATCTCAGCAATGCTGATCCCTCCGCACTGGATGGAATGTACCAGGCCTACCTCCGGGATCCTGCATCCCTCGAACCCGGGTGGAAAACTTTTTTCGAAGGATTTGAATTTGCACGCAGCAGCAACGGAGATATTTCCCCGGATGCAGTTCCCGAAAATATCCGCAAGGAATTCAACGTCATTAATCTCATCAATGTTTACAGGGGAAGCGGCCATCTCTTTACCGAAACAAACCCTGTGCGTGAACGGAGGCAGTACAAGCCTCATCCCGATGAAATCAGTATCCTCGGCCTTTCAGAAGAAGACATGGATACGGTCTTCCAGGCAGGAAGCCAGCTGGGCCTGGGCCCCGCGACCCTGAGAGACATCATCGCTTTTCTCAAGCAAACCTACTGCCGTTCCATAGGCGTGGAATACAGGTATATACGCAACCCGCGCATCACCGGGTGGCTGCAGGAAAAAATGGAAGGCTGCAGGAATACCCCGTCTTTTTCAGCGGATGAAAAAAAGAACATCCTGAAAATTCTCAACAAGGCTGTTGTGTTCGAACAGTTTCTTCATACAAAATTCACAGGACAGAAAAGGTTTTCCCTTGAAGGAGCGGAGAATCTTATACCTGCACTGGATATGGTTATCTCCAAAGGAGCCGACCTGGGTATAGAAGAATTCGTAATAGGCATGGCCCACCGCGGCAGGCTGAATGTGCTTGCAAATATTCTCAACAAAACCTACGAAGCTATTTTTTCGGAGTTCGAGGGGAAAGAGTTTGAAGATGCCCTGTTCAACGGCGATGTAAAATACCACCTCGGCTATTCCACCAACATTATCACCCGTTCAGGGAAAAAAGTTCATCTCAGCCTCACCCCCAACCCATCCCACCTTGAAGCTGTGGATCCGGTGGTTGAAGGGATTTCCCGTTCCAAAATCAATAACCTTTACGGGGGAGACCTTGGAAAGCTCGCCCCCATACTCATCCACGGCGATGCGGCCATTGCCGGGCAGGGTATCCTGTATGAGCTGGTGCAGATGTCACGCCTGGAAGGCTACCGGACCGGGGGAACCATTCACCTGGTAATCAACAACCAGGTGGGCTTCACCACCAACTATCTTGATGCACGCTCCAGCACCTACTGCACGGATGTGGCCAAGGTAATTCTGTCGCCCGTTTTCCATGTCAACGGTGATGATGTCGAGGCGCTCATATACACCGTTCAGCTCGCCATGGACTTCCGCCAGAAATTCAAACGGGATGTGTTTATTGACATCCTGTGCTACCGGAAATACGGGCACAATGAAGGCGATGAACCGCGCTTTACGCAGCCCCTGCTCTATAAAGCCATCGCAACACATCCCAACCCGCGTGAAATATACTGCAGCAAACTCCTTGAGCAGGGAGCCGTGGAAGCTTCCCTGGCCAAAGAGATGGAGAAAGACTTCCGGGACACTCTCCAGGAGCGCCTGGATGAAGCGAGGCAGATAAGGAAAACAAAAATCACGTCCTTCCTCGAAGGAGCATGGAAAGGCATCAGGATGCCTTCTGAAAAAGATTTTCATTTCTCGCCGGAAACGGCGGTGGATGAAAAACTGCTGACCGAAACCGCAATGAAAATAACGGAGATTCCTGCCGGAAAAAAATTCTTCGGGAAAATAGAGAAGCTTTTCCGCGACCGCCAGGCCATGGTCACCTCCGGGAAATTCGACTGGGCAATGGGAGAACTGCTCGCATACGGCACACTGCTGCAGGAGGGTTACCCTGTGCGCATCAGCGGGCAGGACGTGGAAAGAGGCACCTTCTCCCACCGCCATGCAGTGATCAAGATTGAAGACTCGGAAGAAGAATATGTACCACTTTCCCATCTCCGCGAAAAACAGCAGCCGTTTGAAATTTATAACTCCCTGCTGTCGGAGTATGCTGTTCTCGGCTTTGAATACGGTTATGCACTTGCATCTCCGAATGCCCTTGTTGTATGGGAGGCACAGTTCGGGGATTTCTCCAACGGGGCACAGATTATCATTGACCAGTACCTGAGCAGTGCAGAGGATAAATGGCGGCGCATGAACGGCATGTGCCTCTTCCTCCCGCACGGCTATGAGGGCCAGGGATCAGAACACTCGAGCGCAAGAGTGGAAAGGTTTCTCACCCTGTGCGCCGACAATAACATGTGTGTTGCAAACTGCACCACCCCCGCCAATTTCTTTCACCTGCTGAGGCGACAGCTTCACCGCCCCTTCAGGAAGCCTCTCGTTGCCCTGACACCGAAAAGCCTGCTGCGCCACCCGCGCTGCATTTCGGAAATGGCATCCTTCACAACAGGAGGCTTCCTTGAAGTGATTGACGACCCCTCCGCAAAACCTGCACAGGTAAGGCGTGTAATTTTCTGTACAGGAAAACTCTATTATGAACTGCTTGAAAATTATGAGAAGCTTCCTGCAGGAGATGAAAAAAATATTGCCATCATACGCATTGAGCAGCTATACCCTTTCCCGGATACACAGCTGAACAGGATCGTAGAAAAATATTCTTCCGCGGCAGAATGGCTCTGGGTTCAGGAAGAGCCTGAAAACATGGGAGCGTGGTCATTCCTGATGCGGAAATTTACCCGCGTTACCCTCAGGGTTATAGCCCGGCCTGAAAGCGCCAGCCCTGCCACGGGTTCATCAAAATACCATGTCCTGCAGCAGCAGGACATCATCAAAAGAGCTCTCGGATATTAAAAAACACCACCTATGGCCATCATCGAAATGCAGATCCCAAGCCCGGGAGAGTCCGTAACCGAAGTACAGATTTCCCGCTGGCTGAAAAACGACGGAGACTTTATCGAAAAAGATGAAGCTCTCTGTGAAATAGAATCAGACAAAGCCACCCTCACCCTTAATGCCGAAACTGAGGGCATCCTGAAAATACTGATCCCCGCCGGAGAGGTAGTTAAAGTTAAAACGGTAGTCTGCTCCATTGACAGTTCAGGAAAAGGAACCAGGCAGGAACCCGAACGCGCTCACGAAAAACCTCCGGCCGGAAACGGAGGAGATGCTTATGCCGGAAAAACGCCCTCTCCCTCTGCAGGAAAAATGATGCGGGAAAATGACCTCAAAGAAGACCAGGTTAAACACACCGGGAAAGACGGGCGCATTACAAAAGGAGATGTGCTGGACGCACTTGAGGAAAAGAAAAAATCCGGAGATGCCGGACCCCCAACAGGAGAAGGCCGCGTCCGCAGGGAAAAGATGAGCATGCTCCGCAAAAAAATTTCCCAGCGGCTGGTAGCTGTAAAAAACCAGACAGCCATGCTCACCACTTTTAATGAAGTTGATATGAGCGCTGTAATGGAGCTGAGGAAAAAATACAAAGAGCCTTTTAAAGAAGTCCATGGCGTAAGCCTGGGGTTCATGTCATTCTTTACCAGAGCTGTAACCATTGCACTGGAAGAATTCCCGGCAGTGAATGCCATGATTGACGGGGAGGACATTGTGTACCATGATTACTCCGATATAGGCATCGCGGTGAGCGCACCCAAAGGGCTTATGGTACCGGTGATCCGCAATGCCGGGACCAAAAATTTTGCACAGATCGAAAGCACCATAGCGGAACTCGCCTCGAAGGCAAGGGAAGGAAAAATCACTATAAGTGAAATGACGGGAGGAACTTTCACCATTACCAACGGGGGCGTTTTCGGATCGATGCTGTCAACGCCCATCCTGAACCCTCCACAGAGCGCCATTCTCGGCATGCACAATATCGTGGAGAGGCCTGTTGCAGTTAACGGGAAAGTGGAAATCCGCCCCGTGATGTACGTGGCACTCTCGTACGATCACCGGATCATTGACGGGAGAGAATCCGTGGGATTCCTTGTAAAAGTCAAGCAATTGCTGGAAAGTCCGCTCAGCATGGCACAGAAAGCCGGGGTTTCAGCAGGCGAACTGCTGGGAATAAAGCAGTAACACGGACAGAGGTTTCTATTTTTTCTTTTTCTTCCCAAGCATCACCGACACGCCTATGATAATAGCAACAGCAAAAAGCATGTTAAATGCAAGCGTAGAATAACCCGTAATGCCAAGTTTGCCTTTCCTCCATATAAGAAGCAGGGCAGAAAGCACTGTGCCTACACAAACCGATGTTATTACGAGAAAATTTCTTCTCCTGTTGCTGATCATAATGTTTCAAAAATAATCCTTTTGCGCTACACCATCAAATTACAGCCTCTTGCTTCACTGTAGTCATATCTGCCCAGCACTTCAAAAGAACCGTTACTGTGCACCACGCCAAGATCTCTGGTTGCAATAAATGAGCAGGTATTGAAATTGGCAAGGTCAATTATATTAATCCCCCCTGCCCTGCCTTCCGTTACACCCGAAAAAGGATCATTGATTTCTCTTGCTGAAACCCTCATCCATGGAGGTGTGCGGAATATTCCATCCCCCTGGGAATATGCCTGTGACAGAAGTTCTGTCATCCCGTATTCCGAGTGAATTTTTTCAACCCCGAAAAAACTGCGCAGGCTTTTGTGCAGGTCGTCCCTGATTATTTCTTCCCGCCTTCCCTTCATGCCCCCGGTTTCCATCACAATGGTATTTCGGAGATGCACCGGCTCGGCACTTTCCGCAAAATCAAGCAGCGCAAATGAAACACCAAGGAGTAAAGTCTTCTGCCCTTCAGATTCACCCTCTGTAAGCCTCTTCCGCAGGCGGTCATAATCCCTGAGGTAGAAGCCGCTGCCGGGATGGCCGCCTTTCTCCATAAGCTTCTGAACCATGTATAACAGGGAAGAATCCTGGCGCCCGGCATAAGCGGGAAGGAGTGCCAGAATACAATATTGTGAAAGATTCCCATAAAAATATTCAAACCCGCGGGTGAAGCATTCTTCGTAAACTGCAATATCCGGAACGTGGTGCACTGCAGCCCGGCCGCCGGTAGTCCCGCTGCTGGTAAACCGGGTCGTGGCAGGCTTATCCCCCGCAACTACCTTATGTGTTTTAAAGAACTCAACGGGGAGGAATGGTATCTCCCCCGCAGATTTCACCTGGCCGGGGTTCACACTTATGGCTGACAGATAATCACGATATACCGGGGTGTGCCGGGACTGGTAAAGAAAAATCTCCATGGCAAGCCGGGCAAAATCTTCGCCGGCAGAACAATTGAATATCCTGTCATAAAAATTGTTAATGTTGTTGTTCACCATCCCCGGAATACTTGTTTGTATAAGCAATTGGTATTGCAGGAGTTCCGGCCCCGGACACCATTTCACTTGCACGAAATGCAAATTTAGATAACTTTGTGTTCCTGTAACGCCAATACCCCAATGAACACAGTCCTGCCGGTAAGTATATACGCAGAATCCACGCCCAATCCTGTTTCTATGAAGTTTGTGCTGAACACCCTTTTGGCAGGCGCGGAAGGGGAAAGCCTCGAATACAGGAATAAGGAACAGGCTTTATCTTCGCCCCTCGCAGAAAAACTCTTTGCATTGCCATTCACCCGCGGAGTGTTTATCAGCAGCAATTTTATTACCCTCACCCAGGATGGCAGCCTTGACTGGTATGAAATTATTCCTGAAGTAAAAGAAATCATCAAAACGCATATAGATGCGAAGCTCCCTGTGTTTACAGGCAGTGCGAAGCAGGTTCCCGATCCCGTTTCTGTCACTGCTCCCGGAAACGATACGGAAGAAAAGATTATAAGCATTCTTAATGAATATATCCGCCCGGCCGTTGAAGGCGACGGGGGCGCGATTCATTTCAGGTCGTTCGACAATGGAGTTGTAACCGTCATGCTGAAAGGGGCGTGCAGCGGGTGCCCGTCCTCCGCTGTCACACTGAAAAACGGGATTGAAAACCTCCTGACCCGCATGGTACCTGGCGTTCAGAAAGTAATTGCAGAAAACGACATACTGTGATCCCCTTTCTTTTTCGAATAAATAAACCCACTCCCGCATTAATAAAGCGCAGCCTGTGCATATGTGTTTGCTTCACACTTCTCTCTCCCATATTCTCCTGCGCCCAGAACATTTCTGTAATTGAAAGCAGCACCTCCGGGACAGATTCATCCTACTATGATATCATACAGGCAGGCCCTTCTGAATACTGGGTGGGAGGAAAATACGGGATCCTGAAAAAAATCACTGCTGACGGAAGGCTGGAAGTAATACATTATCCTTCCCTCGGCGCCCACATACTGAAAATGGCAAAGCTGGATGAGAACACTATTCTCCTTTGCGGTGATAAAGGCGTAATCTACCGCTACTCCCGGCTCCCCGATAAATGGTATGTAACCCAGCTCAGCGGTTATGCCGGCCAATGCTTTTACAATATGGTGACAGTGAATGATTCAACTGCTTTTATTTGCGGGGGAAAATCAAAAATATCGAGAGGAGAGAGGGCTGTCCCCGGTGGATTTATCCTGAAAACAAGCGATAAAGGAAAAACATGGAAGGAAGTTTACAAAGATTTCACTTCCATGATATGGGATATGTATTTCGATGCCAAAGAGAAAACCCTGTATGCGCTGTCATACTCCCCTTTGGGAACACGCGTGCTGTGCTCTGTAAATGAAGGCCAGTACTGGCAAAAACTCAAAGAGCATTATTCCGTGCTTCTCCACAGTTTCAATAAATTATCCGGGGGTTATTCCTCCGGCGGGAAAAACGGAAGCCTCGGTAAATACGGTGTTATCATAGATGCATCCAAAAAGATACTGAAGTTCAGGGAAACGGGAATGATATGGGATGTCGCTTCGAACGGCATTCATACACTTGCCTCTGCATGCAGGGGACTGCTGCTTTCAAAATCAGAATTTTCACAAAAGTGGACATTGCTTCATACCCCTTCCAATGTGAATCTGTACGAACTTGCATTTATCAACAGCACCACCGCGTACGTGATAGGAAGCAACAAAACCATACTGAGAGTAGATTTCTCAGGGGAACAATCAAATTCAAATAATCATTAACCCTCTCTGCCATGAAAAAAACCACCCACCTTGTGATCTGTGCCGCCCTGGCGCTCACTACAGTTCAAGGCAATGCCCAGCATCCATGGCAAATGTTCCATAATAACCGTCAGCATGCAGGATACGCTGATGTGAAGGGCCCCCAGAGTGCGACGGTGCGATGGAAGTATTTTACCGGGACTACCGGTTTTGAAGGAGGGAACAGCGTTGCCATCTCATCAGCCGGAACGATTTATGTTTGCGGGCCCGGTAAAATCACTGCCCTGGACCGGGGTGGCAATCTTAAATGGACGAAGCCATACCCTGGCGCTCAGGGGCCGGCCATCTCAAAAGACGGCAGCCGCATTTTCATTGTGTCAAATACCAATATCGTTGCCCTTGACACTCTCGGTAACCAGCAATGGATACATGCCGTGGGGGATACCATGATCTTCGGGGTCACCCTGTCGGAAGATGACAGCACCCTGTACCAGGGCTGCTGGGATCACTATGTCTATGCTTTAAAAACGTCCGATGGTTCTGAGCGGTGGAAATACCTTACACAGGGCTGTGTATCGTATTCTGTTACGATCCATAATGACGGGACAGTGCTGGTTGGCGGAGGCGATGCCCACTGCGGGTCGGATTCAACTGTTTATGCATTAAACCCTGATGGAAGTTTTAAATGGAAATATATAGTCAACGGCACAGGAGGTGTCCACTGCGGAACCCCGGTTATCGGCCCTGACAGCCTTATCTATGTGGCGGCACAACCAACCCTTTATGTACTTAACAATAACGGCCAGCTGCAATGGTCTGTGGGCAGCTTTTCCAGCCAGGCAGCAGGGATCATTGCTCCCGCAATAACCCCCGACACCACCATCTATGCAGGAACAAACCAGGGTATTCTTAATGCCATCAGCGGGAAAACACATACGATAAAATGGAGCTACCAGACAGGGCCGGATCCCAACCAGTCAAATTTTTACGGCATCATTTCCTTTCCAGTGGCCGACAAGGAAGGAACGGTATTCACGGGGGCCGTAGATAATAAAGTCTATGCCATTGACAAGAACGGAGCACTGAAATGGTCCTACACGACAGGGGGCCGCATCTCCGAAGCATCTCCCGCCCTCGATACCGACGGCACTCTTTATATCACATCCGACGATGGCTACCTCTATGCCTTCTGGGATACTGTTTCAGTAACGGGAATGGCGCAATCCCGGCAGGCCGGAGACATAGCCGCCAGACTTTTTCCGGATCCCTGTAACGGAAAATTTACCCTGCTCTCTGAACAAGTACGCAACGGGCAATACTGTGTTGAAATATATAACATGGTCGGCGAGAAAATATACTCTTCTTCGTGCCATCTGCCAAACTCAGTGGTTGATATTTCAAGCCAGCCGGACGGCATTTACCTTGTAAAAATAATTACAGGGAACGCCTCTGCTGTATCAAGGCTGGCTATCAGCAGGTATTAAGCCGGAAAGGATTTATCCCGCAATAAACAGGTAGTAGTTTTTCTTCCCTTTCTGCACCAGGAGGTATTTATTATTCAAAAGGTTCGCAGCCGATACCTGCAAAGCCGGGTCAGTAAGTTTCTCTTTGTTCAAAAACACCCCTCCCCCTGCAAGCATCTTACGCGCCTCTCCGCGGGAAGGGAATATTCCTGAAGATTCGGTAAGGAGATCTATGATATTAATTCCAGCCTTAAACGATTGTAAGGGCACTGAAACCCTGGGGACTCCCTCCATAACCGAAAGCAGGGTTTCCTCCGGGAGGCTGCCCAGGGATTCCGGGGTGCCTTTGCCGAACAATATCCCGGAAGCTTCCACGGCAAGCTCATACTCCCGCAGAGAATGAATCCTTACCGTCACATCTTTTGCAAGTGCTTTTTGCAGTACCCGGAGATGGGGCCCGCCCTGGTGCTGCTCTTCAAGCTGCGAAATTTCTTCCCGGGATAAAAGTGTAAAAATGCGGAGGTATTTTGCTGCGTCCCCGTCAGAAACATTCAGCCAGAACTGGTAGAACTTATACGGCGATGTTTTACGGGGATCCAGCCAGATATTCCCTTCTTCCGTTTTACCGAACTTGCCTCCGTCCGCTTTCGTGATTAAGGGGCAGGTCATCCCGAACGACTCCTGCCTGAGTTTTTTTCGTATGAGTTCAGTGCCTGCGGTAATATTTCCCCACTGGTCCGAGCCTCCCATCTGCAGCATGCAGTTCTTGTTCCGGTGAAGCCACATGAAATCATAAGCCTGCATAAGGATGTAGTTAAACTCCGTAAATGAAAGCTCCCGCTCAATACGCTCCTTCACAAAACCTTTTCCCAGCAGGTAACTCACGGTAAGATGCTTCCCAACATCCCTTAAAAAAGAAATGAGTGTAATGTCTTTAAACCAGTCATTGTTATTTACTATTTCAGCGGAGTTTTTCCCGCATTTAAAGTCAAGAAACTTCTCAAGCTGTTTCCTGATAGCCTGTTCATTGGTCCTGACTTCCCCGTCAGAAAGAAGTTTCCTTTCTTCAGCTTTCCCGGAGGGGTCCCCGATCATGGCCGTAGCGCCCCCGACAAGGGCAAGAGGCCTGTGCCCTGCCTTCTGCAGGTGTGTCAGCATCATAACAGACACGAGATGGCCTATATGAAGGGAATCTGCAGTGGGATCAATACCCACATAGGCTGTGATCATTCCCTTGTTTAACTGCTCCTCCACGCCGGGCATGATATCGTGAATCATACCTCTCCATCTCAACTCTTCAACAAAGTTCATATCAGGATTTTTTTTCAAAGATAAAATTTTAAATACTCCCGCATTATCACCGGGTATTACTCATGTACCACAAAATACATCCTCAGCTTACGGAATGATTCGGAAAAAAAGAACAAAGTGTCGTGCGGCCTAATTTACGCCGCTATATATAATTAGTTATTTTTGCAGCAAGAGAAATTATTCTTCCAAAAAATCTGCTATGAAATTCGGCGTTGTTATTTTCCCCGGTTCGAACTGTGACAGGGATATGATCTATGTTCTTGAAACTATTATGCAGCAAGAGGTTGCCATCTTATGGCACAAGGACCGTGACCTCAGGAATTGTGATTTTATCGTGCTGCCCGGTGGATTTTCCTACGGGGATTACCTGCGTTCCGGAGCCATTGCCCGTTTCTCTCCCATCATGGAGTCTGTCATTGCTCATGCCGGCAGGGGCGGGTATGTGCTTGGTATCTGCAACGGGTTCCAGATTCTTTGCGAGGCAGGGCTGCTCCCCGGAGCGCTTCTTCACAACCTCGACCACAAGTTCATCTGTAAAAATGTTTTTATCAGGGCTGAGCACCACGACAGTCTGATTACTGCGCTTCCGGAAACTTCGAGGGCACTGAAGATTCCCGTGGCACACGGGGAGGGAAGATATTATGCTGAAAGTGACACACTCTCCCGCATGAAAAAAAACAAACAGATCCTTTTCCGTTATTGTGATGCCGCGGGAGCTGTAATTCCGGAAGCCAACCCCAACGGAGCACTTGAAAACATCGCAGGTATCTGTAATGAAACAAGGAATGTCTTCGGAATGATGCCTCACCCGGAGCGTGCGGCAGACCCTGACCTCGGCAACACCGACGGCAGAATTCTTTTCGAATCCCTGTTAAGCGCTGAAAAGGCAAAAGTGTAGCACGCTCCCCTTTTTATCAGATTTTTTTCGCCTCTTTATTCATCCCACAGGATTACACCTGCATATAAATGCTTCTGCGGGCCTGCCATCCTCTATTTTTCATAAAAATGCATTTCCCGGATATATGTATAAACCGCCTCCGGCATCATATACCGGACATCTTTTTTATTTCTTACAGCCTGCCGGATAAAACTTGAGGATATTTCCATGACAGGGGCTTCCGTCATTTTCACCCTGGGATGCAGGCGGTACTTCCCTCCGTCGCAGCCGGGACGGGGATACACATAAATTTCAAACTGCTCCAGTATCTGTTCATGATTCTTCCATTTGTGAAAATTTTCAAGGTTATCGCTTCCCATGATAAGTACAAACTGCTCACCCGGCGGATGCTGCTCCCTGAGATGAAGCAGGGTATTAATGGTGTAAGAAGGCTGGGGCAGCTTAAACTCCACATCGCTCACCCTGAACCTCCTGTTATCTCCTATTGCTTCCCGCACCAGCCTTAAACGATGGTGTTCTTTAAGCAGGGAGGCCTTGCCCTTTGCCGGATTATGGGGCGTTACCACGAAGCAAACCCGGTCAAGATCAGTAAATTCAGCAAGATAACCTGCAATAACCATGTGGCCCACATGGATGGGATTAAATGTTCCGAAAAAAAGACCTGTTTTCATTTGTTAGCGCGGCCCAGGAACTCCCGGACAATTTCTTCAGCCTCCTGCAGGCTGACTGTAAGATTTGTATTCATCAGAACCCTGTCGAACTGCCCGGCATACGAAAGTTCCTCTCCGGCTTTTGATACTCTCCTCTTAAAGCTGTCGTGCGTTTCCGTAGACCGCTTTTTAAGCCTCTGCTGCAATACTTCGAGAGAGGGAGGGACTAC
>JAHEYN010000045.1 GCA_023251555.1 Bacteroidota bacterium | reverse complement strand
TGAAGGTTACGCTATCCTGCGACCATCGCGTGGTGGACGGAGCTACTGGGGCCAGGTTCCTGCAAACATTAAGATTTTTGCTCGAAAACCCAGCCATATTACTCGGATCTTCATCCATCGCCTGAGATCACAAAGGAACCGCTTCCCGCCGCAGGGATCGGTTTATATCATACAATGGCAGAGAACTTTTTTGACACTCCTATTGAATACCTCAAAGGCGTCGGCCCGCAGCGGGCAGAACTGCTGAAAAAGGAACTCGGTATTTTTTCATTTAATGATCTCCTGAAACATTACCCCTTCAGGTATGTGGACAGGACGAAGTTTCACAAAATTTCAGAAGTTCAGCCCGACATGCCTTATATCCAGATCAAAGGACAGTTTGTATCTTTTCATACCGAGGGTAATCCGCGCTCACAGAGGCTTACCGGAACTTTCGAAGACATATCCGGAAGCATTGACGTTGTATGGTTCCGGGGAACGAGATGGATTCTCAAAGCCCTGGAAAAAAACACCGAGTATATTATATTCGGGAAGCCCTCGGTGTTTAAGGGAGCAATTAACATCATACACCCGGACGTAGAAAAAGTCACCCCGGAGTCTTTCACCTTTCACTCAGCTCTCGAGCCGGTATACAGCACATCCGAAAAACTCCAGGCCAAAGGGCTTCACAGCAAAGGCATTGCAAAACTGCAGAAGACACTCCTTTCCTCACTCAGAACAGCAATCCCCGAAAATCTTCCCGAACATATACAATCTCCTTTCCGCCTCATATCACACCATGAAGCCATTGTCAATATTCATTTACCGAAGAATGAGGAGGTACTCAGGAATGCCCGTTTCAGACTGAAGTTCGAGGAGTTTTTCTTTATACAACTTCAGCTTCTCAGGATTAAAGCGGAGCGAACGGAAAAATACAAGGGCTTTGTTTTTTCAAGAGTAGGAAATTTTTTCAACCGCTTTTACAAAGAAAAACTACCCTTCCCCCTCACCAATGCCCAGAAGAAAGTGATGAAAGAAATCCGGCATGACCTCGGCTCAGGAAAACAGATGAACAGGCTGCTGCAGGGAGATGTAGGCAGCGGAAAAACAGTAGTGTCACTGATGAGCATGCTCATTGCCCTTGACAACGGCTACCAGGCAGCCCTCATGGCCCCGACGGAAATCCTTGCAGCACAGCATTACCGGACCTTATCACAACTTACTGCAGGAACAGGTGTTTATACAGCCCTGCTTACAGGCTCATTAAAAACAAAAGAGAAAAAAGAAATTCTTGCAAAACTTGCCGCCGGGGAAATTCATATTCTCACCGGCACACATGCTCTCATCGAGGATACTGTAAAATTCAGGAATCTGGGGCTGGTGGTAATTGATGAGCAGCACCGCTTCGGTGTGGAGCAGCGCGCAAAACTCTGGAGAAAAAGCGGAGAGGCGTCAGCAACACAGGAAAAAAAATCTTCGCCTCATGTTCTCATCATGACCGCAACACCTATACCGCGTACGCTGGCAATGACCTTATACGGCGACCTGGACACTTCTGTAATAGACGAGCTTCCCCCCGGGCGGACACCGGTAAAAACCGTTCACCGTTATGAATCAAGCCGGCTGAGAATTTTCGCGTTCATGAAAAAACAGATTGCCGAAGGACGGCAGGTATACGTGGTTTACCCGCTCATTGAAGAGTCTGAAAAAACAGACTATAAAAACCTGATGGACGGGTACGAAGCCATTACGCACGAATTCTGCCGGCCACAATACCATGTAAGTATTGTACACGGGCAAATGAAGCCGGCGGATAAAAATTTCGAAATGCAGCGGTTCATCAAAGGACAGACACACATCATGGTTGCCACTACAGTTATCGAAGTGGGAGTAGATGTTCCGAATGCATCCGTGATGATAATAGAAAGTGCGGAGAGGTTCGGCCTTTCCCAGCTGCACCAGCTGAGGGGGCGCGTCGGCAGGGGTGCAAAACAATCTTACTGCATATTGATAACGGGAGATAAAATATCCGCAGACGCGAAGGTGCGCATGGACACGATGGTGCTTACCACAGATGGTTTTGAGATCGCAGAGACAGACATGAGGCTGCGGGGCCCGGGGGACATGGGAGGAACACAGCAAAGCGGGATACCAGGGCTTTCAATCGCAGACCTCGGCAGGGATGGCGATATCCTGCAGCTTGCGAGGAAGTCGGCTTCAACCCTGCTGGAAGAGGATCCCCGCCTGGAACTGAAAAAAAATATTATCCTGCGCCGCCAGATTGAGCTGGCGGGAAAAAACAGGATCTCATGGAGCAGGATCTCATGATGCCCCGCGGCGGGGAGAATACACCTGAACACTGAGAGGATCCCTGCACTCCCTCAGCAGCACACTGATTGTTTTCCCCAGGCGCGGATGAACAAAATCCCCTGCAACTTCAGCAAGGGGAACCAGGGTAAATCTTCTCTCAGGAATAAGCGGGTGCGGTATTGTAAGCCGCCCTGTTTCAATCAACTCACGGCCGTAAAGAAGAATATCAATATCTATTACCCGCTGATCCCATTTCTTTACGCGAATCCTTCCCATCTCCTCTTCCAGTGAAAGAATCCGCTCCATCAGGCGCGCAGGGGTAAGAGCTGTATCAATTACCACTACCCTGTTAAGAAAATCAGGTTGATCGGGATTTCCCCATGCAGCGGTTTCATAGACGGCCGACTGTTTTAAAATCTTTCCAAGCCGCTTCTGCACCAGGGCTTCTGCTTCCGCAAGATTCCGGTAACGCTCACCGGCATTACTTCCAAGGAGAAGTGTACATTCCGACATAACCATTTACGGCAAAAGAAAACATTTTTTTCCGGCAGAGAAAATGACCAATGGCAAACCAAAGCCCTGCAGGCTTTCCACCAGGCGATTCAGCACATTCAACGCCTCAGGCTCACAGATTTTTGCTAATATTGCAACCCCTTACAGCTTACTATAATCCAACATGAAACAATTCCTCAAGACAACCCTGGCCAGCATGCTGGGCTTCTTTCTCTCTATCATCCTGCTGATTGTTCTTTTCATTTTCCTGGCGGCAGGAATTATTTTTTTCGCCGGCAGCAGCAAACCTGTCTCCATAAACTCCGGCTCCGTCCTGGAGATTAGCTTAGACCAGCCTATTCCCGAAAGGACCTCCGGAAATCCATTCAAGGGTTTTGATTTCGGATCCTTTGAGCAGCACCGCCCCATAGGGCTTAACGACATACTTGAAAATATCAGGAAAGCAAAAAATGATGAAAAGATAAAAGGCATTTATCTTGATTTGTCGACCGTCCGGGCAGGGTTCGGAACCATTGAAGAAATCCGCAGCGCCCTGCTCGACTTCAAAACATCCGGTAAATTTATTTATGCATACAGCGAAGCCTATTCACAGGGGGCTTATTATCTTGCTTCAGCATCAGACAAAATATTCCTGAATCCCCAGGGCATGCTCGACTTCAGGGGATTGAGTTCGGAGATCATGTTCTTCAGGGGCAGCCTGCAGAAGCTTGAAATCGATATGCAGGTTATACGGCACGGAAAGTTCAAGAGTGCGGTAGAGCCCTATATCCTTGACAAAATGAGCGATGAAAACCGGAAACAGGTAAGCGGTTTCCTGCAGGCCACATGGGATCATCTCCTGGAAGGAATTTCAAAAGCAAGGGGCGTGGACATACCTGCTCTTAAACGCCTTGCAGACAACATGGCTGTCCGCACACCCGGCGAGGCTTTAAAAAATAAGATGATAGATGGTATTACCTTTAAGGATGAAGTGCTGTCCGGCCTGAAAAGAAAACTTGGAATAAAGGAGAGCGAGGATATCAGTTTTGTAACTCTCAATAAGTATTTGAGGGTACCTGAAACATCGAAAAACAGTACTTACAGGAGAGATAAAATTGCCCTTATATACGCAGCGGGCACCATCCTGTCGGGCGAAGGGGATGATGAAAGCATAGGGTCGGAGAAGCTCTCTGAAACCATAAGAAAAGCCAGTAAAGATAAGGCTGTAAGAGCCATTGTCCTGAGAGTGAACTCACCCGGTGGAAGTGCCCTTGCCTCGGATGTAATATGGAGGGAAGTAGCGCTTGCCCGCCGGGAAAAGCCTGTTGTTGTATCCATGGGAGACGTCGCGGCATCAGGGGGATATTACATCTCGTGTGCTGCCAGCAGCATCATTGCAGAACCCACAACCATCACGGGGTCTATCGGGGTTTTTGGGGTGGTACCCAATATCAGGGAACTTCTGAAAAACAAGCTGGGAATCACTGTTGATACGGTAAAAACCGGCAGAATGGCAGACATGGGAAGTCTCAGCAGGCCTCTTTCCCCGGACGAGAAAAACATACTTCAGCATTACGTTGAGATGACCTACGACACCTTTCTCACGCGTGTGGCAGAAGGAAGAAAAATGAAGAAGGAAGATGTTGACAGCATCGGGCAGGGAAGGGTATGGAGCGCCCGGGATGCAAAAAATAACGGCCTCGTGGACAGCCTCGGCGGAATCAGTGACGCCATTGCCCTGGCTGCAAAAATGGCGAATACAAGCAGCTACAGGATTGTAAGCCTCCCTGAGGAAAAAGAATTTCTCCGGCAGCTCCTCGACTTTGCCGATAATATGGAAACATCTGTACTACAGTCAAAACTCGGAGAGGTTTTCAGGTATTATCATTCGGCCGAATCCCTGCGGGACATAAAGGGTATCCAGGCACGGATGCCTTACGACATCAGTGTGTATTAAGTTCTGCCATGAACACTTCCGAAATTGCAGATGTGCTTAAACTCACGGCGCAGCTCATGGAACTGCACGGGGAAAATCCTTTTAAAGTAAAGTCTCTTGCCGCCTCTGCTTTCAGGCTGGGCAAAAGCAATCTCAGCCTGGAAGGCCTCAGCGAAGAAGAACTTACAGAGATAGAAGGTATCGGGAAGGGCATCGCATCCAAGATACACGAACTGCAGACCACAGGGAAACTCAGGGAGCTCAGCGAACTTCTTTCATCTACGCCGGGTGGTGTCACAGAGATGCTCTCCGTAAACGGTATAGGCCCTAAAAAAGCAAGGGTTATCTGGAAAGAACTGGGCATTGAATCCGTTCATGAACTGCTCTATGCGTGCAATGAAAACCGGCTTCTGCTCCTCAAAGGTTTCGGGGCAAAAACACAGGAACAGGTAAGAAAAAGCATATTGTTCTCCTTTTCAAACAAAGGAAAATTCCGCTATGCCGAAGCAGAAGAAGCTGCACAGGAGCTGCTTGAAAAAATAAAATCCGCAGCAGGAGTGGAAACAGCATCCTTTACCGGAAAAATAAGAAGAAAATGTGAAGTACTTGAAAAGATAGAACTCCTTGCGGCTGTTCCCGGGCACGTTTCATGGGAAAAGCTGCTCATGAGTTTCCCGGTTTTAAAAAAGACTCTGGAAATATCACCCGGACAGGTCTCCTTTTCAACACATGGAGGTATCCCGGTAACAATCAGTATCTGCCAACCGGAAGACTTCTCCGGGCAGCTCTTACTCACAACCGGCAGCAAAGAGCACATTGAAAAATTTCACATACACATACCGGATAAAAAACCGCATTCCGAGGAGGAGATATACCGCCTCAACCACCTCCCCTTCATTGAACCCGAAATGCGGGAAGGGATGGATGAGATCTCGTGGGCACAAAAACATCCCGCCTCAGCCCTCATTGAAATGCACGACCTGAAAGGCATTCTCCATAACCACACCACATACAGCGACGGAATAAACTCATTGTCAGAGATGGCGGCATTTTGCAAAGAGCTGGGTTATGGGTATCTCGGCATCTGCGACCATTCCCGTTCTGCCGTTTATGCCAACGGGCTGAGTGAAGAAAGAATCCGGGAACAGCATAAGGAAATTGAGCTGCTTAACAAGACGCTTGCTCCGTTCAGAATTTTCAAAGGCATAGAAAGCGACATCCTTTCCGACGGCTCTCTCGATTATGAAGACAGCATCCTCAGCACATTTGATTTTGTTGTTGCTTCCATACATTCCAATCTTAAGATGAGCGAAGAGAAAGCAACCGAACGCCTCCTGAAAGCAATTGAAAACCCCTTCACTACTATACTGGGGCACCCGACGGGGAGGCTCCTGCTCGCCAGGGAAGGGTATCCTATCAGCCATAAAAAAGTGATTGACGCATGCGCGGAATACGGGGTGGTGATTGAACTGAATGCAAACCCATACCGCCTTGACATTGACTGGAGATGGATACCTTATGCCTTGTCAAAAAATGTGATGATTTCTATTAATCCTGATGCGCATGTCAAAGAGGGATTTTACGATTTACATTACGGGGTCTGCGCTGCACGCAAAGGAGGGCTCACGAAAGAAAGCTGTTTCAACGCTTTGCAGGCAGAAAAAATATCAGATCACTTTTCAGGAAGAAAAATACTACAAAAAAAATGACACCGGGGGCTGAAGGATGAAGTTTTTAATTACGCTGTCGCCTTTCTTTACTTCAAAGGGCGGTGTTGAAGATTTGGCTCTTTTGCTTTTTTGTCATGTTGGCTTGTATGTCGGTAAAAAGCAAATGTGCCAAATGCGTGTCGGCAAAATAATTTTTAAATGAGCGTAGGAAAAAATATCTAATTGTCTTTTGTCAGGAAGTATGGAGCAACTGTCAAACGGTGAAAAAAGTCAGTCCGATGATTACGGCACTGTCGGCCGGTAGGGTTGCTGATAACGGCTCACAGCCTTGCGTTCGGGCGGCACACCGCTAAGTCCAAATATAATAAATGTCGTGCCGCCTGACGCTAAGCCCTTGTTATGCTGCGTGGCGAGCGTATTGTTTGATTGCATTTATTTCTGCTTTCTTTTGCGCTCTTTCTTCTTCAATGTCAAAGTCGTCTTGAAGTCCAAGCCAGAATTTTGCAGAATTACTAAAATACTTAGACAGTCGAAGAGATGTGTCTGCGGTTATCCGTCTGTTTCCTTTCAAGATTTCCGAAACGCGTGTCTGCGGAATTCCAATGTCTTTTGAAAGTCTGTATGCAGTTATTTCAAGTGGAAGTAAGAATTCTTCGAGGAGTATTTCTCCGGGATGAATATTTTTTAGCTTTTTCATTTTTATGTGATTTAGTGATAGTCAATTATTTCAACATCGTGCGCATTACCATTATCCCATTTGAAAATTACCCTCCATTGGTTGTTGATCCTGATAGAGTAATAGTCTTTGAGATTGCCTTTTAATTTCTCCCGTCGATTCGAAGGTGGAACCTGTAAGTCAGTCAGGTTTTGTGAGTTGTTTAACATTCTCAGTTTCCTTCGGGCTATTTCTTGAATCTCAGTCGACAATCTTTTTATTCGTTCGCCCTCCCAAATTTTTCTTGTGTCTTTGTCACCGAATGATGCCAGCATACTATTGTCTTGCGTTACTTACGTCAAAGGTAAGTAATTCAGATGAAACAAACAAATGGGTGAAAGGAAAAGTTATTTAATTAAATCATCAAGCAATGTGGCATTATCTCAAATGTATGACAAAGTTGGCGATTCCGGAAAAAATCAACGACGTAGGGGGATGCTACGCCGAACGGAGAAACACGAAGGCAGATTAAAGTCTCCTTTTGCCAATACAGGCATTTATTTATATCTTTAAATTTAAGCTGGTGATCTTGCAAGGACTGACGTTAGCGGTAAGTTTATGAAAAGAAAACAAAAATTAGAAAGCGAATATTATCCAATAGTTAAGAAATGGTTATTGAAAAATTTTAGCTGCTTCTGTTCAGAAGTTAATTTTGGAATAGACAAGAGCAGAGCTGATGTTATTGGTGTTAAAGATATTGGCGGGGATTTATCTGGAGAAATAGAAACTATTGTGGTTGAGGTTAAGCGTGGACAGGAAGCTTTTGCCACGGCAGCGGGACAAACGTTAGGATATAAAATATATGCTAACAGAGTTTACTTGGCAGACAAAAAAGAAAATAGGTTTTCGGAAGATGAAATTCAAATTGCTAGCCACTTGGGTATCGGACTTATTCAAATCGGTAAAGGCGATAGATGTTACGAGGTGTTATCAAGTCCACATTATAACCCTATAACAAAGTTTAACCGAAAGGTCCTTCTTAAACTAAGCATCGCTAAATGTCAGTTTTGTGAAACCCATTTTGAAACTGGGGACCGCGAGACACATAATAATCTAACTAAAAATGAGAAACTAAAAGATGCTATTAAAAATGATAAAGGGTTTATTTTTTGGAACCGATCACTAAATGAACGGAAGGAAAAACTGAGATTAAAGTCTGAAAAAAGGAGAACAGGTGTTACTTGGGAGAAAAGATATATATGTCCAGAGTGTATTCAAACGTTTTTCAATTACTCTCAAAATAATTAACATGAATAATTTACTCAAAAACAAGACCCCATTAAAAGGGAATATTTATGGTTTTTTCCCGAATCTTCAGACTTATCAAGGAACCCGTGGCAAGCTTGATCAAATATGGACGACAACAATCGAACAATTTTACATTTTAAAAGAGCAAGAAATTATAATCATTTTTAAGTGGGAAGGTAGTTTATACAACTGCCAATTAAAAAAAGTAAACGGCACGAACTTTCAAGGCAGAATAATTTGCGAAGGTGAATTAGTAGGGAGTGCTTATTATACTTTATATAAAAACAAAAAGGGTTACTGTTTATTAGGCACTTGGAATGAGGATGAAATTAATTATGACTCTTTCATTGAAATAAGGAAAACCTAAGCCCACCGCTAACATTCACGTGCAACAAAATCAAATTTATTGTATGTGCTAAATAAGATAATTTTATTCTTAATACTCCACAGAAAATGACCTTTACGATCCTCACCATTATCAACGACCGGGGTGACCCACTGAGGTTTTGGCAACATACGTTACAGGTTCCGGATTGCAGCATGTTTGAGGCCATTGATAAATGGTCAATTGCCATTATTGATACAAAAATTCTTGGCAATATGGATCAGGCCAAACTTTTGGGCAGAATTGTGAACCTTTCTGAAGTTGAGGGCATTAAGAATGTTTGGAAATTTTCCATGATCCATAAAGTGAATAATAATATCTCTGTGACGCTCATAAAGACCTCTGAGGAGGTGGAGATGAAAATTGACTGTAACGAGAGGAACGAATTTATTTTTTCTGAATTGAATCAGGATTTCAACGGCCAATACTCCATTAAGGATGTAGAATTGATACTTGATCTTAAGTTTGAATTTCTTAAGGAAACAGGATTAGCGATCACAAAATACAATTACACCAGAATCATGGATCATAACATAGATGATGAAACCGATACAAAGATGGTTGCGTACATTCACAAAAAAGCTTTGCATATAAGGAAGACGCGATTTCATGACGATTTCATCGAAGATGTTCTCGACTTAGAATTTGTGTACCTGGAAAACCGTGGCCTGATTTCAGATCCTAAACTGAAACTATATGGACTTGAATTTAATCAACCAAGGGAGAATTGAATATCTCCCACATTTGGGGGATGCCATTTGGCTTTGAAACTAAAGTCAGGTCCTCCAATCCCCATTGGGCATAGCCTCCCCCTGGTCATTTAGGCTTTCCGATCCTAGCAGGATATAAAATCACAAAACAGGATCGGCTATATTCCTTCAGTAAAACTTCCCCAAGTTCACTTTTTTGTAACTTTGGTACATGCCTATCTTTAATTCCATTCTTTCATGGCTGATGAAGCAACGCATTCACCAGATCGAGCTTTTCATCAAATACCCGCACGAGATGCAGGAAGACTGGAGAAGAAGGCTCGTTGAAACGGCCATGCACACCGAATGGGGAAAAAAATATGCTTACTCTTCCATCAAAACACCGGAAGAATTCAGGGAAAGAGTTCCCGTACAGAATTACGACAGCCTTAAGCCGTACATCAACCGCCTCATGAAAGGAGAACAAAATCTCCTCTGGCCCACGGATATCAGATGGTTTGCAAAATCCTCGGGCACTACGAGCGACAAAAGCAAATTCATACCGGTAAGCGAAGAAGCCATGGAGGAGTGTCACTTCAAAGGGGGGAAAGATGTTCTCTCCGTTTATTGCAGCAACAACCCCGGAACGGAGATTTTCGACGGCAAAGGGCTTACGATGGGAGGCAGCCACCAGATAAGCGCTTTCAGCGAGGATTCTTTTTACGGCGACCTCTCGGCTGTGCTCCTGAGCAATCTCCCCCTGTGGGCACATTTCATCCGGACCCCTGACCTTTCCATCACCCTCATGGATGACTGGGAGGAAAAAATAGAAAAAATTGCGGAAGCCACGGCAAGCGAAAATGTTACCAGCATCTCTGGAGTTCCCACATGGACAATGGTTTTAATCAATCACCTTCTTGAAAAAACAGGAAAGAAAAACCTTTCACAGATATGGCCAAACCTGGAGTTGTTTATACACGGAGGCGTGAATTTCACTCCATACCGGGAACAGTTCAGGAACCTCATCCCGTCAGGCAAAATAAAATATCTTGAAACTTACAATGCCTCAGAGGGATTCTTCGGCATACAGGACAGGAACGAATCCGATGACATGCTCCTGATGCTTGACTACGGCATCTATTACGAATTCATTCCCATGGAAGAAATAGGGAAGGAATACCCCGCAACCCTGTCGCTTGCCGAAGTCAAGGCGGACAAAAACTACGCAATGGTAATATCCACCAATGCCGGGCTATGGAGATATATCATCGGTGACACCATAAAATTTACATCCCTCTCCCCTTTCAGGATAAAGATTACGGGGCGCACACGCCACTTCATCAATGCCTTCGGGGAAGAACTTATCATTGAGAACGCCGAGAATGCACTCGGCATTGCCTGCGAGAAGACCCGCGCCGCCATAAAAGAATATACTGCAGCGCCCGTTTACTCCTCAGGGAAATCAAGCGGGGCGCATGAATGGCTGATCGAGTTTGACCAGCCTCCCGACAGCCTTGAATATTTTGCCGAGGTGCTTGACAATGCACTCAAAGCTGCCAACTCCGACTACGAAGCCAAGCGTTATAAAAATATCGTGCTGCGCCCTCCCCTCATAAGACCTCTGCCGGCAGGAACTTTCTACAACTGGCTGAAATCAAGAGGCAGGATCGGGGGGCAGAATAAAGTTCCCCGGCTCTCGAACGACAGGCAATATGCAGACGAGATCTTAAGTTTTATTAATTTTACACACACCTCATGAAAAAA
>JAHEYN010000023.1 GCA_023251555.1 Bacteroidota bacterium | reverse complement strand
TATGAACCCGGAGGGTTCGTATATTTTTTCTGGATCTTTTGGGCAATAAACGGGAGATGCCTCCGGCATCTGAATTCCTCGACATACACCATTCATCGGTAATTGGGGTGCGGTGAAGCTCTTCTTGTGAGAAACCCACATGGTTCGCGATATATTAAAACCATATGAACCCGGAGGGTTCGTATATTTTTTCTGGATCTTTTGGGCAATAAACGGGAGATGCCTCCGGCATCTGAATTCCTCGACATACACCATTCATCGGTAATTGGGGTGCGGTGAAGCTCCTCTTGTGAGGACCCCACATGGTTCGCGATTTATTAAAACCATATGAACCCGGAGGGTTCGTACATCGGTAGCACTGTCCGTTTGTTGATTATTCACGACCCCGGATGGGGTCGTACAGATAAACATAAATAAAATTCAATAATTTTGTATCCGTTTTTCACAATCAATTGATTTTTTATTCTTTTCAAAACCAGCAATATGCCTGACACATACACGCAAATATATATCCATGTAGTTTTTGCAGTAAGGGGAAGAAGTTCACTTATTTGCGCTTCCTGGGAAAACCAATTGCATAAATACATAACCGGTATAGTTCAAAACAAAGGCCAGAAGATGCTTGCCATAAACAGCATGCCGGATCATATTCATTTTTTTATCGGCATGAAGCCAACATGCTGTTTATCTGACCTTGTGAGGGAAGTCAAGAAATCAAGCAACGAATATATTCTGAAGAATAAATTCTGCCCATTGAAATTCCAGTGGCAATCGGGATTTGGAGCTTTTTCATACGGGCATTCCCAGCTGAACAATGTAATTGCTTACATCATGAGCCAGAAAGAACATCATAAAAAGAAGTCTTTTAAAGAGGAATACCTTAGATTGCTGGAAAAATTTCAAACCGAATATAAAAAAGAACACCTGTTTGAATGGATTGATTAAGAGAATACGCTCCACCCCCACTCTCACTCCCGCACTCACTCTGATCCTGTGCACCCGTAGGGAGTCGAACCCCAAACCTTTAGATCCGTAGTCTAATGCTCTATCCAGTTGAGCTACGGGTGCAATGCTATAAGACAACTAACAAGGGGCACAAAGATAAATTAAAAATGTTTATTTTTAAGGACGATTGTATATGACACACGCTGCAACAAAAAACCCTTTCAACATTATTGTTATCGTAGCTGCACTGGGGTACTTTGTTGATATTTACGACCTGATATTATTCAGCATTGTCCGCATCCCAAGCCTGAAGGGCCTCGGCATTACAGACAACGACTCCATCAAAAATATCGGTATCGCCCTCTTAAACATGCAGATGCTTGGCATGCTTACCGGTGGTATCATATGGGGGATCCTGGGAGATAAAAAAGGACGTCTCTCTGTGCTTTTCCTTACAATCCTCCTCTACTCTCTTGCCAACATTGCAAATGGTTTTGTACAAACCCTTCCTCAGTACTATATCCTGAGGTTTCTCGCAGGCGTGGGCCTTGCCGGTGAACTCGGCATAGGTATCACACTTGTCTCCGAAGTAATGACCAAGGAAACACGCGGCTATGGTACAACTATTGTTTCGGGCATAGGCATAGCCGGGGCAGTACTAGGGTTTCTTGTGGCCGACCTGTTCGACTGGAGAGCAGCCTATTTTGTGGGAGGGGCTCTCGGATTGCTGCTGCTGATACTGCGTGTGTCTGTCTATGAGTCAGGCATGTTTTCAAAACTGAAACACGAGCCGGTGAAACGGGGAGATTTTCTCAGCCTCTTCAGAAATAAAAGGAAATTTTTAAAGTATATCTACTGTATACTCATAGGTGTTCCTGTCTGGTACGTGATAGGTATTCTGGTCACTTTCTCTCCTGAGTTTGCCCGGAAAGTTCTTCACGTGCAGGGGGAAATAAATGCCGGCAAATCCGTTATGTATCATTATATCGGCGCATCGGTGGGAAGCTTCCTGCTGGGGATATTAAGCCAGTATCTCCGTTCCAGGAAAAAATCTCTTGGAGCAGCACTGTCGGCTCTCCTGGTTTTCATTGTTGCTTATTTCTGTTCATTTGGGGCAACAACGGCATTCTTTTACAGCATCATATTTGTACTGGGACTTGCGCAAGGTTACTGGGCTGTGTTCATCACCACAGCATCCGAGCAGTTCGGAACCAACCTCAGGGCTACTGTCACAACTACTGCCCCTAACTTTGTAAGAGGTTCCACTGTGCTCATGACCAGCCTCTACGGGCTTATAGAAACATGGATGAATCTTGGTATGCTCGCGGCAGGAGTGATTGTGGGAATTATTGTCCTGAGTCTTTCATTTTTTGCCCTGTTCCACCTGGAAGAGACTTACCACAAGGACCTGGATTATACAGAAGTGATATGAAGACAACTCTTGTTATCGGTGCCTCTGAAAACCCGGATCGTTATTCAAACAAAGTTATCCTCAGGCTACTTACCATGGGAATACCGGTAAAAGCCATAGGGATAAAAGAAGGATCCGTCAATGGGCTGCCTATACTGACAGGGAAGCCTCCCCTGAGCGACATTGATACAGTCACTTTATATCTCGGCGCAGGAAAGCAGCGGGAATATTATGACTACATCCTGGGCCTTCAGCCGAGGCGTATCATTTTCAACCCGGGTGCAGAAAATGAAGAGTTTGAAAAGATCGCAGAAGCAAAAGGCATAGAAGCACTCCAGGCCTGTTCCCTCGTAATGATTTCAACGGGATCTTTCTGACAACGTATCACAAAAAAGGGCTGCCATAAAGCAGCCCTTAGCATTTATCCAGATTCAACTCCTTACTCTTTTCCCGCGGGAACAGTTTTCTTTTCTTCCTTTTTATGCCCCATCTTATCCATCTTTTTAAGGTTCATTCCGCACCTAGCGCATTTGCCTTCCTTATCACTCATCTCATTTTCATGCATAGGGCAGTAATACGCTCCGTCTTTTATCATATCTGTTTTGTGTACAGGACATTGGCCTGCAGTACTTGAACAATGGTCGCATTTGGAGCAGCAGTATACTACTGCCCTGACTTCTTTTTTAGGTGCAACCGTCTTTGGTTCGGCTTTCTGCTGCTGTGCAAAGGCTCCTGACACAAAAGGGGCCAGCACAAATACTAATATTATCCTTTTCATGTTTTTAAGTTTAAATTGATTTCTCAAATTTATATTAATAAATCCGAACTATGCAATTACACAGAAGATGCTAACAGGGGGTTTTCTTTTTTGACTCCACTATAATTTTTCACTCTATCCATCCGAATTTTTTCCGTCAATTGAGAAGTATAATTTTTTTCCAAAGCCAAGCCGGTGATCTGTGAATTTGATGCTGCTCAGCTCTATTCCCCATAGCTCTCCGGGAACTGCAATGGCAAAAGGATACTTCCTGTAATACATACTTGCGGCATCACAAGAAGACTCTTGGAGATTAAACAAAATGCCTGAAAACTGAATCCCCTGAACACGTTTCATGTCGAGGGAGTCCGGCACAATAGCGCCTGCCACTCTTGGATTCAGGAGGGCGCGGCGGATATGCGCAGTGCTTTTTTTAGATTTTATAACCAGGATATTCATACCCGGCACATAAACATAAAAGCAAGAGGCACAATAAGGAACATTGTTTTCAGCAACAGCAAGAGTAAGGCAGGTATGCGAAAAAATAAAATCAGTTATCCGCTCATCGGGGAAAATCCCTTTTCTCATTGCGGTATCAGAGCTTTATTTCTTTATGAAGCCGGGATGCAATTAAAGACAGCTCGGACTTTCTCTCATTTCCCAGTTCCCTGTCGCAATCCTCGAAACGGGATGAAATTCTCTCCAGCTCGATGTCGTCAAAAATATCTGCCGCAATCTGGAAGACTTCTTCGTTTTCTGCAGCGATATGTCCGAGGAGGCTTTCTGCATAAAATTCAGCCTGCTGATGTGCGCGGGTATATTCCTTATCATCAAGGAGTTTTATTATCCCGGCTGTCATCTCACGGAAATCTCCGTGGTTGTCAAACATTTCCTTTACTATTCCGGTGGCAAGCATCTCATTTTTTCTCATCATCTCCGGGAAGAGAATCTCCTCTTCCTTATAATGGTGATACTTGTCGGCATACTCCCTGAAAAAAGTTATGAGGCGTTTCACAATACCCGAATAAGCTTCATTATCTTTCCCTATAAGTGAACCGGCTTTTTTCAACGCTTCTATAGCCTCAACAATCACTTCATGTTCATCATACAGCAGTTGAAGAAATTTATTCATAATATTATTTTATCTGTAATTATTTTCTATCTCACCGAACATTTCAGTGAGAAAAACACCGATCATTTCTTTCCTGTATTCCCTGGGGTAATAATCATTATTGACAATCCTTGCTTTCTTTACTGCATTTTTAATGATTTCCTCCTTTGAACCGGCAAATTTTCCTTCAATGATTACCGGGCCGGGATCCACGCCGCCGAGGACAATTTTTATATCTCCTTCCCTGTTTACGGAAAGTGCAACGGTAAGAGATGTGAAGTCAACAGCGAGGCGAGGGCGAAGCTTTCTGAACAGGTTTATCTTGTTTTCTTTCAGAGGAAGCAAGATTGCGCACAACATAGAATTTTCCGGAAAGTTTCTCGGGTTCAGACCATTTCCGGTGTAAATTTCTTCAAGAGGAACTATTGTTTTTCCGCCAGGGCCTTCTGTTTCAGCCATTGCATTAAGGGAAATAAACACAGGAGCGGTATCCGAAACAAACTTTGAAAAACAGTTTTTCTTTCCGCCTGTAGCTATGCAGATATCTCCGTCGCACTTCAGGCAATAGCCTGCCGCCTCTCTCCACCACTCACCCTGATTATAAAAATTACAACGGTTTTCGCATAAAACATTCCCCCCTATGGTAGCTGTTTTTCTGATCACAGGGGAAGCTACGGCGCGGGCTGCGCTGCAGAGGGCTGGGAAATTATCTTTTACCACAGTGTTTTGTTCAAGTTCGGAAAGACGTACCATAGAACCTATCCTGAGATGGGATTCATTTTCTGAAATGCTCCGGAGTTCGATGATCTTGCTTATATCAATCAGACATTCAGCGGGATCATTTCCCATGAACTTATTCACTACCACATCTGTCCCACCTGCAAGATACCTGGAAGTGCCGCTGTATTGCCGTGCCATGGAAATAGCTTCACTCACAGAAGAAGGCTGTAAATATTTTTTTTTCACTTCCTTCATACCGCAATCTTTTTCTTTGATTTTATGAGGGCCAGCACATGCTCTGCCCTGATGGGAAGTTTTGTAACCCTTACCCCTGCTGCATCATAAACAGCATTGGCAATAGCAGGAATAACGGGATGGAGGGCGCCTTCCCCGCACTCTTTAGCACCGAAAGGGCCTTCAGGGTCAATGGTTTCTATAATGTTCGTCCGGATATCAGGCGTATCAAGAGAGGTTGGAATTTTATATTCAAGAAAACTATTATTCAGCAGTAATCCTTTGTGGTACTTCATTTCTTCACTCAGGGCCTGCCCCATACCCATGTGCCAGGAACCTTCGAGCTGGCCTTCCACGGCAAGGGGATTCAATGCCTTTCCGCAATCATGGGCACCCCATACATTGAGGAGTGTCACATGTCCTGTTTCCGGATTCACTTTAACTTCTGCTGCGCACGCTCCGAATGAGTAAGAGGGGCTCAGTCCGGCACCGGAACCTTTGAAATCTCCTCCAAGCCTGGGTGATATGTATTTACCGGACACACTCACGGCTCCCCTTCCGGCAGTAAGTATATCAATGGACTCATTCCAGCTCAGGTCAACAGACTTATCATTACTGAACACCCTGTTATCCGAAAAATTCAGCTCTTGCACTGCAATATTTTTCCTTTTGGAAACGGCATCGGCAATTTCCAGGCGGAGGTTATCCGCAGCATTTTTAGCGGCATTGCCTGCCATGAAAGTCACACGGCTGGAGTAGCTTCCAAGATCCACAGGAGTAAGGAGCGTATCGGCAGCCATAACAAAAATGTTCTCCAGAGAGACTCCAAGCACTTCACCCACAATAATGGCGAGCATGGTGTCGCTTCCCTGTCCTATATCATTGGCACCGGAGGTAACGAGAACCCTGCCGTCAAAATCAACTTTAAGGTGAACGCAAGACTGGGGAAGTTCATTCCGGATAATAGGAAGTGCACTTCCGCTGATAAAAAATCCGCAGGCAATTCCCAGTCCATGGCCGTATTCCATCTTTCCATGCCTGTTTTTCCACCCGGATTGTTCAGCAACCTTCCTGACAGATTCCCTGCTGCCGTTTGAAGTGATCCTGTATTGTCCTACTGTAAGCGTATGGGAATCGAGCAAGTTTTTCTCCCTTAGTTCCACAGGGTCCATTTTTATCCTGTGAGCGATATCGTCTATAAGACTCTCAACAGCAAAGCGGGAATTTACTGCACCATGCCCTCTCATGGCACCGCACTGGGGCTTATTGGTGTATACCCTGAAAGTCCTGAATCCGAAATTATCAAGCTTATAGGGAGCCTGAAGCAGCACCCCGTTGTAATAAGATGTCACCACACCGAAACTGCTGTATGCTCCTCCGTCAATGGCGATATCGGCATCAAGGACTTTCAAAAGACCATCCCCTGAGGCTCCGAGTTTTATTGTCATGCGTGAAGGATGCCTGCCGTGGTTTGTGAGAAACACCTCTTCCCGTGAAAGGCATACACGGACCGGCCTTCCTGTCTGCCTTGCTATATGTGAAATAATAATTTCATGAGGAAATGGGTCGCTTTTCCCTCCAAAACCACCGCCCACATAAGGTTTTATAACTCTTACACGGCTTAAAGGCACCCCCAGTGTTTTTGAGAGAGTCCTGTGGAGGTAATGCGTAACCTGCGTGGCAGTGATGATAGTAAGTCCGTTTTCATCCCACCATGCAGTAGCTGCATGAGGTTCCGTAAAACCATGGCTCACACCCTCCATTTCAAAACTCATACTGCTCACCACCTCCGATTCAGAAAGCCCCTGCTGCTGATCACCAAACCGCAGCTCGGCTTTTTTATGAACATTGTTGTTGAACTTCACATGTTCGTGAATCTTCTCATCCTTGCCGATATCGTTTAATGAATCATCAATAGTGAGGTACTCTCTGAGCGGGGCATATTTCACTTTGACATGGGTGCATGCCTCTGCCGCCAGCTCAGCCGTATCAGCCGCAACGGCAGCAACTATCTCACCCGCATAACGGACCTTTTCAATGGCCATTGCTGTTTCGTCCTGGGAGATAGGAAGCACTCCGAACTTTACGGGAAGTTCCCGGCCGGTCGCGATATAACGGACACCGGCCATTTTCATAGCCTCTCCTGTTTCTATGTTTTCGATACGGGCATGAGGATAAATACTTCTTACAAACTTCACATGGAGCGCATTTGCAATTTTATAATCATCGGCATAAGCGGCAGCGCCCATAGCCTTTTTAGCAGCTTCAATATAAGGCCGTGGCTTCCCTACTGTATTCTCTTTCTCTTTCTCTTTCTCCTTCTCTTTCTCCTTCTCCTCTCCCCTCTTTTCCATGGCATATTCAGCAACAGCATTAATAATTTTTTTATAGCCTGTACAGCGGCATACATTTCCCGAAAGGGCTTCTTTAATCCCTTCCGGCGAAGGTGAATGATTATTACTTACAAAGTCCAGAGCCGTCATTACCATGCCCGGGGTACAGAACCCGCACTGTATGGCACCATTCTTTACAAATTTCTCCTGGAGGCCGTGAAGCGTTCCACACGATGCCAGCCCTTCAATAGTGGTAACATTGGAATTTTCACAGCGAAGAGCGGGGGTAATACAACTTAAAACAGCTTCATTATCAACAAGTACAGTACAGGCACCGCAACTTCCCTGTGAGCAGCCGATCTTTGTCCCCGTAAGTCCTGCCCTTTCCCTTAAAACCACGGAGAGCATCTCATGCTCTCCGACAAGAAAATCATAACGGCTTCCATTAATGGTGATGTGCAGTGGTTTCATATATACTTTATGATGCGTTCAAAAGTATATCCGGCTCAAGATCTTTTATATGATTGGAGTCATAAAAATGCTGTTGCTGAGCAGCACAGGGAAAACGTTTACATCCTCAAAAAAACCTTAAAATAAACAGTTAATGAGGATGTGATGAAAGAACTGTTATTTTTGCATTAATGAATGAAAGTATTTACGATAAATACGAGGCTGTAATAGGGCTTGAGGTTCACATACAACTCCTGACAGGAAGCAAAGCTTATTCTTCTGATCCTGCGGTATACGGGGGTATGCCCAACACCCACATAAGCCCCATTACGCTGGGGCATCCGGGCACACTCCCTAAAGTCAATAAAAAAGTGATAGAATATGCAGTGAAACTCGGTATTGCCTGCCATTCCTCGATCAGAAGGGACAATCATTATGCACGTAAAAATTATTTTTATCCCGACCTTCCCAAAGGCTACCAGATTACCCAGGATACAACCCCTATCTGTAATGGAGGATATATCCTGATCAATAACAAAAAAGACAAGAAAGAGAAACAGATAAGCCTTACCCGCATTCACATGGAGGAGGATGCCGGTAAAAGCATTCACGACCAGGATCCGTTTTTTACGCTTATAGACCTTAACCGCGCAGGAGTTCCTCTCCTTGAGATGGTTTCAGAGCCTGTCATAAAAACGGCAGATGAGGCTTATCAATACCTCACGGAGGTACGGAAGCTGGTTCGCTACCTTGAAATATGCGACGGCAATATGGAGGAAGGCAGCCTTCGCTGTGATGCCAACATCTCCGTAATGCCCCGGGGCAGCTTGCAGATGGGAAAAAAGGTAGAAGTGAAAAACATGAACTCCATCCGGAACGTGCAGCGCGCCATCAGCTATGAAATCAAAAGACAGGTGGATGAAATAGAAGCCGGGAAAACCGTTGTACAGGAGACAAGAAGCTTTGATGCGGCAACAGGAAGCACATTCAGCATGAGGAGCAAGGAGATGGCGAACGACTACCGCTACTTCCCTGAGCCCGATATCCCGCCTGTGATTGTAACGGAAAAATATGTTGAGGAAGTACGGGCCATGATGCCTCCTCTTCCCCGTGATCTTCACCGGAAATTCACGGATGAGTTCCACCTTTCGGAATATGATGCAGGAGTGCTCACGGACACCAAAGAGATCGCACTTTTTTTTGAAGAAGTGGCAGCGCACACGCACAACTACAAGGCTGCTGCAAACTGGGTCATGGGTCCCGTTAAATCATACCTTAACGAAAACGCCCTCGAAGTAAAAGATTTAAATATCTCTCCAGCCTCTGTCTCTATGCTTATTAAAATGATGGATGACGGGATTGTAAGCCATTCAGCCGCAGTTCAGAAAATCTTCCCTGCCCTGCTTAAAAACCCCGGCAAATCCCCTGAGCAGATTGCTGGTGAAGAGAACCTTCTGCAGGACAGCAACACCGCATCGCTCATTGATTACGCTCAAAAAGCCATCTCCATGTATCCCGAAAAAGTTGCAGAGTATAAAGCCGGAAAATCAGGACTGACAGGGCTTTTCATGGGAGAAGTGATGAAGCTGTCAAAAGGAAAAGCCGACCCGAAACTTGCCAGCAGGATCGTAAAAGAATTACTTGATAAATAATTTAACACACGGGTATGCCATTCCAAATTCCTTTCCTCCGATCCCTTATTCCGGCATCTGTAATTCTTCTTTCCATCCCTTCATGCTCTGAACTTTCCCGCAATAAACAGGGAACATCTGTAAGCGGGAAGATATCCCATGCAGGCGGCCTGACATCATATCTTGAACATTTCATCACTGCATCGCCTGTTGTGGTTGACTCGGCAGTGATTTCACAAGAAGGAAACTTTGCTTTTCACCCTAAAGTTGAGGAGGTTGGTTTTTACAGGATCCGGATCGGCAACAATAAAACAATCAGCCTCGTCCTTGACACCTGCCAGGATGTTATCATTACGGCCGACACAGCGGATATGGAGGCCGGGGCAAAAATTGAAGGATCTGAGGATTCAAAATTACTTAATGAAATCCGTTCCCTCCTGAGGGAAAGTGAAAACGCCATTGATTCCCTCTCCCTCATATTCCAGGAAGCCAAAGTCCGGAACCTTAACATGGACTCTCTCAGCCGGGTCATGGAAGAGCCTTACACTGCCATTGCAGAAAACCGGAGACAAACAGCACGTAACTTTATCACTAAGCATCCCCGCTCTCTCGTTTCTCTTTCTGTAATACCATTCCTGCCGGAAAAAGCCGACCTTGAATTGTATAAAACATTAGACAGTAACCTCTATCAAAAATATCCCCGCTCAGAGTTTGTTAATGACTTTCATCTCAAGGTGCAAAGCATGCTGAAACTGGCTCCCGGAAGCGAAGCCCCTGACCTGGAGCTTCCCGGTATCAATGGAAAAGCCATAAAACTTTCTTCCCTCAGGGGAAAAGTAGTGCTGCTTGATTTCTGGGCTTCATGGTGCCCTCCATGCAGGGAGGCCAACCCGCATCTTGCAGCCATCTACAGAAAATTTCGCGGAAAAGGGCTGGAGATCTACGGAGTATCTCTTGACAAAGACGCAGAAGCATGGAAAAAAGCCATACATAATGATCATATAGACTGGATACAGGTTTCCGACCTCCAGTACTGGAATTCCATAGTAGTAAAACTATATGACATCGAAAGCATTCCATACTCATTCCTCCTCGACCGCAAAGGAGCCATCATCGCCAAAGGCCTTGAAGGAAATGAACTCGAAAAGAAAATTGAAGAAGCTCTGAATCATGCCCCATGAAACAGCCTCTCTTAACATACCTCCTCATTGCAGCTTTCCTGCTGCCTGCCACAAATGGATTTTCAAGGGAATATTTCCAGCAGGAAGTCAATTACAGCATAGATGTTTACCTCGATGACCAGAAACACGAACTTCTCGGCAATGAAAACATAGAATATAAAAACAATTCCCCGGATGCGCTCCTGTTTATATATATCCACCTGTGGCCCAATGCATACAGGGATACTTACACATCTCTGGCAAAGCAGAAGCTGGGAAACAGGGACACTAAATTCCTTTATGCCCCCGATGATCAACGGGGTTATATTGACCAGCTCGACTTCAAGGTAAACGGGAAACCGGCAAAGCTTGAATATGACACCCTGCACGCCGACATCGCAAAGCTGATACTTCCGGATACCCTGAAAAGCGGACAGAAAATTTTCATCAATACTCCTTTCCACGTAAAAATACCTGACGCCTCCTTTTCCCGCCTGGGGCACTCAAAACAGTCATACCAGATTTCACAATGGTACCCCAAGCCTGCAGTCTATGACAGGAATGGATGGAACCCCATGCCTTACCTCGACCAGGGAGAGTTTTACTCCGAGTTCGGAACATTTGATATAATGATTAGCCTGCCCTCCAACTATGTGGTGGGTGCAACCGGAGACCTTGTTGACGGGGAAAAAGAAAATGAATGGATGGAAGAAAAGGCAAAAGAAACCCGCCTTCTTCTGGCCGACTCCTCAGCAGTATTGAAAATGTCAGGGAATTCTTTTTACGACAGCATTCCTGCATCTTCCGCTGAAATCAAAACACTTCACTTCCGGCAGTCCAACGTCCATGACTTCGCATGGTTCGCAGACAAGCGTTACCACGTACTGAAAGGAGAGGTCACACTTCCCCGCTCAGGGCGGAAAATTACTACACTCTCTCTTTTCACAAACCGCGAACTTAACTTATGGAAGAAAAGCATTGAATACTTAAACCATGCGATCCTCTCCTATTCATCGTGGATCGGGGATTACCCGTACAATCAGGCGGCCGTTGCCGAAGGAACAATAAGTGCAGGCGGAGGAATGGAATATCCCAACATAGCGGTGATCGGGAAAGCAGGGAGCGCCAGTGCCCTTGAGCTCATCATCATTCATGAAGCAGGACATAACTGGTTTTACGGCATCCTCGGAAGCAATGAAAGAAAACATCCCTGGATGGATGAAGGAATCAACTCCTATTATGAAGATAAATATATGATGAGTGTGAGTGGATCGATCCGTTTTTCCAAAAAAAGAGGCCTCAGGTTCACTCATCATGACATCTATGATTTCGGGTATCTACTCACTGCAAGGTCAAACACCGGGCAACCGATTGAACTGCCTGCTCCTGAATACTCCTACCTTAACTATCCCGCCATTGTTTACGGAAAAACAGCTCTTGCATTCAGCTACCTCAGAGCATACAAGGGAGATTCTCTCTTTAACTTATCCATGCAGCGGTATTTTGAAACATGGAAATTCAGACACCCGGAACCGGAAGACCTGAGAAAAATTTTTACGGAAACCTGCAATGATAGCCTTGCTTGGTTTTTCAACGACCTCATAAACACCAGCAGTAATATTGATTATAAAATATGTGGTTTTGCTGCAGAAGGCCAGTCTTCCCTGAAAATAAAAATTAAGAACAAAGGCGGAATTTCATCTCCTTTTTCAATCACCTCGATCAAAAAAGACTCTGTTGTTGCAGAAAACTGGTATGCGGGATTCAAAGGAAAACAGGAAATTACTTTCCCTGCCGGAAATTACGATTTGTTAAAAATTGATGCCTCCCGCATAATTCCTGAAATCAACAGGAGGAACAACAGTATCCGGGCAAACGGCATTTTCAGGAAAACGGAACCTCTCAGGATACGGCCTTTCGGATTTCTTGAAAATCCGGACAGGACAGAAATACGCTTCGCTCCACTTGTTGCATGGGACAACTACGACAAAACATTGGCGGGCGCTGTGTTTTATAATGCTCATCTTCCCGGATCCGGGCCTGTAAGCTACCTGCTCGCACCCCTTTACAGCACAGGCTCCGGGAAACTGGCGGGAGCAGGAAACATCGGAGTGGACTGGAGGCCGGGTGATGACCTGTTCCAAAGCATCCATTTTTATATTTCCGGTGCATCCTATTCTTACAACAACATTCCTTTTCTCCTGGACTACAGGAAGATTAGCCCCGGAGTAATCTTTACTTTCAAAAAAGAAAGCGCAAGAAATCCTGTAAACAGAAGCATCCAGATAAGATCCGTGTGGATAGATAAAGGAGACGTCAAATATGTCGGAGATTCTTTCCCTTATACCAAAGTAAGAATCCGGGACAAATACAGCATAAACGACTTTACCTACACCCTGAACAACGAAAGGATCATTGATCCTTCCAGTACCATTGTAAACATTCAACAGGGTAAAGATTTTATCAGGGCATCACTTGAAACCAACCGCCGGTTTTCTTACAAGGGAAGAGATAAAGGCTTTGACATCCGTTTTTTTCTCGGGGGATTTCTTATAAACAACACGGATGGGGCTTACCAGGTCAGGATGGCGGGGCTGAGCGGGAGCAATGATTACCTGTTCGACGGAACTTTCTTCGGGAGGTCAGAACGAAACGGATGGATGAGCAACCAGTTTATGATGAAAGAAGGAGGATTCAAGCTTCCTGTTTTTGTTGGCAATACCGACAAATGGCTTGCTGCCCTGAACCTCCGGACATCCCTCCCTGTTCCTTTGCCCGTCAGGATTTTTGCAGACATCGGCACCTACGAAAATGCAAAAAAGGCTTTCGAAAAGTCCAAACAGTTTATTTATGATGTGGGCCTGGAAGTCACTTTACTTCCCGGGATATGCAGTATTTATTTCCCTTTCCCGGAAGCCATGTCTGATGACCTGAAATATATTCTTGATATAAATAATATTAAATATTCTCAAACCATACGGTTTGAACTTAACTTTTCTTCCTTTGTATTTTATAACTCCGCTGATGCGGCAAGAATTTTTGCGAAATAAAATGACTCCCGGAAAGAAAATATATTTCATCTCTGATTTTCACCTCGGCGTGCCGGATGCAAAGTCCAGCTCGGAAAGAGAAAAAAAGCTGGTCCGCTGGCTTGATCATATCAGGCAGGATGCCGAAGAGTTATACCTGCTCGGGGATGTCTTCGATTTCTGGTTTGAATATAAAACAGTTATCCCGAAAGGATACACCAGACTGCTTGGAAAACTTTGTGAACTTTCTGACATGGGAATCCGCCTGCATTATTTTACCGGCAACCATGACATGTGGGTTTTCGGCTATCTTCCTTCGGAAACGGGTGCCCTACTTTACAGGCAGCCCGTAACAAGGACTATTAACGGGAAGAAGTTTTATATTGGTCATGGCGACGGGCTTGGACCCGGCGACGGTGGCTACAAGCTCATCAAAAAAATATTCGCAAGTAAAACCTGTCAGTTCCTGTTCCGGATGATACATCCTGATATAGGCATGCGCATCGCCCGCTACTGGTCAAGAAAAAGCAGGATAGTAAAAGGAGAAGAGAAATTCCTGGGCGAAGAGAAAGAATGGCTGGTGATTTTTTCCAGAGAGATTCTCATCAAAGAACATTTCGACTATTTCATTTTCGGGCACAGGCACCTCCCGCTTGATATTAAACTTTCCGAAAAAAGCAGGTACCTTAATCTCGGGGAGTGGATAAACTTCAGCACCTATGCTGTTTTTGACGGGAACGAACTGATGTTGAAAAACTTTTAAAGGTAAGATCTAACTTTCCTCCGTTCTCCTGGTGTTAATCTTTTTCACTCTTTTAAGTGTGAGCAGGTTCATGGCATTGTTTCCCAGTCCGGAAATATTATTCTGGAATAAGCGGACCACACGATCATAATAAAGAACCACGATAGGCGCCTCGTTCATAATAATCTGATCCATCTGTCGGTAAAGGATGTAGCGCTTCTCCTCATTCTCCTCTGTACGCGCCCTTTCATAAAGTCTGTCAAATTCGGCACTGGAAAAGTGAGTATAGTTGGGGCCTGAAGGTGAGAAATTCCTGGAATAAAACAAGGCGAGGTAGTTCTCGGCATCAGGGTAGTCAGCTACCCATGAATGCCGGAAGAAACCCATTTGGGATCTGGCCATCATTACTTTGTGGGTTGCCCATTGGTTCACCTCTATCCTGACGGTGATGCCTATCTCTGCAAGCTGGCTTTGTATATACTCACAGAAATCAAGGTAAGGAGGGATTGTGTTCAGCGTTATGGGAGCCAATCCTTTTCCTTCAGGAAAACCAGCCTGTTTCAAAAGCTTCCGCGCCATATCAGGGTTGTAATTATAGCCTGTCACTTTTGCTGCGTCAAAGGAAGGAAGCCCGTATGGAACAAATCCTGATGTGCCGGGCATTCCTATGTTGTTACGCATATAGGTAATCATCTTCTGCCTGTCGAAGCCGTAACTCACGGCCTGCCTGACAGCCTTCAGTCTGAGCGGGCTTGTCCTGGCAAGCTCTACGTTGTCATCCATAAGTATTCCAAGGTATTCCGTATTGAGATAGGGAAGAGTTTCCATTTTTATTTTCTTCTCATACTTGGGCTGCAATCTCCCGAATTTGGTAAGAAGTTCATCCTTGTAACTCCCGTCAATTCCCGAAAGAAAATCCAGACGGCCCTGGATAAAGTCAAGAAAGGCAATCTGCTTATCAGTGGTAAAGGAGATCGAAACTGCATCAAGATACGGAAGTGCCTGTCCGGAAGTGTCCCGCTCAAAATAATTTTCATTCTTCACAAAGATCAGGCGGGTACCTTCCTTCCAGAGCTTGAATTTAAAAGGACCTGTCCCGACAGGGTGATTCCTGAAATCCTTTCCATAATACTCAGCTGCTTCGGAAGGAACAACGGAACAATACTGCATGGTAAGCAGCCCCAGAAAAGGGGGAAAAGGCTTGTCGAGAAACACCTGGAACGTAGAGTCGTTGACAGCGTCAAAGCCAAGGAAGTTATATTTGACAGACTTGGATACATTATTAAAAATCCAGGCCCCGGGTGAAGCCACCCTGGGATCTGTGATCCGGAAGAAACTGTTTACAAAATCCTGTGCGACAACCCTTCTCCCCTTTCCTCCTTCAAACACCGAGTCATCATGAAAGAAAACATCCGTGCGCAGGTGGAAAGTGTATACAAGCCCGTCTCTGGAGACCTCCCATTTCTTCGCAATGCATGGTTCAACTTCGAGTTTATCGTTCATCTGTACGAGCCCGTTATAGAGCTGGTTTACCGCCCATATATTCGCAAGGTCACGCGCATAGGCGGGATCAAGAGATGAGATGCCGGCAGATTCATTATAACGGAAAACAGTTTTCTCATTTCCTTTATGGGCATGATTACGACAGGAAATAAAGGCAAGCGAAAGAAAAACAGGTGTTATGAAGAAATACCAGTACGTGGAGCGCAGCATTTTGATTTTTTCTTGTAAGAAACAAAAATAAAAAAGAAATCTTTCCGTTCTTCCGGTACTTGTATAAGTTATGAACAGGTTTGTAAAAAAAAACCTGTACCAGCCTCAGTTATACTTGTGAGGCATTACCAGTTCAAACATCGGAATCTTCACTTCCAGCAGCCTGCCGTCAGTTTTCCTTTCGACCAGAAAAACTCCGTGCATGGAGCCCATATCGGAACGGAGGTTGCAGCCGGAGGTATATTCATAAACATCCCCGGGAGCAAGCACCGGCTGCCTTCCAAGCACTCCTTCCCCTTCAACCTCCGAGTTGTTGCCTGAGGAATCAAAGATGTACCAGTGGCGCCTGCGGAGCTGTATGGTATAATCACTTGCATTCTGTATCGTGATGGTATAGGAAAAAAAGTAATGTGATTGCGAGGGATGAGACTGCGAAGGATCGTATCCGGTTTCCACGCTGACTTTTATACCTGAAGTGATTTCTGTTGTCATAGGTTATGTTTTGCAGGCCAAATGTATAGAATGAATTCTTGAAAAAACAAATTTTATTTTTAAATATTTCAACAGGGGGTGTTAAAAACTCCTGGCAGATCCCGGCAGCCAAAGAAACATTCCGGTACTTTTAATCCGCCTTCGCGTTCCGCTACGGCGGACGAGAAGGCCTGGTCCAATTCCCCGCAGCTTGCTGCGGAATGATGATCAAATTTTCTTAAGATACCTCGCTGCTTGCGGCGAGGTAGTTCATTATCTCCCCAGCGTATTCAGCCCCTGGTATCCTATGAGCTGGTCATAGCGGCTGCCAACGGGTTTGTTGTACACAAAAATGTCATAATTATTTTCCGTTTCGTAATGATTCCCTTCCGCCGGGGTTTCATCGGGGAAGCGGCTGCCGTCTTTCATAAAAACATATTCGTAATTGTAATATCCCTGCTTGAGGTAAAGCGTGCATTCAAAACAGTAAGTGGTGTAATTGTACTTCATCTGCGACTCCGGAGAGATGTTCCAGTCGGTCAGGGCGCCGAAAACGTAAAAATTCCCGTCAGCAGGAGGCTGCTCATAAGGAAATGAAAAATGTACCTCAGCGTAATCAGGTTCCGTCTCATTGTCTCTCCCTTCCTGAATTTTGATATAGTACCTCCCATTGATATCCTGCAATGTGGAATAGCTGAAGGTGCTCCGCCTGGCATCGTTGAGAAGATAAACCCGGTAGCCCAATGAGTCGGAAACAATATCCCTGACCCTGTCTGTCTGGAAACGCAGGCTGCGGATATCAAAATTACGGAACTCATTACCCCCGTTGAAAACATTTTCCTGTTCGTAATCATAAACCAGCTCCCTGTCTTTCACAAAAAGCGGTTTAAGGCCGGTGATGGGATTATCCCACCTGCCGTTCTGCATAATAACCACCCTGAGGCTCCCGAAAGGGTTGTCAATAACGTAGTCATTGCAATAAACAGTAAAATCTATTTCCTGTTTTGCATTGCGATCCGCGATTACAGTAGCACGATGAACACCGGCTTTCACCGAAACAATATTTTCAAAAACCATGAACCTTCTTGTAATGATGAGGTGCTCCTGGTCATTGTCTGCATAAACCTTTAACAGATAATTGCCGGATTTCGTAAACCTGATATCTTCATTGGGAAAAAGAGCAGTGTAGTGCGTATAGCGGCGGAGTGTATTGAAGGAAAACCTGTAATCAGAAACTCTCTCGTCAAGATAACCCGAAATGTAATCAAACTGTTGTATGTCCGTAGGCTGCCAGCCGGCATCGCAGTGAACGAATGTGTAATAATAATCTCTCACACCCGCATTAAGATCGTCAAAATCAAGCTGAAGTTTCCCTGATGTGTTAAGTTCTATAAGCGGCAGGGAGCCTTCAAATCCCTGGCGGAAAAGCCGCACTGTCCTGATATTCTTTTCATATACATAATTCTCATACCTGGTGAAGTCTCTCTTGTAATACTCAGCTTTGACCGGAAGTGTATCAGCAGCGGGAGCAGCCGAGACAGGAATATTTTTCATGCTGCATGAAATAAAAAGAGAATACACTCCTGCCATAAGCGTAAAAACCATCAGCGGTATAAGGCGAAAATGCATGACACAAAGGTATGGAAAATGGAATTTGATATTTTTGCGTGAGATGAATAAAACACTATACGGTTTTTTTATCGCCATTTCGCTTTGCCTGCCTGCCTGCAGACCAAACATCGGCCTTATCACTGTGGAGCTTGAGGGTGTTGCCCAGGGAACCACGTACCATATTACCTACCTGGAAAAGACAGGGAAAAGCTTCCAGGCTGAAACAGATTCTCTTTTCCAGGCGATAGACAAATCTCTTTCTGTTTATGATTCAGGCTCCCTTATCTCAAGGATAAACAATAATGACACCCTCGCCACCGCCGATAAGTTTTTTACAGATGTTTTTAAGAGAGCTGCGGAAATATCAGAATTCACAAAAGGGGCTTTTGATATCACGGTTGCTCCTGTTTATGAGGCATGGATGAATGGTCTTATGACGGGCGACGAAGGACTTGACTCTACACTGATTTCAGGCATAAAGGAGATTACAGGCTATACAAGAATAGCTCTTGTAAATGGGAAGGTAAAAAAAGAAATGAATGCAATGAGCATCACAATGGACGGGATTGCGCAGGGATATACCGTCGACAGGATCGCAGCTTTCCTTGAAGAAAAAAATATCCGTGATTACATCGTGGAAGTGGGCGGTGAACTCAGGGCAAAGGGGAAAAATTCAAGGGGGGAACCCTGGGTTGCCGGCATAGAAAAGCCTTTGCCGGAAAAGACATCTTCCCGCATCCTCCAGGCTGAAGTAGCCCTCGAAAACAGGGCGCTTTCAACCTCCGGGAATTACCGTCATTTCATTATATACAGGGGAAAGCGTTACGGGCACATCATTGACCCGCGCACGGCTTTCCCCGTTCAGAACAACCTCATGAGCGTTTCTGTCTTTGCACCCGACTGCATGACGGCAGATGCCTATGCAACGGCTATGATGGTGCTGGGAATCGAGAATTCAAAAAAAATTCTTGCAGCCGACACTTCTCTCGATGCATACTTTATTTTCAGCAATGACGGCATAAACTTCAGTACATGGGCATCGCCGCGGCTTGAAAAAATTCTGAAAGAAAATAAATGAAGTTTTTTAATCACTCTGAAAAAGCCGGCCCTTGCCGCTTATATTTTCTTTTATCACGGGCGGACTCCCTGAATAATAAACATCTCCGACCCATAATATTCCTGCATCCAGCTCCTTGCTCACATTGACATAAGAATCCCCCGTTCCCCTGCTGGTAATAAATGTATAGCCTGACTGTAAATCCCCGCAATAAGCAAAGCCGCTCCCGGCATTATAGATATAGCTGACACCGGAATATCCTTTCATCGTGATATCCCCCACCCCTGTGTGCAGGTTGCAATGGGAGGTTCCGCAGTTCAGGAAAACATTAATGCTGCCGGAACTCCACACATTAAGGGTAAACTCAGGTGCTGTTATCACACCCTCTCCCCTGATGTCGCCCGTACCATTGTTATTAATCTTCACGATAACAGGAGCCGAAACAAAAACTGTAACTTTCTGCTTCCGGTAACTTCTCATCCAGCTGCAGTGGTTGCGATTCCTGATAAACAGCCTGTTACTCACAACCTCCGTGGTAACAAAAGGGACAAGGTTCTCCCCTCCTTCAACAACCACAGAGAAGAAGGTGTCCTGCCTGACAACCGCATTCACCTCATTCCATACCCATATTTCGGAAAAAGCGACCGGTGTACGCACCTCCTTTGTCATTTCTCCTGTTCCCTTGACGCAGTCACATTCAGAAGACTTCCTGCATGAATAAACAAACATGGTAAAGATCAGCAGGGGCAATATTCCGGTTCTCTTTTTCATTTCATGAAAACGTATCCCAGGCCGGCTTCAAGGTAATCGGCTTTGGCATAATGCGTTTTAAGGGTGAACGATGCGACAAGGTTTTTATTAACCCTGTATAAAAGACCTGCACGGTGATATACAGGGCCGTCTTTCCTGTAATAATCAAGCACATAAACGCCCATCTGTGCAATAACAGAAAGCCTTGAAACAGTGAGCTCATGCGAAATATAGACTCCCAGCCTGAAGTTTTTATATTCCGGCACAGCAGCCGATGCGTCATCAATTCTCATCCGCGCCTTTACCGAGTAATCATAAAACAGGTTTGCCCCGCCGCCGAGGCTGCTTTTGAAACTCAATGGCTTCATGGCTCCCGCAAAAACTGTATATGCAGCATACCGTGGCCCCAGGGCCGGGTATACCTCCTTCAGGCCGCCGGTAAAAATAACAGTGTACCGGATATTCTTATCAGGGAGAGAGAGGCTATCCCTGTTCTGCCGGCAAAATGATGAGGGCGGAGAAAGGGAGTATACTATGCCTGCCCCCAGCGATGGAATGTTGATTCCCAGGTTGGGCATCTGAAATCCCCCGTTGGAGAAATGAGTGATCGTAAGGGATTGCCGAAAACACAGGCGGGAAGCAATGTTCCAGCTCAATGAAAAACAGCCGTGCATGATGCCGTTGACACCCGATCCTATCGCATTGTTGCTGTGATTGCTGATGCGGTTGAAATGCCTGCTGTTATACCCCAGTCCGCTGCCCAGGGCAAAAGAAAAAACAAGACGCTCTCTTCTCACAAGAGGAAAGTCAATGTAGGGAATAACTGCCGTGGCAGTTCCAAGAACCTGATCATTGCCAAGACTCATGTGATAAATTTTCACTCCGGTCACGGGATAATTGTAAATACAGTGCCACGGCCGGCTCCCGTCAGTGGGAAGTGCAAGGTTAAATTCATAACCATACGCATGTCCCGTAACAAGGTGTGCCATGCTTGTGCGATGCGGGATTATGAATCCGTAATTAAAAGAGGAAGCCGCTGAAAATCCCTGGCGGGCATCCGTTTCTGCAAAAACGAAAAAAAACAATCCTGTGAGGGCAAGATATTTTTTCATGGAGAAGCAAATATAGCGTAATAAGCCGTGCCTGGAAATGGATCCTCCTGTTTTCGGCCCCCTTTCCATATCTTTACAGAAAATATTATGACAACAGGAAACCCGGAAACAGGAAGAAGAACACCGGAAGAGGCTTTCGGAAGGCTCCTCTCCATCATGAATGAGCTGAGAGAGAAATGTCCATGGGACAAAAAGCAAACCATCAGCAGCCTGAGGCATCTGAGCATCGAAGAGGTTTATGAGCTGGCGGATGCGATCCTTGACGGCGACATGGAAAAAATAAAAAAAGAGCTGGGGGATCTTCTCCTTCACATTGTTTTTTATGCAAAGATTGCTTCCGAAGAAAGAAAGTTTGACATCACGGGAGTTATTAATGCCTTATGTGAAAAGCTTATTCACAGGCATCCCCATATCTACGGAGATGTTAAAGTGTCCGGAGATGAGGATGTAAAGAAAAACTGGGAAGCGCTCAAGCTCAAAGAGGGCAATGAATCCGTCCTCTCAGGAGTTCCCGTTTCCCTCCCCGCACTTGTCAAAGCAATGAGAATACAGGATAAGGCAAAATCCACGGGGTTTGACTGGGAACATAAAGAAGATGTATGGGAGAAGGTGAAGGAAGAAATGCAGGAATTCCTGCATGCTCCTCCGGGAGAAAAAAAGAAAGAAGAATTCGGGGATCTTCTTTTTTCCCTGGTTAATTATGCGAGGTTTATCAGCATTGATCCTGAAGAAGCTCTCGAGCGGACAAATAAAAAGTTTATCTCCCGTTATAAATATATGGAGTCATCCGCAAAAGCTGCCGGAAAAAATATGCGGGAGATGAACCCCGCGGAAATGGATGCTCTGTGGAATGAAGCGAAGAACCTCCCCGGCAGTATATGAATTTCCTGCAGGGCGGGGTTTATCTTACGTAATCTTCTAGATAAGAAAAGGCAGGCGACAGGCGGCCATCCCTTGCGATAGTGGCTCTTTCTATAAGCCCACCGGTATCTTTTCCGAACAAGGATGGAAACACCCTCTCTATCAGGCTTTTTCCAAAATCTTCTGAAGCATCTGCAGGAAGCTCGCACGGGAGATTGTTCACAGCCATCACGGTAATGGTTTCCTTGCTGAAAGGCTCATCTTCTTTTCCTGTAACAGGATTATACCCGTAAAAGGGATCCTGTATTTCAGAAGCCCGTATCGTTGAGGGGATGCTCCCGTCCATATCACAGGTCACATCTGCAATAACACTGATGCGGAAATCCATGTTATTCTTCATATCTTCTTTCGTAAAAAGCATAGGAGCGTTGGGGTCCCAGAAAGTACAGTGAATGAGCAGGTCGCAATGCGGAATATATTTTCTGAAGGTAGAACGGTACTCCGAAGGATTTGCATAGAAATGTCCGGAATTCCATGGAGATCCGTCTTTAGCCTCATGGTAATCGGCCGAATGAAGCTGTACGTAAACAGGCTCCCGGAAAGTATAATTCAGGAACTCATAAGGAGTTACCTTCCTGATTTTCAGCGCACCGAGGGTTTCAAGCGCACCGTTTGCCACCCGCCCCCCGCCGGTAACAATAATACGGATATTGGGAAGGTGAGTCTTCTCCAGTTCCGTTATCATTTCTTTTTTATTACCGCAGAGATATGCAGGCCTGAGATGAAAAAGATTATATTTTTTTCCATAGCCCATGACCCCGTTATAAGCGCCTATGATACCTGCATACCTGCCAAAGCCTATGATACGGTTACGCTCTTTATCTGTGAGACATTCATAATCTATAAGCTGTACTTTTTTCTCAAGAACCGATTTAAGCAGTGAGCGGTTATGAGGTTGTTTCTTGATGGTATGAGAAAAGAAAAGATACTTCCTGCCCGGGAGAAGCAAGCCGGGAGGCACCTCTTTGATACCCATCAGAAGGCCGCATTCCGAGAGGTCTTCGCTCAGCCTTATTCCCTTTTCGGAATAAGCGCTGTCAGGAAAACACCGGTGGGCTGAAGGCTGCACAATGATTTCTGCGCCGGGAAACTCTTTTTCAACCAGCACACACTGTGCCGGGGTAAGCGGAACCCTGCGGTCGAAGGGAATTTTTTCTTCCCGCAATATGCCGATTTTAAACTTTATCATGTATGGCAAAGGTAATAAATGCTCTATCCTTCCTGTATTTTTCGTACCTTTGTACTTCCAAATGCAATGGGGCCGAAAGGTATCGACAGCAGGCGGATCGATGTATAAGCATGCCGTGCGTTGTGAATATGGCACGTAAATCCTAACTCTCACAACAATAAAAGGCGAATCTAACTTCGCTCTCGCTGCCTGATACAAGGTATCAATCAGCGATGCTTCCCGGGGAGCCATTCCCTGCAGCGTTCCGGATCGAAGCACCGTAAAAGCGGGGAACACACAGTCAGTCTGCCTGCCTGTGTGCTTAAAAAGCAGATAAGGGTACGGCAGGCCCGCCGGTTTGCCAACCATACCCCGACAATTAAAAACCGGTTAAGCATGTAGAAGGTATATGGGTTCCTTGTTTGGACGTGGGTTCAAATCCCACCGGCTCCACCTTCGCCCTCCGAAGCTTTAGCGCAGGAGGGCTTTTTTTTGAAGAAAATTATATTTGCGCTAAAGCCTCTCCGGGCTTTGGTGGACAAAGTCCACTTTTAAAATAAAACATATGTGGCACGTTTACTTATTAAAATGTTCAGACGGAACTTATTATACTGGTTGCACTAGCGATCTTGATGATCGGATGAGAAGGCATAATCGAAAAGAAATTCTTTATACATTAACCCGATTGCCATTTGAATTAGTAACGCACATTGTATTTACTGATAAATATAAAGCTTATAATTTCGAAAAATAATTGAAGTCCGGATCTGGAAAAGCGTTTGCATTCAAAAGATTAGTTTAGTCTTCCAAGCGTTTCTTCAAATCGGCCAAGACCTGCAATTATTTAATCCACCTTCGCGTTCCGCTTCGGCGGACAAGAAGGCCTGGTTTAATTCCCCGCAGCTTGCTCCGGGGTTAATACCAATTTATTAAATGGAGTTCGAAATTTGGTCGGTGAAGTCCGCAAAAAATCAGAGCGAGAGCGGGAGCGAACAGCCTTGCTCTGATTTTTTCCTCATTCAACTTCACTGACCATCTTTGAATCGTATGGCTTACAGCTAAAATTATTACCTTCGGAACATAACAATTAAAAAACGTCAAAATGAATTGGAAATTAATCTTTCAACTTTCGCTGTTCGGATTGGCAATGGCTTTTGCTACCGTATTTATTATTCCCGGAAACATTGAACTGGTTTTCTGGCTGTTTATTTTTATTATCTGCGCTTACTTCATTGCAAAGAAAGTCCCCGCCAAGTATTTTTTGCATGGCTTCTGTGTCAGTTTATTGAATAGTGTATGGATCACTTCTGCACATATTCTTTTTTATCACACCTACATTGCAGGGCACATTGAAGAAGCCACAATGGCAGCTAAAATGCCTATGCCTGAGCATCCAAGATTAATGATGTTACTGGCTGGTCCCTGCTTTGGTGTACTTTTTGGTTTGATACTTGGTTTGTTCGCTTTCCTTGCAAGTAAAATTGTTAAGAAATAAATCAATGGCATTCAACGAAAAACTAAACGACAGAATCCGGGAGGCAATAGCACACTTTCCGAAAGTTGAAGAAAAGCATATGTTTGGAGGAACTTGCTTTATGCTTAATGGCAAGATGTGTGTTGGCGTTGTGAAGGATGAAATGATGTGCAGAATTGATCCCGAAGTTTACGAAGAGGCCCTCAAAAAGGATGGTTGCAGGGAAATGGTTTTTACCGGCAGGCCAATGAAGGGATATGTATTCGTGAGCGAAGAAGGAATGAAAACAAAAAAGGAATTTGATTATTGGATTGGCCTGTGTACCGAGTTCAATAAAAAAGCAAAAGCGGCTAAGAAAAAAAAGTGAATAATTTTCAACTTTGTAAACAAAAAATAAAAATGCCAAACAGCGTAACATTACACAGAGTTCTTAAAGCTTCTCCTGAAAAGGTTTATCGTGCATTTGTTGAACCCAATGCACTTGCATCCTGGATTCCGCCTTACGGATTTTTATGTACTATACATAACATAGATGTGCGTGTGGGCGGGAGTTACAAAATGTCATTTACCAATTTTTCTACAGGACACGGACACTCCTGGGGTGGTATATATTTGGAAATAAAACCGGATGAATTTTTGAAGCACTCTGATGTTTTTGAGGACCAGAACCTTCCCGGAGAAATGATAACTTCGGTTTGGTTCAAAAAAGTTTCCTGCGGGACAGAACTTAAAATCATTCAGGAAGGAATTCCATCTGCTATTCCGGCAGAAATGTGCTATCTGGGTTGGCAGGAATCGTTAGAAAAATTGGTGAAATTAGTTGAGCCGGAAATTCCGGATGCATAGTGTAATAAAGACAAAATAGAATTTAACCCCCGAATTAATATGGCATACGTATCAATTTATTTAAACTTCATGGGTAATGCCGAAGAAGCATTTAACCACTATAAGAAAGTTTTTAAAACAGAATTTTCAGATCCTATAATGCGAATGGGCGATATGCCACCTCAAAATGGAACACCGGCACTTTCCGAAGCCGACAAAAAGAAAGTGATGCACGTGGCATTACCAATATTTGGCGGTACGCAACTAATGGCAACCGATATGCTGGAAAGCATGGGACACAAACTGATTGAGGGAAACAATGTTACTATCAGCTTGAATCCCGATACAAAGGAAGAAGCCAACAGGTTATATAAAGAACTTTCACAAGGTGGTACAGATGGGGTTGCGCCCCATGATGAGTTTTGGGGTTACTGGGGAACCTGTAAAGATCGCTTTGGCATCCGGTGGATGTTCAACGTAATGAAAGGTGCATAGTAAAAAAATTATTTACTTTTGCCTTCATAATACGCTATCCCATGAAAACCGAAATCTCTTCCCGGAACCTTGTAATTCTTGTGCTGATGCTGATGGGCATTGGTACCCGCCTGATAGGGCATTACATCCCAAATTTCACTGCTGTGGGGGCAATCGCCCTGTTTGCCGGTGCAAAGTTCAGTGATAAAAGGGCTGCGTTTCTGCTGTCAATGGGAATCATGCTGGTCAGCGACCTTTTCATAGGGTTTCACAATACCATGTGGGCTGTGTACGGCGCGTTCGCTTTTACCGTTTTTCTGGGCATCCTGATACAGGGAAAGAAAGGCGTCCTTCCCATAGCGGGAGCATCCCTCCTTTCCTCGCTTGTGTTCTTTCTTCTCACCAACTTTGCTGCATGGTATGGCAGCACTCTATACCCGCAAAACATTGCAGGGCTTTTGGAATCATATATTGCTGCCCTCCCCTTCTTAAGGAATGAGGCAGCCGCTGATATTCTGTTTAACGGTATATTTTTCGGGGGTTTTTACCTTGCGGAAACGAGGTTCCCCGTACTGGCTAAAAGATAACTTCTTTTTTCGCGGCTTTAAGTGTGTTCTGAAGCAGGCTCACGATGGTCATTGGCCCCACTCCTCCCGGAACAGGAGTGATGTAAGAACATTTCCCCGAAACATTTTCAAAATCCACATCTCCGCAAAGACGGTAGCCGCTCTTCGCGTTTTTATCCGGGATCTTATTGATACCTACATCTATTACCACAGCACCCTCCCTGACCATGCCGGCATTCACAAAGCCGGGCCTGCCAAGGGCAGCAACAAGAATATCCGCCCCTGCAGCAATGTCCGCGAGGCCCGCAGTTTTGCTGTGGCAGAGAGTAACGGTACAATTACCGGGAGAAGCATCTCTTGAAAGAAGAATGCTGAGGGGAGTTCCCACAATCTGGCTTCTCCCGAGTATCACGCAGCTCCTGCCTGCTGTTTCAATATTATATCTCTCAAGAAGCTGCAGGATACCGAAGGGAGTAGCTGAAATATAGCAGGGAAGATTTTTTACCATCCTCCCGATATTCAGCGGGTGAAAGCCGTCCACATCTTTCGAAGGGGCAATCTCCATAATAACTCTCTCAACCCGAATGTGCGGAGGGAGTGGCAACTGAACGATCAGACCGTCAATGGCGGAATCCTCATTGATAAGACTTATTTTATCCAGTAACTCTTTTTCGGTAATTTTTTCATCAAGGCGGAACAAAGATGATTTAAATCCAATCTGTTCGCAGGCCTTCTGCTTGGAGGCTATATAAGCCTGGGATGCAGGGTTGTTGCCAACAAGTATGGCAGCGAGGTGCGGAGGCCTCTCCCCTTTTAATATGAGAGTTGCCACCTCCTTTGAAAGTTCTCCCCTGATGGCTTCGGCAACCGGTTTTCCTTCAAGTAATTTCATAGACAGTACAGCAGTTTTATCAGCTAAATTTACCTTGGAAATGGAAGCTTATCCATCATCTTTGCCGCAGCTCCCTTGGCAGAAAGGCCTTTCATCATTTTCCTCATGTCCTCAAACTGCTTCATCAGCCTGTTAACCTCCTGTATGTTCCGGCCGCTTCCTTCGGATATCCTTTTCCTGCGGGTCCCGTTAATGATGTCAGGGTTTTCACGCTCACCGGGAGTCATGGAATATATAATCGATTCTATCCCCTTGAAGGAGTCATTGCTGACATCAATATCCTTCAATGCCCTTCCCACACCTGGAATCATTGAAACAATATCTTTTATATTTCCCATTTTCTTAACCTGCTGGAGCTGTTGGAGAAAATCGTTAAAATTAAACTGATTCTTATAAATCTTTTTCTGTATCCTGGCAGCCTCTTCTGAATCAAACTGCTCCTTAGCCTTTTCCACCAGCGTCACGATATCACCCATTCCCAGTATCCTGTCGGCCATCCGCTCGGGATAGAACACATCAAGCGCATCCACTTTCTCGCCCGTACCAATAAATTTTACAGGTTTATTCACCACCGAACGTATGGAGATGGCCGCCCCTCCCCTTGTATCCCCGTCCATCTTGGTAAGTACGACGCCATCGAAGTTCAGTCTGTCGTGGAAAGCTTTTGCCGTATTCACTGCATCCTGCCCGGTCATGGCATCCACTACAAAAAGAGTCTCCGAAGGGTTAACAGCATTTTTAAGCGCCTCTATCTCCTTCATCATATCTTCATCCACAGCAAGCCGGCCTGCTGTATCAATAACCACAACTCCAAAGCCATGATCTTTCGCATAGGCAATGGCACTGCGTGAAATCTGCACGGGGTTTTTATTTTCCGGCTCTGCGTAAACATAAATACCAGTCTGTTCTCCGAGGACTTTAAGCTGGTCAATTGCCGCAGGGCGGTATACATCGCAGGCAACGAGCATAGGAGATTTCCCTTTTTTGTTTTTCAGGAAACTGGCAAGTTTGGCCGAAAGGGTAGTTTTACCGGAACCCTGAAGACCGGACATGAGAACCACAGCCGGGTTGCCTTTCAGACTTATCTCAGCGTGACTTCCACCCATGAGTGCCGCCAGCTCATCGTGCACTATTTTCACCATCATCTGGCCGGGCGAAACCGCTGTAAGGACATTCTGCCCCAGCGCTTTTTCCTTCACTGTGTCGGTAAACTGCTTGGCAATTTTATAATTAACATCCGCATCCAGGAGGGCTTTACGCACCTCCTTCATGGTTTCTGAGATGTTTACTTCAGAAATACGTCCGTGGCCCTTCAGTACCTTGATGGCACGTTCCAGCTTATCGGTAAGATTTTCAAACATGCGGTAAAGATAATTGTTCTTCCGCGTAGTGAGAAAAGACGCCATAAAATCAGGCAAAAGATATTTTTAAGCTGGCTTCTGTCGTTTACCGGTTGCGAATCACTGCCTTTCTTTTAGCTGCTTCAAAGCAGCACGCGCATCCCGGTTAGCAGGATTTTTTTTCAGGATATGTTCCAGGATTTTTTCTGCTGAAGCAAATTTCCCCTCGTATGCCATAAGACCTGCCTTGTTGAGCAGCGCCGGTTCATAGTCAGGGTCAAGAGCCAGTGCCTCAGCATATAAGCCGGATGCACGGGCGGTATCTCCGTCAAGCCGGAGATACAGGTAGCCGAGGTTGGAGAGAGCAGGGATAAAACCCGGAAATCCGACAGAGAGTTTTTCAAATATTTTTTTTGCCTCCAGGGGTTTATCCAGCTGCATTAACGCTGCTCCCTGCTTGTTCCGGAAATCCGGGTTGAAAGGTGAAAGGCGGGAAGCCCTGGAGAAATAATCAAATGCATGCGAGTATTCTCCCGTGTGAAAATAGGCTTCCCCTATCCTGTAGTTCAGCCAGGCATCGGCATTATCCGCGGAGAACCGTGAAAATCCGGAATCCATATTTACCGAAACGGTAAGGGCGGTGATGTATGTGATAATTTTTTTATAATCTTTCCTGAGGCTGCACAGGTACACCAGATCACGGAAATTCTTCTTTATTTCAGTCGGCGTTTTATTCTCCAGGTATTTTCCTGCAGAGTCAAGAAAGGCAGGATTTGCCCGGAACTTCTCGTAATACTGCAGCCAGGCCCTGGCTTTTGCTCCGGCGGGAGGATCAGGATTGTTAATGCACGTAAGCCCTTCAAAAACTTCATGCCCTCCGCTGAGTGCCTTAGCGGGATATTTCCTGATATAATGATCCGTATTGGTCACGTGCGGAATATCCGTGGTCCCGTTTTTTTTCATGTGGCAGCCGGAGCAATCATTCTTTACAAGAGAACGTGCTTCAGCCCTTTCAGAGCAGAGCGGGGCATCCTGCTCATGGTGGCATCCGTTGCATGCCGCATTGAAAACATTTACCGGCGTGGCTTTCACGCTTAAATGAGGATTGTGGCATGTGATGCAGCTTAGCTCCTTCCCGCCAGGAAGTCCGTGCTTTGACTTCTCCCTGCTCATAATGAAACACCGGCTCATCCTGAGTCTTTCAACATGAGAAGCCATGATATGCTCCTCTTCCCTGCCTTTATAAACAGGTACAAACACATTCATCACATCTGAAAGTTTCATCCCGGGCAGGAAGTCGTAAAATGATTTCCCTTCGTTCAGCACTGCGTTGCCCTGCAGGTGGCATCGGGAGCAGAGGTCAAGCTGCAGGCCGGCCGGCAGCCTCGCGGGGTTCACAATTGAGGAACCGGCACCTGTTATATGCCCGTCGGATTTTTCCTTCACATGAAGCGAACCGGGTCCGTGGCAGCGTTCACAATCAATGCCATGAGGAATTTTATCATACTTGTTTTCAGAGCCACGAACAAGAGATGGATACGCATTGTGGCAACTCAGGCATTCAAGGCCTATGATTCTGCCGAAGCGGGAATTCAGCCCTCCTTCAAAACCGGGGGGAAGATCCCACTGCTGTTTCTGCGTATAAAATGTAAGAGGAGCCTGGTACAGGAAGCCTTCCTTCTCTATAAGATGGGAATTGGTATGCTGCCCGGACCCAATGATGTAGGATATTTTTTCAGTTCTTTTATAGACAGTGTCATCTTTCTCCATCCTGTATTCCAGGATGCAAAGGCTGTCACCTTCCCAGTAAGGAACATAATAAAAATCGAGGAGTTTATCATAAACCTTCGCATGTGTTCCGAACTTTCCTGAACTCTTACTTTTGGAGGCCGGCCCGAAGGACTTGCCCATACCTGTTTCCATGAATGTCCGGTATTTATCCTCATGGCATTTCCTGCAAGCCTCCATTCCCACATACTGCAGGGTATCCCCGGACACAAATTGTTTTTGTTCATTACGGCTGCAATAAAAAAGCGGAGCAGATACTGTGATGAGGGCTGAAAAAAAAAGAAAAGAAACCGTTCTTCTCCGGGAGGATATCACGTGCGGGTATTTTTATTTATACACTGCATGATGTGTTCATCGATCCATCGCTCCCGTTGGTATGACCATTGTTTCAGCACTCCGGACTCCTCAAATCCGCACTTAATAAAAAGTCCCATGCTCTCCTTGTTTCCGGCAGCGATATGTGCATAAAGCTGATGGAGGTGAAGCACCCCAAAGCAATAATCCCTGAGAAGAGACAAGGCTTCGGAAGCATATCCTTTTCTTCTTTGTGAAACATCACCGATGAGTATTCCAACGCCTGCGCGCCTGTTGGCAGGATCAAAGTCAAACAGGTCTATGCAGCCGACAGGATCTGCTCCGGGAGGCTCCAGCATCAGCCTCAGCTGCCTGTTGATATAAATATCATTATGGGAAGATGAAATATATTGAGCAATCACATGTTTCGAGAATGGAGTAAGCGTACCGCTGACGAGCCATGCAGAAGAGCTGTTCTCCCAGCGGTACAGCACTTCAGTATCCGAAGGCTCGAGGGCACGCAGGCGCAGTTTTTTTCCTTGAAGCATCAGGCGATAATTTCGTGAGGCTCCATGCGGCGTATGCTTTCGTAAATATCCTGCATGGTGTATTTCTGGAAATGAAAGTTCCCTCCAATCAGAACATCTTCCATCCAAAAATGATAATAACCTGAAACAAGATTATCTTTTTGCAGCAATGGCAGAAGATCAAAAATGAAATTCACCCCGGAAACATCCACCCCAAAAACACTGGCGCAAAATAACTTTACCGGCGAAAGACAGGTAGCAATGCCGGGAGCTGCCTTTTCATATAAAAGTACACTGTTTTCGGCTTTTTTAAATAATTGATTATCAGATATATATATGTTGTTACTTAATTTTATAAATAATGATTTTATTTTTCTGGATTTTATCAGCCTGAGTTGCTTTTCAAGGGGAAACATTACCTGACGGCCTTTTGCGCTGAGCGCATATATTTTACTTCCTGTCAGCAGGGCGAGATGAGGAGGCCTGTCACAGGCATTGATGAGCATGATGAAGATGCCTTCCGGGAGGATTTCTGCGGAAGCGGCTTTCACATCCCTGAAAATAAAAGCCTCAGACATTTACTTCTCCCTTAAAAACAAAAGTGGCGGGACCTTCAAGCCATATATCCATGAATCCGCTGCCTTTTTTCTGAAAGCACACGAGAAGCTCCCCGCCGAGGGTGGATACCCTGACTTTATTTTGCGTCCCTGTTTTTATGAGGCCGGCATAAGCCGAGGCAAGGGCGGCGGCAATAACGCCTGTTCCGCAAGAAAGGGTCTCGGCTTCAACGCCTCTCTCGTAAGTCCTGACAAAAATCCTGCCCTGTTCCTCCTGCACAAAGTTCACATTGATTCCTTTCTTTTTGAAGAGGGCGCTGTTTCGGATCGCTCTCCCCTCCCGGGTGACATCCTTCTCCAGGATATCATTCACAAACTGCACAAGATGCGGAGAGCCTGTATCCATCACACAGCCTTCGTTCTCTTCCAGAATATTCCCGACATCGGACATCTGCAGCCTGATTTTCATTTCACGCTCCCATTTATTGTTAAAAAGAATGGCTTTATGGACACCATCCATTGCAATGAAAGAAGCTTCTTTGCCCCGTAGAATTCCGGTTTGCTTTGCGAATGCCACTATGCACCGCCCGCCGTTCCCGCACATGGAGCTTTCTTTCCCGTCCGAATTATAATAAACCATCCTGAAGTCGTAACCCTGCTGCTTCCGGAGAAACATCAGTCCGTCGGCTCCGATTCCGAAACGCCTGTCGCAAAGCGCCGATGCAAGCTTTTTACCGGGACTCTTGATTCGCATATTCCTGTCGTCAATGATGATAAAATCATTGCCCGTACCGTGATATTTATAAAAATGTATTTTCATTTCTTCAGCTGTGCGAGGATGGCACTGTCATTAACCCTGTAAAAAACCTGGAATTCACTTCCCTGCCGGAGTTGATAATAGGCCTGTGCATTTTCGAGGTAATAATTTCCCCTGACAAGATACAGTTTTGTCAGCTCAGGATACTCCAGCCCGTACACAATGATTTTTCCCTTTCCCATTTTATAGCCCCTGTAATTGATGGGGGATTTCCAGAACTCCACGGAATAGCCTGCCGGCTCTTTCTCTTCTTGCGGGAGAGCGGCTTCGGGATTCAATTTTGCGGCGGTTTCTCCTGCAAGAGTGCTTTCCGGGGGAGTGCTTTCCTGGCCGGATTCTTCCCCGATAACAAGGACCCTGATGCTTCGGGTTACCATCAGTTCATCCTTCCTGACAACAATATCTTCCGCAGCTGCCATTGCATTATCCTCGCCCGTACTGTCGGAGATGGCTGCCTTTTCGCTCCCGGCAGCAGCGGAAACAGCGTGTGACAATGCAGTTATGCTATCACGGGGCTGACTCCTGAGAGAGACGGCCGGAGCTTTGTATAACTTTTCGGGCCGGGGCCGTTCTGCGGGAGTGTTTTTCGGCACATTCATGCTGTCAGATTTAATGGAAAGGTCTGACACATTTTCCTTTCCGGCAATCCTTTCCACAGGCTCGTTATCCATATACCACCATAGCCCAATGGCCGACAGCAGAAGGATGCCAAGGACAGCCGGAACAATTCTCAGATTTACTTTGGGGATCGTGCGCTGTTCAATATAATTGCGGATACTTATCTCATCGTGTTTATTTCTCCATAGCTCTTCCACCACACCAAGGAGGTATGCTTCAGTTTGTGTGCCGGGGAGAAGTACATTTTTTGCTGCGTCATTCCACACCTTCAGGAGAGCATCCCCGAGAAGGGGATTAGCATCGGAAGCATTGCCCCCGTTCGAGATAACAAATCTTTTTACATGCCTCCTGTATCTCTTAAAAAGATAAAGCAGCAGCTTCCTGTTCCCGCTTTTAAGGCCGGCAAGCAGTTCTGCATCGGAATATTTTCTGGCAGAAAAATACATTTGATTGCCCTGTAAAAATAAGTCAAAATTTAAATATGCAATATTGTATAACCAAAGTTCGTTTGTTATAACTGTAATGAAACTTTTCCCTGACAAAATTTATCTTTTTTTCCCTGCTATGCCCGGTGGCATATTATTTGTATCCTGATACAGAAAAAATTAAAACCTGAATTATGCTTAACTCCATTAAAAAAAATGCAATCCTTCTGATGATCGCCATAGCCGGAGGAACCGGCGGGGCATTTGTTTACAAATCATTTTCAGGGGAGCCATACCCAAAGCCACAGGGCGGTTTAAAGCAGCCCGTACATTTTGCTTCGTACACAGCCCCCCCGGAAGCGGCAGTGGATTTTACAAAAGCGGCGGAAATGTCAGTGCACGCTGTTGTTCACGTAAAATCCACCTATGAAGAGGCCGGTGATGCCTACCAGCCATTATTTGATCCATTCGGGAGTTTTTTCTGGGGAGACCGGAGGTATAACCAGCCTGAGCAGCGGGAAGCCACCGGGTCGGGAGTGATTATCAGCGACGACGGATTCATTGTGACTAACAACCACGTGGTCCAAAACGCGAAAAAGGTGGAAGTAACGCTGAATGATAAAAGAATTTTTACGGCAAAAATCATTGGTACCGATCCTTCCACGGATATAGCACTGCTTAAGATCGAAGAGAAAGGACTGCCTTTCATCGGCTATGGCAATTCCGACGACCTGAAAGTCGGTGAATGGGTGCTCGCTGTAGGAAACCCGTTTAACCTCACTTCCACAGTAACTGCGGGAATTGTAAGCGCCAAGGCGAGAGACATCAACATCCTGAACAACCAGTATAAGATAGAGTCCTTCATCCAGACAGATGCAGCCGTAAACCCCGGCAACAGCGGCGGAGCACTGGTAAACACCCGGGGCGAACTGGTGGGAATCAATGCTGCCATAGCTTCCAATACGGGGTCATATACCGGCTACTCTTTTGCCATCCCCGTAAACATCGTCAAAAAAGTGGTGGACGACCTGGTTGAGTACGGCGAAGTCCAGCGCGGTTTTCTGGGCATCAACATCAAGGAGGTAGATTACAAACTTGCCGAGGAAAAGAAAATAAAGCATATCAAAGGTATCTATGTTGCAGGATTGATGGAAGGCGGCTCTGCCAAAGATGCAGGACTCCGCGAAGGAGATGTCATACTGAAAGTAGGGGAAACAGAGGTCAACACTCCTTCCCAGCTGCAGGAGCAGGTTGGACGGTTCCGCCCGGGCGACAAAGTAACTCTCGCCATTGTCAGGGAGGATAAAGAGATGCTTCTTCCCATTGTTCTGAGGAATAAAAACGGCACCACCGAGGTTGTGAAAAAGAGTGGAAATGAAATCACATCCCTGCTCGGAGCTGAGTTTGAAAATGTTTCCCCTGACGAACTGAGCTCCCTCAGGATTAACGGGGGCGTAAGGATAAAATCCCTCTCAGGCGGAAAACTCAGGATGGCAGGTATTAAAGAAGGGTTTATCATTACCCATGTTGACCGGAAAGAAATCACCAATAACAATGACCTGGTGGAGGTTCTCCGCAACAAAAAAGGCGGGGTTCTGATAGAAGGGTTGTATCCCAACGGATCAAGGGCTTACTATGCTTTCGGGTTGTAAAAAAACAGGCTTCTCACCCCTGAAATTCACCTGCGGATTTATCTTGGTGGATCAATATTAAATAAGTAGCTTTGCACGTCTTTTAAAAAAGTTGAATTTCTCAAACTAAAATTTGAAACATGAGGCAGCTAAAGATAACCAAATCCATCACGAACAGGGAGAGCCAGTCCCTTGAGAAATACCTGCAGGAAATAGGAAGAGAGGAGCTTATCAGTGCCGAAGAAGAGGTAATTCTCGCAAGGAAAATCAGGGAAGGCGACCAGCGTGCGCTTGACCGCCTTACCAAGGCTAACCTGAGGTTTGTCGTATCTGTTGCCAAGCAATACCAGAACCAGGGACTCAGCCTGCCCGACCTCATCAACGAAGGTAACCTGGGGCTCATCAAGGCTGCAAAAAGATTCGATGAGACAAGAGGATTTAAATTCATCTCCTATGCCGTATGGTGGATCCGCCAGTCTATCCTTCAGGCGCTTGCAGAGCAGTCAAGGATTGTAAGGCTCCCGCTTAACCAGGTGGGCTCCCTCAACAAAATCAGCAAGGCTTATTCGAAACTCGAGCAGCAGTTCGAAAGAGAGCCGTCCACAGAAGAGCTTGCAGCCGTCCTTGACCTGCCCGTGGAAAAGGTGGCCGACACCCAGCGTGTTTCAGGTAAACATGTATCCATGGATGCGCCTTTCGTTCAGGGAGAAGACAACAGCCTTATTGACGTGCTTGAAAACCAGGATTCCCCCCGTGCGGATAACCTGCTTATATCCCAGTCGCTCCAGAAAGAAATTGAACGGTCTTTAAATACACTCACTGAAAGAGAGAGAGAAGTTATAAAATTGTTTTTCGGTATCGGCATGAATCACGGGCTGACGCTTGAAGAAATAGGAGCCAAGTTCGACCTTACCCGCGAGCGGGTACGCCAAATCAAGGAAAAAGCCATCCGGAGACTGCGGCATAAGTCAAGGAGCCGCCTGCTGAAGGCCTACCTCGGCTAAATAGCCCTTCCTTCTCCCTTTCCTAAATCAAACAAAATCATGATCTCTGAACTTACCAAATCCGAGGCTGCAAAAAACTATGAGAGCCAGATGAAAGAATGGCTGGAGTATGAGAAAGCTGCCATTGAACTCATCAGTGTCATCGGTCATTTATGGTTTGACAAATCGGTAGAGCTGATCATCTTCAGAAATCAGCTCGTTGACCGCAGCACCAGCGAGATCCTGAACCTCCATCTTTACGCAAAAAATATCGTAAAGCAGCCCATTAATATCATAGACACCATGGAACTGGCCAGGGAAATATCCCTGCTGAACCTGGCACCGGCAAGGATTGACATAGGAAGGCTCGGGGCCGAATGGCTGGCTGAAAAAGGAAAGTACAAAACCAAAGCCGGCTTTATTGGTGATAAATTAAAAGGATTTATCGGCCAGGACAAGCGCACCCTTGTACCCAAAGATGTTGTGCTTTACGGCTTCGGCCGCATAGGGCGCCTGCTCACAAGGGAACTTATTTCACAGGCGGGAAAAGGGGAACAGCTGAGGATCCGCGCCATCGTAACAAGAAATAACAGCGAAACAGATATCAGGAAAAGAGCGGAATTACTCAGGGCTGATTCCGTACATGGCCCGTTTCCGGGTACCGTGATCGAAGATTACGAAAACAAGGCGCTTATCGTAAACGGCCATACCATTCACATGATCGGCGCAAGCGACCCTGCTAAAATAGACTACACCGCTTTCGGTATTGACGACGCACTTCTCATAGATAACACAGGTGCTACAAGGGAAAGAGAAGGCCTTGCAAAGCACCTTGAGTCCAAGGGTGTCGGGAAAGTTTTACTTACAGCCCCCGGAAAAGGCGATATCCCCAATATTGTATTCGGGATTAACCAGAACAAATACAAGCCGGAAGAAAACATTTTCTCTTCCGCATCATGCACCACCAATGCTATCGTGCCTGTTCTCGCCGTGATTGACCGGTTGCTGGGAATCGAAGGAGGACATATTGAAACCATCCATTCATACACCAACGATCAAAACCTCCTGGATAATTATCATAAGAAATTCCGCCGGGGCCGTTCTGCTGCGGTGAACATGGTCATTACAGAAACCGGTGCCGACAAAGCAGTTGCAAAAGTGCTTCCCCATCTCGAAGGAAAACTCACCGGAAATGCCGTGAGGGTCCCCACTCCTGATGTTTCTCTCGCCATCCTAAGCCTTACGGTAAAAAAAGAAACGTCAAGGGATGATGTGAACGAGATCATGAGAGATGCCGCCCTGAAGGGAGATCTCATTGAGCAAATACAATACTCCTATTCCCAGGAACTGGTTTCAACCGACTGCGTGGGCAACCCCTGTGCAAGCATTTTTGACAGCCCTGCCACCATTGTTGCCAAAGACAAAAAACACATAGTACTCTATGTATGGTATGACAATGAATACGGCTACAGCCGGCAGGTCATCCGTTTTGCCAAGCATATTGCAGACGTCATCAGGCTGACTTACTACTGATTTCCCTCCGAAAACCCTGAAAATACTGCCGGATAACTTCCCAGACCTGCAATGAACATCCATACCACAGAGGATAGCGTCCGCATCCTCGGTAAAACTTTTTCCCTCCTGATTGCCCCTGGCAGGATACAATCACGCATTGAGGAAATGGCTATGGAAATCAGCAACGATTTCCTGAAAAAAAATCCTTTATTTATCTGCGTTATGAACGGAGCTTTCCTTTTTACTGCCGACCTTCTCAGGCATATTCACCCGCGCTCCGGGCTTGATTTCATCCGGGTCTCATCCTACAATGGAACAGAGAGAGAAAAAACTATCCGGACAATTTGGGGGCTTACGGAAAAAATATCAGGAAGGAATATCATCATTCTTGAAGACATTATAGATTCAGGGAATACTATTAGTTATCTTTGTGAAGAATTAGAAAAAGAAAAACCTTTGTCGGTATGTGTCGCTTCCCTGCTGCTGAAAGATATCCCGCGTGAATCCGCGGTTAAAATCGCATATACAGGATTCAAAATTCCTGATGTCTTTGTCGCAGGCTATGGGATGGATTACCACGGGGAAGGAAGGAATCTTCAGGGAATCTACAAACTTATAAACTCAAACAATCCATGCTGAATATTGTTCTCTTTGGTCCTCCCGGCGCGGGAAAAGGCACCCAGGCCCAGAAACTTACACAACGATACCGCCTGGTTCATTTGTCCACAGGCGACATACTGCGGAGCGAGGTCAGTGCCGGAACACCGCTGGGAACGGAAGCCCAAAAAATGATGGATGCCGGTGTGCTTGTTCCGGATGCAATCGTTGTAAAAATGATCAGCAACAATCTTGATGCCCGGAAAGACGCAAACGGATTTGTATTTGACGGCTTTCCAAGAACAGTAGCTCAGGCTAAAGCCCTGGATATGCTGATGAACGGAAAAGGACATCCTGTCAGCATGATGCTCGCCCTTGAGGTGAGTGAAGAAGAGTTGTGCAAGAGAATACGGCAGCGCGGGAAAGATTCGGGGCGGAGCGATGACACAGAGGAATCCGTTGTGCGAAAAAGAATTTCAGAGTACAACAACAAAACCGCTCCCCTGAAGGAATACTATTCTGCACAGAAAAAATTTCACGCTGTAAACGGCATAGGCGATATTGAGGATATTTTTAACAGCCTCTGTGAAAAAATAGATCGCTTCAGGGAAAAATAATCCTGCAGCATGCCCGGATCCAATTTTGTTGATTACGTAAAGATATGCTGCCGCTCCGGTTCCGGCGGAAAGGGTTCTGTCCATTTTCACAGGGACAAGCTGACCCCCAAGGGAGGACCTGACGGGGGAGACGGCGGGCACGGAGGAAATATCATCCTCCGCGGAAACCGGCAATACTGGACACTGCTTCATCTTAAATACAGGAAACATGTTATCGCCGAAAACGGAGGTGCCGGTGAATCAGCACTCAGGACCGGTGCGGATGGGAAAGATGAGGTTCTTGAGGTTCCCGTCGGTACCATAGCAAAAGACTTCGCAAGCGGAAAATTCCTGTTCGAGATCACAGAACACGGGCAGCAGGAAATACTGCTGGAGGGCGGACGGGGAGGTCTGGGGAACAATCACTTTAAAACCTCCACCCGACAGGCACCCCGATTTGCACAGCCGGGAGAAAGCGGGAAAGAAGAATGGAAAGTCCTCGAACTCAAACTACTGGCAGACGTGGGGCTCGTCGGCTTTCCCAATGCAGGAAAATCCACGCTGCTGTCCGTTGTGTCCGCGGCAAAACCGGAAATTGCCGACTATCCTTTTACCACTCTCGTTCCAAACCTGGGCGTGGTTTCCTACAGGGATAACCTTTCTTTTGTGATGGCCGATATACCGGGAATCATAAAAGGTGCACATGAAGGTAAAGGACTGGGGACAAGATTCCTCAGGCATATCGAAAGAAACTCCGTCCTGCTTTTTATGATCCCATGCGACACGGAAAATATCAGGAAAGAATACAATATCCTCCTGCGCGAATTAAAACTTTACAACCCGGAACTCCTCCACAAACCCAGACTGCTCGCTGTTACCAAGTGCGACTTGCTTGATGATAATCTTATCGGAGAAATGAAAAAAGACCTCCCTGAAAAAATAAAATCCGTTTTTATATCTTCGGCTACCGGGAAAAATATTCAGAAGCTTAAAGACATGATCTGGAAAGAACTGGCAACAACTTCTTCATAACCGCCTCCCATGCCATTAATGGAATCCCTCAAAAGCCTTGACAGGAATGTTCTTCTTTTCATCAACGGGAAGCGCCATCCTGTGCTTGATATCATCATGTTCTGGGTGAGCAACAGGTGGATATGGATTCCTTTTTATGCATTCCTGCTGGGGCTTACCGTAAGGATCTTTGCAAAAAAAACAGTTATGGTAATATTAACTGCAGGGGTGCTGATAACAATTACCGACCAGGGCTCGGTACATCTGTTTAAAAATATTTTTCATCGCCTCCGCCCCTGCCACAACCCGCAAATCGCCAGCCTGATCCGCCTGACAGGAGACTGCGGGGGGCAATACGGATTTATCTCCTCCCACAGCGCCAATGTATTTGCCCTTGCGATGTTCATGACATTTATCCTCCGTCACCGCATTCGCTACCTTCCCCTGATTATGTTCGGATGGGCAACCCTGGTTTCATACAGCAGAATATATAACGGCGTCCACTACCCTGCCGACATTGCAGCAGGAGCTTTATGGGGAATGGCGACCGGCTATGCTGCCGCAAAAATCCTCTCTTACTTTATAACAATTTCCGGCCATGATAAATAATCTTCTTGCCGTCTTTATAGGAGGAGGCCTCGGATGCCTCTTCAGGTATGGCATCTCCATTCTTTCAGGCATCCTGCTCAAAACCACGCTCCCTGCAGGAACCATGCTCTCGAACATACTAAGCTGTCTTACACTTTCAATATTCCTGCTGCTGTTCCATGACCGGGTATCCGCCAATTCTGCCATACGCCTCCTTGTGCTGACGGGATTCTGCGGAGGACTCAGCACCTTCTCTGCATTCAGTTACGAAAGTGTCATGCTGTTCCGTTCGGGAAATATCTTATACGGCCTGGCCAATATCATCATCAATATCGCTGTTTGTTTCTTCCTTATGGCAGTGCTGGTAAAAGAACGCGCCGCATGAAAAACAAACTGATACTGCTGATTTCATTTCTTGCCGCCCTGCAGGCAGGCCCTGCCCTTGCACAGCAGCAAGGTACCCCGGCAAAGCCAAAACTCATCATCGGAATCGTGGTTGACCAGATGCGTTATGATTATCTCTCAAGATACTGGAACAAATTCGGGGAAGGCGGGTTCAAAAAACTTGCAGGAGAAGGCTATGTATGCAAAAATGCAAACTACAGCTATGTTCCCACCTATACAGCTCCCGGCCATGCTTCCATTTTTACGGGGACCACGCCATCCGTAAACGGAATTGTTGCCAATGAGTGGTATGACAGGAATACAGGGGACACTGTTTACTGTGTGCAGGATACCTCCTGCCGCACGGTAGGCAGCAACTCCCCTTCTGCAGGCATGATGTCGCCCGCCAATCTTTTTAACAACACCATAGGAGATGAGCTTAAAGTTTCTTGGGGAAAACAGTGCAGGGTAATAGGGATAAGCCTCAAGGACAGGGGGGCCATTCTGCCGGCAGGGCACATGGGAGATGCAGCATACTGGTATGACGGCGAAAGCGGGAACTGGGTCAGCAGCACCTACTATATGAAAGAGTTACCGCAATGGGTGAGCCGCTTCAATGA
>JAHEYN010000044.1 GCA_023251555.1 Bacteroidota bacterium | reverse complement strand
TGCCGTTGATGCTGATGAAAAGAACGGGAAGAAGCTTTTGATGGAATACGGAAGGGATAAGACAGCGTTTGCCAAAGCTGACATCTCCAGGGAGGCGACTGTCATCCATTTGTTTGAAAAAATCAGGAAAGAGTATGGCCGACTCGATGTGTTGGTTAACAATGCCGGTATTATACGAGACAACCTTATCTGGAATATGAGCATGGATGATTATGAAACTGTAATGAATGTGAACCTGAAAGGAACCTGGCTGATGTGCAGGGAGGCTGCAAAGCTTATGAAGGAACAGCGCTCAGGCAGGATTGTCAATATTGCCTCAAGAGCCTGGCTTGGGAACAGGGGGCAGAGCAATTACGCTGCATCCAAGGCCGGTATCGTTTCTCTTACGCGTGTCCTTGCCCTTGAACTCGGCAGGTATTCGGTATGTGTGAATGCTGTTGCTCCGGGCCTGATAAAAACCCCCATGACTGAAAAACTTGATAAAGAAGTTCTTGAAAAACTCATTGACGCACAACCTACAAAGTCTATGGGAACGCCGGAAGACGTGGCCGCCCTTGTCGCTTTTCTGGCGTCCGGAAAAAACTGTTTTATCACCGGTCAGACAATTTATGTTGATGGCGGGAAAAGCATAGGCGCAGGGATTTCCTGAAAATTATTTACGGTTATGCTGCTCAAAATTCTGATACTTCTTCACCTGGTCGGGGCTGCCGTATGGGTGGGCGGCCACCTGGTGCTGGCACTCTCTGTTTTGCCAAAGGCGCTCAGGGAAAAGAACCCGGAAGTGCTGAAGAGTTTTGAAGAGCGCTATGAGAAAGCCGGAATCCCTTCTCTTGTGCTCCAGGCTGTAACGGGGCTGTGGATAGCTTCAATTTATGTTTCTCCCGCAGAATGGTTTTCTTTTTCCGACAGGGCACATATTCATATAGGATTGAAACTGATATTCCTGTCCGCCACATTGCTGCTTGCCGTTCATGCCCGGCTTTTTATAATCCCTGTGCTTAACACCAAAAATCTTCCCTGGCTTGCTTTACATATTGTCATGATGACTATTATCGCCCTTGCCATGCTGTTCACCGGATTTAATTTCAGGATGGAGGTTTTGTGAAGAATGAGCATAACAATACAGAGATTCTTTCTCCATGCGGATCGTGGGAGTCCCTCTCAGCAGCAATAAAGGCCGGGTGTAACTCCGTTTATTTCGGTGTTGAACAGTTAAATATGAGAGCACGGTCGTCCGTAAATTTCACGGTTGATGACCTGGAAAAAATAACATCGTTTGCGCACAGGAGTCATGTGAAAACCTACCTGGCGCTGAACACTATACTCTATGACCACGATCTTTCCCTGATGCGCCATATAGCTGATGAGGCAAAGAAAAATAATGTTGATGCGATTATTGCTTCCGATCAGGCTGTAATGGGCTATGCGAAAAAGATTGGGATTCCCCTGCACGTTTCAACACAGGCTAATATCAGCAATACCGAGGCGGTTGAGTTTTACGCACATTATGCGGATGTGATGGTTCTCGCCCGTGAGCTTACGCTCGAACAGGTTGGAAGGATAGCGAAGGAGATTAAGAGAAGAAAAATAAAAGGCCCTTCGGGAAAAAATGTGAGAATAGAGGTGTTTGCCCACGGGGCCCTCTGCATGGCAGTATCAGGGAAATGTTATATCAGCCTGCATTCTCATTTTGCTTCAGCTAACCGTGGAGCATGTGTTCAGAACTGCAGGAGGAGCTATGTTGTAACTGACAGGGAAGATGGTATTGAACTGCAGGTTGATAATGAATATATTATGTCGGCGAAAGACTTGTGTACCATTGATTTTCTTGACAGGATTATTTCGGCGGGGGTGTCCGTCCTGAAAATTGAAGGGCGGGGCAGGAGTGAAGATTATGTTTATACCGTCACAAAGTGTTACCGCGAAGCTATTGATGCCATTGCTTCCGGAACCTTTACCGAAGGGAGAATCTCACAATGGAAAAAGGATCTTGCGGAAGTATTTAACAGAGGCTTCTGGGACGGGTATTACCTTGGAAGGAAAATGGGGGAGTGGAGCAGTACCTATGGTTCTGCGGCAACGAAAAAGAAAATATACATAGGAAAAGGGGTTAAATATTTTGATAGGATTGGTGTTGCTGAATTTAAAATGGAATCCGGCAGTCTCGGCAAAGGCGATGCGTTTCTTGTCAGCGGGCCGGTTACGGGGGTGGTGGAAGGAAAGGCAGAGGAGCTCAGGGTTGATGATGAAAAAAGAGAACTGGTGAAAAAAGGGGAAATCATAACGATGCCTGTATGTGAAAAGGTCCGTCCTTCGGATAAGCTGTATAAAATAATTTCCTCCTGATGGTCAGGATATCTCACTGGCGCAAAAAATGCATAGGTTGCAATGCCTGTGTGGAAGCTGCTCCCATGAGATGGAGAATATCCCGGAAGGACGGAAAAAGTGTGCTGGTAGGCGGGGTGGAAAAAAAAGGGGTATTTCTTCTTAAAACGGAAGAAACCCATTCCGACTCACTTGCACTTAAAAACTGCCCGGTGAGAATAATCAGGATGGAGCGGGTGAACGGGTGATAAATTACTACCGGCAAAAAGCTTCCCGCACATGTATCCCGGAAGGCTTTACTTTTTCTCCAGCACAATTACAATCTTGTTGAAGTCGGCCGCGGCATTTATCACTTTCCTGAAGCCGGCAAACTGATCCACGGGATAGTCGTACTTCCCGTAATATTCCCTGGCTGAAACGAGCAGCTCATTTCCCTTAAGCGTATAGGTCGAAATAAAACCCGAGGAACTGTCGGGCATTACCACGCTCATTGACAGTTTTTCAGCCCCCCTGGCTGTATATCCATCCGGTATCTTTACGGAGATTGTGCGGAGGTAGCTGTGCGTGTAGGTGAGGTTTACCGGGTTTTGCCTGGGCTTTTCCTGGTAAAGCTCTTCCTGCGGGCCGATAATTTCACCGATTTTAAAAAGATATGCATCGTTTGTTTTTTCTATGAGTGATTCAGAAGAGATATCGCCTTCCATAATGAATTCCTTACCTGCATCGCCTGCGGCCAGGTTGAAGTTTTGTACAGCAGGGTTTTCCAGCCGTGCATCCGTAATCCCCATCTTAAGTACATTCTCGGCAAGATCTTTTTTGTTTTCATCGTTTGAATAAAAGTAAAGAGGCCGCACGTTTGCTGCACTGTACCCGTTCATGCTGCGTTTTACATGAAACCTTGCCTGCTCTGCCGGCGCCCCCAGGTCAACGCTGATGTCAAGATTGTCATAACTTATCTCAGCAGGGACGGGAGGGATAAGCCTGATGCTTGTAAGGGCGCTCCTGGTGTCACCTATGGAGACCTCTTTTACAAAAAGTGCTTTGTTGTTGGTTAAGGTGTATGGTATCAGCCCATAGCGGTATGAATAATTGGACGAAGAGAGGTACTTGCGGTAATCCGGGAAATAAAGAAGGTATTCATCGAGATCATCCCATGTGTCGAAATCCTCGTCAAAGACACGTTCTGTGCGGTCGCAGGTGATGGCAAGCTCATATTTGATACCGCACTTTTCAAGGAGAAGGGCGAAAAGAGTAAGCACGCTTATCTCGTTACCTATGTGATTTTTGAGGACCTGTTCAAGAGGCTGTGCAACGGATCCTTTCTGGATATTGATATTGCTCTTGATGTAATTTTCTATTTCCCTGATCCTGTCCTCGGGGGCATTTATGTTCCCGAGCCTGAGTTTTTCATACAGTTTGCCTGCCGCTTTTGCATTGTCTTTTCCGTTGTCATGCACAAGGTTATAATAGATTTTTCCTGCATCCGTCCAGGTGAGCACCCGGAAGCTCCCTTTGGTGGTATTCTTCGCCAGCTTGTAGTCCACACGCATGAGGCTGGCTTTGTAGGCGGAGTATTTTTCCTCTTCAAGCGGCGGGATGCTGTCCGCTCTTGCCCTCAGTACATTTTTCATGCTAAAGCTGGTATCTTCTTTTGCTTCGGGAAATTTATTGTATGAACGGGTTTCAAAAACAAGATTCCTTGGACTTATCAGCACCAGCTCCGTATTTTTAGTAATGGAACCTGACTGGAAAGTTTCTGTTCCGAAGTAGCCGGGAGAGAGCTTCATCGTATAATAATACTCAAGCTCTCCGCCCTTTTCAAGGCCTTCCACCGCAAGGATAAGATACTCGCTGCCGTCTTCATTAATCTGTTTCATGTTTCCTTTGAACATCTCGGTAACCTTACCTTCTTTTGTGACTGAACGGGCTTTAATGGTAAGAAGATTGCCTGGATCGTTTACGGGAAGATAAATCCTGTTATGGGACTTTACGGCATTATCTTCGTTAAGATGCACAATCCTGTGCCTGGTATAGTATTTCTCGAGATCCCCGTCCTTGTTATATATATATTCTATGGCGCGGAGGTCTTTTAAAACCACCGCCTGCTCTTTTTCCTCCCCGGTACAGAGTTTATGGACGGAGGTATTGCTTTCCCAGTCATAGTTCCGGTATTCAATGGATTGTGAGAATACCACCAGGGGGGTGAGAAGCGAAATGAAGAGAATAAGCCTTGTTTTCATGGGAACAGGATTAACGGATTTTGGATAAGACCACTGTGTTTTTATATGCTTTGGCGGCTGCCGAGGTCATGCAGTTCCATTCACTGAAATATTTTTTTCCGAGCACCAGGAAATCAGAATAATAGAATTGTTCCATGGTAACGAAATCTTTGTCAGTACTGTAACTGATCCTGAACCCAAAGTTCTCATTCCTGTATTCGGACTTTTCTGGAATTCCCGAAATCCTGTATCCTTCCGGGATACGCAGTGAGACAATATTCCGGAATGTATATTTCATGTTATTTTCTTTATCATACACCCGGTTAAGCGTATCAATGAGCGGGGCCTGCATAATCCTGTTGAGATTCATGTTGATGTAGATGTTGTCATCTATTTTCCTGGTGTAATCCGGGAGTGTAAAGAAGAAGTTAAAAGAAAGCAGGCTGTCTTTATTTTCAAATCCCCTGCATGACAGGCTGTCCATGAGAAATTTATTGCTTCCCACGGAGAGCATCCCGCTCATTTTTTCATTTCTTTCCTTTAGGCTATAGCCGCTGTATGCATTTACGACATTTGTTTTCCATAACCCGCTTATGTTTGTGCTTCCTTCACCCTGCAGCAGGTTGTCTTTCAGACTGATAATGATCGAATCCTGCCAGGCATTTATTTCTGATTTTACAACAGGAACTTTTTCAATGACGTAGCTGAGCGAGTCAATTCCTATTAAACCTTCTTTTCCCTGTATGGCCGAGGAAGGCAGAGGGTAGGGTAGGTTTTCAGCGGTTCCGTCAAGAAAGATCCATTCATCATGAACTTTTACGGCTGCAATCATGTGGTTGTCGGAAGCCGGAAGGGGAACCATGGAATAGGAATAAGGGATATCCCTTGTGCCAATCCAGCATGGCCATGCCGGTATGCCGGCAATTCTCAGCATTGTGACCATAAGGCTGGCTTTGTCTTTGCAGTCCCCGTATTTCCTTTCATGTATCCTTGACGCTTCCCTGGGAATAAATCCGCCCAGGCCGTCCTCAAAGGCAATGTATTTGATGTTGTCCTGCACCCAGTAAAAGATACGTTTTATTTTTTCTTCCGCGGTGCGGCATCCGGAAACAAGGTCAAGCGTGAATTTTACCAGTGATGAGTCGGGGTTTTTATTAATATCCTTCACCAGGGAGTAGTACCACTTATAGAGTTGGTCAGTATCCGAAAAAACATGAGTGGTTTTTCCCGCAATCGTGTACTGTTCTATATAAAGGAACAGGTGAGGGGCATAGTAGCTGATATCCGGTGCGCCTTCTTCGGTTTTCAGTTTGGGAAGATTGAACCCCGACCAGGTGTATGTTGTTCTTCCGGAGGATGTCCTGGATGAGAAATGTACCCCGGAGGAGTCGCCGAGGAAGATATATTTCACTACAACCTCTTTCGGAAAGCTTACCGATATTTCGTGACTGAGCAGGGGCACATACAGGTTGAAGTATATGCTCCCCATGAAGTGAGGATCTTTAAGTGTCTCTGTATAGCTGATATGACCTACAGCACCGGGCTCTACCCCCGGAAGAAAAAAATATTTTTCATGGTAATCGTCATAAAAAATCCCTTCCTTAACAGGTTTTCTCGAACCTGTTTCTTTCACGGGTATTTTCCTGAATTTATTTTTTACAGGTACATAAGTACATGCTTCAATACCGGATATCTCCTGGGATTCGTCATAATATGGTATTGTCTGGGATGCATAGAGCGAAGAGGATGTTTCAGACAGGAAAAGCCTCTCGGATTCATTCTTCTCTTTAATTTTCAGATGATCACCTTCGATATCCACGGTAATAATCCTTTTGATATAAAGAAAGCAGAGAGGGTCGTTCCTGTATTTTTCTTTCAGCGAAGCATAGTCAAATTTACTTTGCGGATGCAAAGGCTGCAGTATGCACAGAAAGAGAGGAAGAAAAGAAAGATATTTATTCATAAGCCTGCCCGAAGGGCTTCTTTCTATTATTTTATACTTTTTGCTTGTATTCTATATCCTATATTAAGTCCTGCATGGATTGTAGTATATGAATGGATTTCTGCCGCCTGGTCCCAATGATGTATATATGGTCCACTAGGTCGATTATCAATTTCGTTCACCACATAAAACTTATATCTTCCTCCTAATCCCAAATATAAATCGCAAGTTATTTTATCTGTTATAAAGTAAACTCCAAAATGGCCTTGTAAGGAAAATATGTGAGCATCAACATCATAAAGAGCTTCTTCCGGCTTTGCTCCTGAATGTATAGGTTGTAAATCATATTCTGTCACATTGCGATAATTAATAAATTTATAAAATAAGAGAGGATTAAAATATATGCGTATTTGCGAATGATTTTGGGAATACAAACGGTATCCAGCTCCTACTTTAAATCCATAGTAGGTAATATTACCTAATGGATCAAATTTATTTGATATATATTTTGAAATATAGTTCGAAAAAAAACTAGCGATTGTTTCAATAGCTTGATCATCGTTTAAAGGTTTTTCTACCAGGAATCTTGCTTCGCCAAATGTTAATTGCAAAGGATTAATTTTGATTGTGTATTGGGTTTTTAACGGGACAGAGTCAGGTGGCTGTGCCATTGCTAAAAATGGAACGAACACTATGAAAGAGAAAAAGTTGTACGTCTTCAATCTAAAATAGAGATAATATTTTTATTTAGGAGCATGTTTTGAAAGCATTGCGGTTAGTTCGTTTAGCTTAGCTTCTACAGTATGCAGTTTTAAGTTTTCGTTTAACTTTCTTCTATATTTTCTTTCTTTCGTTCTATCCCATTGGAGAGGGAAGGGTTGGGGCTTTGAAAGATATTTATTCATAAGCCTGCCCGAAAGTGCTACCTGATGTGTCCCCAGGATCTCTTGCCGTTTCAATAGGACAAACTACGCTGAACGGGATTTGGTTCAACTCACGGCAATTTGCTGAGGAATTCTCCGCTTTCGCGTTCCGCTATGGCGGACAAGAGGGTCAGGAAACTTGCCCCGACCAATTTAATGCTTTTTTTCTTTTATTTCGCCTTCAGCATTTGCTTCTTCTCAATAGTTTTTCCTTCGGAAATCAGAACATAGCTGTAAATCCCGTCACTCAGATTTTCTGCAAACACCTGTAACTCTCCTTTACCGGATACATCAACGGCTTTCAGTATCCTGCCGTTGTTGTCATAAAACATTATCTGTCCTTTGGTGTTTTCGGGCAGGATGTAAGTGATTATTGTATTGTCTGAAAAAGGATTCGGGGTGTTCTGATTTAATACGATTGCATCTCTCAGTTCAACATGTGTGTTTGAGTATTTACCTGTACTGTTATTGGCATCTCCGCTACTGTTTGAACTTCCCGTTTTAGCAAATGAGCAGCAGCTTGCCACCGCAGATTCTAACTGTGTTATTCTTGCATCCAGTATAGAATCCTTTGTGGTTAATGCCTGTATCTGTACATCTTTTGCAGTATTAATAGAATCTAATTGTTTGATGGCATTGATAGAAACATACAAAAGTGCCCCATCGTTAACAGCTAAAAGCGGAGTTTCTATACTGTCAGTAGGATAAAGTTTTGCTGCGTAAGGTCTTATGGTATAGTGAGCAACAGTATCAATCTCCTGGCCAATAACACCAATATAAGTATCTGTTGTCGGGGAACCTGCCAGGCCATTGTATTTATATTTTTTCGGACGAATTTTTTTTATGACATCAAGTCCATCCGTAAAAGTACTCGTATCGGTTTTAATTTTCATATCTGAGCAATTTGTCCACATACCTCCTCCAAACTTGCATACATCCCCATTATCAACGTGAATAGCTTCATTGCTAATAGTACCTCCTACTGCACTAAAATATCCTGCTATATTGGTAGAGAAACCTGTAACAGCTCCGTCAATAGTAGCTCTCAAACTAATACTATGATTATTGGGTATATTTTCTGTAACATCTAATTTACCCATGGGATTAGTGGTTTTACCTATTTGTACACCCGAACCGGCGCCGCCAATTGACATAACATAAACGCCTGAACTGGGACCGCTGAAAAATCTATGAGTCTTTGAATCAACTGCATAAATTACATCATTAGTATCAGTAATGCTTCCATAACTGGATATTGTATTTGGATTTACAAACATTCTGAAATAATTGGGCCCGTTTCCACTTGCAACATAAGAATTTATCCTTATCGCATCACCTGTTGAAGCTGTATTTATGTCAATGGGAGCCATGGGATTTGTAACCCCTCCAAAACCACCGTAATTACCCCTGAAAACAATAGCGCCTCCGAAAGTATTATCTTTAAAACTGAAGGTATTTGCCACGAATGGAGATACGTTTCCGTCTTCAACCCCCAAATCCCACATATCAGCGGTATTTTGATTAAATCTTAAAAACGGATGAGCGGATTTCATTTCTAATAATGTTCCGGGCGTAGTGGTGTGAATTCCGATAGAACTGTCGGCCGGACTTTGAAATATTGTACTGTTGCAAACCGTTGTCGGAGAAGTGAATAACGGAATGGAATTAGTTGCGGCACTTCCGCAAGCAGTAACATTACCGCCACCGGTGCCGCCCGGGCCAAATGTTCCGTTGCCGCGAAGAACCTTAGTGGAATCGTTCGGGAATTGTATTTTATGAAGCGTGCCATTGCCGTCAGCAGTCACTAAAAAAGAATTTGTTCCCGTTGTTATGTTTCTGAACCGGGCATTGCCGTTAACATCTAATTTTTCGGTGGGCTGGTTAGTGCTGTTAAGGTCAATGCCTACATTTTTATGTACAAGAAAGCTATCGGGCCTGATTATCAGGTTGCCATTTTTAGAGGTCTGAAAATCCGTATAAATTCCGAGCGTATCATTTCCGCTTTGAGTTTGTGTGATGCGAAGCTGAGCTATAGTGGAAGTGGTATCAAATATATCCAGTCTTCTTTTGGGTGTTGTAATGCTGGAAGCAATAGTCAAATAATCGCCTATTCCCGTAAATCCGTTGTTCCGTATGCGAAGCTGTTCTCTCATAAAACCGGCATTATTCCTTAGAGTAAATGTTATTGGAGCTCTTTCCTGCTGTTTGAACACAGCAGTAGTGTCATCAATACCTATCTGAAAGCCATCGGAAGGGGTTGCTCCTGTGAGGATACCTGTAATGGTAAGCCGCACAGCATTGGTATTGAACCCATCATGCAGGTGAAGAATACTTACCGGAGTAAATGTACTGTAATCACCTATGCCCCAGTATCCGGTATCGCCTGTTATTTGCCCCCGTCTCTTTGGCAAACCTGTGTTAAATTGTCCGGTATTGAATCTGATATTGCCGCCACCGACAATTGTAGTATCTGTTGCCTGCAAAACAAAATTATTTGTTCCGGCAGGACAGTATAATGAAAATTTCTCTTTGCCATTGCCAAAGCCCGTAAACAATCTCCATGCATTTGTTTTACTTGAATCGCCCGTGGTGCGGAAGACTTCGCCTAAATTTAGTATTGTGCCATTCGCAGGTAAAAGCGAATAATTGGAATTGATGTGGAGAAAGGCGTGGGGGACATCAGTAGGAGTTGCACCTGTAAAATTTCCAATGCCGATGCTGCGGGTTTTGTTATTGAAATTAGGTCCTGTACCCAAATATGTTTCTCCAAACATACTACCTGCAATTCCAGATGTTGGAGGAGTTTGTAATTGAGCATTAGCCCATTGTTCGCCTTGAATAGTGATTGCTGCTGTGAGCAATGCTATTGCAAGGACTTTTTTCAGTTTGCTTTTTTTTGTTGTCATTTTTGTTTTGGGTTTTGATTGTTAAAAAATAATTAATTTATGAATATAATTGTAATTGCCAATTTGAATTTTAAGAAAATAAATGCCACAGTTCAAATTACCTCTATGAATTTCGGATTGCGGATTTTTGATTGCGGATTGTAAAACAATATGACCGAGTACATCATAGATTTTTAGTTCTGCATTAGTAATTCGTAATTCGTCAAAGTTCGAAATTCGTAGTGTGGTGTAATCACTGAACGGACTGGGATAAATCAAAATATTATTTTCAGCAGCAACATCTTCTTCAATTCCTGTGCTGCAAGGCGGCTGCCAATTTCCTTTGAAATAACTATCCACAAAATTCGGAAGTCCGAATCCTAAATGACCACAATAAGTTCCATTTACCAAATAATTGCAAGCCAACCCGGCTGCATTCGGATTGGTAATAACATCCAGAGTATCCATCCAAATATTACCCATTTTGGTAACATAAATTTTCCCATCACTGTTGTTCTGCAAAGCCCCATAATTTGTTCCTAAAGTATTGGTGCTATCGCTTGCTTGAATCAATGTTTTAGAAGCAGCAATAATAGCAGGATTATTACTTGATAAATCATACTGGAATATTTTATAATGTACATCAGGATAAAATAATTCACTGAAGATAGAATGATATAATTTAGAATCATCCGGAGAAAAAACTACTCCATAGTGTAAATGCGCTGTATCCGACATTAATGTATATGAGTTGGAAAGAAAGCCTGTGTTGTTATCAAAGTCCAAAATTTCTAAAGTGTCACAATAGATACAATTTCCAGCATGCCAAGCATTCGCTACTTTATTTCCCTGATGAGAAAAACGCAAATAACCATCTTCATATTTATTTTTATAAGCGATAGAAGGAGAAATAACGGGAGTAGTATCAACCCCTGCTGTTTTTAACAGATAAGCATAGTATTGATAAGTGGGAAGTCCAATCGGGAACCTGTGGCAACTCAATATCCAAATATCAGTTCCGTTAGAATGATAAGTAGCAGCCAGTTTTTCCATTGAGGGAGCATAGAGCAAAACATTTTTCTGCACAACATCACCTGAGCCGCCATTCAGATTTATATTTACTGTAGAATATCTTAAACCATTCGCTCCAAGATTTTCTCCGCAATCGGTAAGAAAAATATAATAGATACTGTCGTTGCCCGGCTGAGGAACAATGAGAGAGGATTGCGTGCTACTCCAGCAGCCCATTAGTCCTGTTCCGTTGGGCATTGCCTGATTGTTTCTGTTCCATACTGTATCGCCATCTGTATAAAATAAAAGGTCTCCGCAAGTATCGGAAATGGAAGCAGAACCCTCTTCTGCTGTCATTGCACTATTGGTAATTGGTACAGGAGTTCCGCTTGAAAAATCAAGTGCTGCGCCATTGCCAAAATACCAATGATAAGTTCGCTTGATGTCAGGATTTTGCGAAAAGCAAAAAGAAAAGGAGAAGAAGAGAAATATAAGCGGAAGTTTTTTCATGGTATAGCGATAATAGTTTTATTTAGGAGCATGCTTTGAAAGCATTGCGGTTAGTTCGTTTAGCTTAGCTTCTACAGTATGCAGTTTTAAGTTTTCGTTTAACTTTCTTCTATATTTTCTTTCTTTCGTTCTATCCCA
>JAHEYN010000007.1:123542-134817 GCA_023251555.1 Bacteroidota bacterium | reverse complement strand
TCCGCTCGCCTGGTCAACCGCCACTCCATAGCCGTATTCAGAAGTCGTACCACCGTAATAAGTAGCCCACTGGCGGGCTCCTCCGGCAGAAAATTTCACAAGTAATGCGTCGTAAGGCCAGGGGGCATTGGCGTTGTTAGGCTGGAAAGCTCCTGGAGATACGGGAAAATCAGTGGAAGAAGTGGAACCTGTAATAACCACGTTACCGCTTGCATCAGTTGCCACGCCGTAACCGTTCTCATTATATCCACCTGCAAATCCTCCGTAATAGGTAGCCCATTGCCGGGCGCCTGCGGAATTAAATTTCACAAGATATGCGTCGCTGGTCCCCCATCCCATGTTGTCGGCATTGTTCATCTGGTAGCCGCCTGCAACAGGAAGGTCCGTGGAAACAGTCTGCCCGGTGATAAAAATATTTCCTGAAGGGTCCACGGCAACACCCGAGGAACCGTCCACATCTGTTCCCCCGAAGTAAGTGGCCCAGAGACGGTTTCCGGAAGCATCAAACTTTGCCACGTAGGCGTCATAGTCCCATGAGGGGCCCGGCTTGCTCATCAGGAAGCCGGAGGCCACGGGAAAATCACTCGACATCGTATTACCCGTGATGACCACGTTTCCGCTTCCATCCACTGCGGCACTGGAGCCTCCCTCGGTGGTGTATCCACCCATAAAGGTTGCCCACTGGCGTGCACCTGTACCATCAAACTTAACAAGAAAGGCGTCCCTGTCACCCGCCAGCGTGGGCTGGAACGCTGCAGGAAAACTCGGCAGGGTGTAATAAACCAGGATCGTGGCGGCATCTATGGAAGCCGTAGTGTTTCCGGAAGTTCCGGAGGTCGGCCGTTTCACGGAGACGGCCACGCCGAAGCCGGCATTCTGCACATCGGCCTGGGTGAGGCTCAGTCCCCACATATCAACACCGCTGCCGTATGAAGTCATGGAAGCCGCAGTAGGTAACAGCTGGAGACCTGTGGCCTTGTTGCTCGCAGTCTGAATTGTTCCGGCAACAACAAGATCTATCTCGTTGTCATAGAGAGGGAGTGTTGAGGTATTGTTCTTCCAGTAGATAATCACCTGCACTCCTTTTACCACCGCACCGGCAGGAAGGGAAAATCCGTAATTGGTTGCTTTAAGATAATTAGAAACTGCGCTGAGCCCCATGTTGGCCGTAGTAGAAAAGGTAGAGTTGTCGGCCCCCTGTGCATTGGTGGCAGAGCCCCATGCCACTGTCCCAACGCCCGTGGCATTGGCAGCAGTTCCCGACCAGCTCTTTGCCTGGGCATAAAGAAAATCTGAAGAGTTGGTGCTCCCGAGCAGGTAAACATTCCCGCTGGCATCAGCCGCCACGCCCTGGCCCCCTTCAATATTGCTTCCGCCCAGGTAAGTCGCCCACTGCCGCGTGCCCGCACTGTTGAATTTCACGAGAAAAGCATCAGTGGTGTTGCCTGTCCACGTGAGTGAATTTCCTGTAACGCTGCTCACCATCTGCCAGCCGGCAAGCAGGGGAAAATCCACCGAGTATGTGTAGCCCGTAACCAGCACATTGCCGCTTGCATCAGTGTTTATTCCATAAGCGTTGTCTGCAGATATACCGCCGTAATAGGTAATCCATGTGGTCCAGGGATCGATCACCAGAGGCAGTGACCTGTCGTAGTTTCCGACAGCAATGCTCACGGTCCGCCCTTCTTTAACATAGCGGGCAGTAACGAGCGTCTTCTTCCCGCCTGTTTCCTGGTAAACAGAAGGCATCCATTCTTTTATCTCCCCTATCCTGGTAACAATTTTCAGGCGTCCTTCCGGTGTTAACTGCAATTCATCCATGCCGTTATAGGTAATCCTGATATCAGAAGGGTTCCCGCCCGGCTTCACAATAAAATCATATTCCATACCCTCTGCCCTGCCCCCGTGAAAAACGACATCAGTGAAAGCATAAATATTTTCATAGGTGACTTTATTCCAGGCGTTCACACGGGTAATATCCTGGGGGTAATAATTGAAATATCCTTCGGCCGGATCTTCCTGTTTCACCTTTGCATCTTTATTGCTTCCTGTGAAATCCCCATCCACTCTGTGCACACTGGTATTAAGCCGGCTGCGCATGCTGTCGAGCGACTGCAGTATGCGGGAAAGGTCAAATCCCTTCTGCCTCATTGCTTTCTCCTGTGCTGCAAGTTTTTCAGCGCCCTCCGTGTAAATCATCACATAGCTGAAACCGCCCTTCCTGAGATACACATTGGCTCCGCCTCCCACGCCGCAATAAAGTATGTCAGGTCTCTGATTCCTCCCGGCATCTTTAACCTGTCCCCTGTTTTCAGCGAACTCCATCCCATTGCCACGCAGGCCGGATGATACGGGAGTTTTACTCACAGGATCCTTTGAGTATGAAAAAAAAGGCCGTGCCGAAAAGAGAATTGCTGCCAGTACAACAAATGCGTACTTTCTCATAATGTTCATTTTTGCCTTGTTCATGTGCAGAGGTTTATTATTTTATTACCGAAAGATAAAGTAAACACCAGGCTTCAGCCAGTTAATTTATGTTTTAAAATACGGTTTCTGAATTTTATATGTATTCCTTTTTAGTTATTTTAAGCATATTAAATGATATTTTACTACGATTTAATCCGCCTTCGCGTTCCGCTACGGCGGACAAGAATGTCCGGGACTTGCCCCGGTGTTAATACCAATTTAATATTTTTTATTGGGGGGGGGGGAACTCTGAGGATATTTTCACGGGATAATTATCCCGCAAGACAGATAGCTGTTTTCTGCAAAAGAAAGTGTCGTGTGATCCTTGCGGATTTTTCCTAAAGTTTCACAGGGGAATGTTTCCGTGTTTTTTCCGGGGGAGTTTTTCGGCTTTGTTCTCCAGCATCCGGAATGCAGCGATCATCTTCTCCCTTGTATCCTCCGGCTTTATAATCTCATCAATATAACCCCTTTCGGCGGCGCGGTATGGGTTAGCGAAGTGTTCATTGTAATCATTCTCTTTTTCTTTCAGACTCTTCTGCGGATCAGGAGATTCGGCAATTTCCTTTTTAAAAATAATTTCTGCTGCGCCTTTTGCGCCCATCACGGCGATTTCTGCTGCAGGCCAGGCATAATTCATATCTGCCCCTATATGTTTTGAGTTCATCACATCGTAAGCCCCCCCATATGCTTTTCTTGTAATCACAGTAACACGGGGGACCGTCGCTTCGCAGAAGGCATAAAGAAGCTTTGCTCCATTGGAAATGATGGCGTTCCACTCCTGGTCTGTTCCCGGGAGAAAGCCGGGCACATCTTCAAACACCAGGAGAGGGATATTGAAAGAATCGCAGAAACGCACGAAGCGAGCGGCTTTAACGGAAGAATGTATATCAAGCACTCCTGCAAGGTGAGCGGGCTGGTTGGCCACTATTCCTATGCTTCTCCCGGCGAGCCGGGCAAAACCCACCACGATATTTTCTGCAAAATTTTTGTGTGTCTCAAAGAAAGAATCCCTGTCGGCCGTAAGGTTAATGATGTCACGTATATCATAAGGCTGGTTGGGGTTGTCCGGAACGATATTATTAAGTGCAGTACGCTTTTCATCAGTATATTCATATTGCACCGGATAAGGATCTTCGTCACAGTTCTGCGGAATATATTCCATCAGTTTCCGGATCTGCCTGATGCAATCTATTTCATTGGGACAGGAGAAATGAGCCACTCCTGATTTGGCCGAATGCACTGATGCCCCGCCCAGCTCCTCCGAACTCACTTCTTCATGCGTTACTGTTTTCACGACACTGGGGCCTGTAACAAACATATAAGAAGTATTTTCAACCATGAAGATGAAATCCGTGATGGCAGGGGAATACACCGCTCCTCCGGCGCAGGGGCCCATGATAGCCGATATCTGCGGGATAAGGCCGGATGCAGTTGTGTTGCGGTAAAAGATATCAGCATACCCCCCGAGCGAAACCACTCCTTCCTGGATCCTTGCGCCCCCGCTGTCGTTCAGGCCGATCAAAGGCGCCCCGTTTTTCATGGCCAGGTCCATGATGCGGCATATTTTCCCGGCATGAGCTTCGGCGAGGGAGCCCCCGAAAACGGTAAAATCCTGTGCAAAAACATATGTCAGGCGGCCATTAACGGTACCATAGCCCGTCACCACCCCATCGCCGGGATATTTTTCCTTATCCAGGCCGAAGTCCGCGGAGCGATGCGTAACAAACATGCCTATCTCTTCAAACGATCCTTCATCAAGGAGAAAATGAATCCGCTCGCGTGCAGTGAGTTTTCCTTTCCCGTGCTGCGCCTCAGTGCGCTTCTTTCCGCCTCCATGCATGGCGGCGGAGATATTATTTTCAAGTTCTTTTATTTTGTCTTTCATAATAAACCGGGTTTAGCGTTTTCGGGCTTCGCGTTCGGGCCGACATTCAATTGATTTGTTGTTCACCAGTTACAAAGTTAAAACAAACCATGATACTGCCCACGGAAACGTCAGCCCCAATGATTCGAAGCGGCTGTCAACAAAAGCGCCACACAATCTGTGTGTTCTTTCGCTATTGTACATGGTGAACAAAACATTTTTGATAGACAACCGTCAGGCCGAAAACTTATTCGCCGGTGATCCTGTTTTCAATGCAGTTACCTTTGGGCTTTTTCGAACTTACTCAGTCTTATTCTCTTCTTCCAGCTTCCGGACCTCTTTCTTTATGTCCGCCTCCACTCCGTTCATGGCATCCTTAAACTGCCGCATACCCTTACCCAAACCCTTGGCCAGCTCAGGAATACCCTTGGCCCCGAAAAACAAAAGGACTACGAGAAGAATCACAAAAACCTCTCCCCCTCCAAGATTTAAAAACCCAAATACTAAAAAGGTATGCTGCATGGTGTAAGCATTTTTATGCTGTTTCGCAAATGTAGCCTTTTCTCATTGCCAGGCAAAATATCCATGTGTCTCATGTTTTCTCAAGACACCTCATAACACCCACAGGCAACTGTATGTATATATTTGTATATTTGTCTGTAATAACAATTCCGGCATGCCGGGGAAACACCCCGGCAAACAACCACCACAGGTGTTACCCAGGATAAGAAAAATACCTCTTCCGGAAACACTTTTATTCCTGCTCCTTGCAGCGGGATGCGGAAAGATCTTCGGGCAATCAACCCCTCCCGTTTTTAAATGGGACAGGCGCTGGGGTGGTTCCACCCTCGACCACCTCTATTCTATCCGGGAAATGGATGATCACAAAATTATTATGGGCGGCTTCTCCGCTTCTCCTGCCAATGGAGATAAAAATGTCAGTAACAAAGGCGGCATTGACTACTGGGTAGTGGTGGTTGACAGCGTCGGCAACAGTATCATCTGGCAAAAGGTTTACGGAGGAACTTCAGACGACAGGCTTTATGTGCTTGAGAAAACAAAATCGGGAGATTATATCATCGGCGGCTCCTCTTCTTCAGGAACCGGTGGCGACAAAAACTCTTACTGCAGGGGATTGCTTGACTACTGGGTGCTTAAAATCAACAAGAGCGGAACGGTCCTATGGCAGGTTACCATAGGCGGAAACAAAAATGACGAGCTCCGGTCAATAGAACAGACTGCCGATGGAGGATTCATTATCGGTGGGTTCTCTGAATCCGATTCCAGTTTCGATAAAACTTCCAAGTCGAGGGGCGGCTATGACTACTGGGTGGTGAAGCTCAGTGCTTCTGGAAGTGTGCAGTGGAACAAAACCTTCGGCGGAACAGGAGACGACCGCGCATACGGGGTACACCAGTCGGCCGACAAGGGTTACCTCATCGCGGGTTATTCCAGCTCCAACACCGGCGCAGACAAGACCCAGGACACCAAAGGAGGCTATGATTTCTGGGCTGTACGCATAGATGCCAGCGGCAACTACATGTGGGACAAGGATTTCGGCGGAAGCGATGACGACCGTCTCAAAGCCGTTGACCAGGCCGGCGACAAAGGCTTCCTGCTTTTCGGCGATTCAAAATCAAACCAGTCGGTTGATAAAGGCGGACCATGCAGGGGAGATTTTGACTACTGGGTTGTAAAAACCGATTCGGCCGGGAACAGGCTGTGGGACCAGACCTACGGCAGCGACCAGGCTGATGAGCTGGGCGGGCTTCGCAAAACCATCGAAGGCAATTACCTCCTTGCAGGCTTTTCAAAATCTTCGGCGGGAGGAGAAAAATCTTCGGGCACGGAAGGGGGATATGACTACTGGGTATTTAAAATGGACTCCTCGGGTACCCGGCTCTGGGACGTTGATTACGGAGGTGCGGATGATGAATATCTCTACTCCGTTGACCAGCGCTGCGATCGCGGCCTGCTCGTAGGCGGATGGTCAGAGTCGGGCGTCAGCGGCGACAGGACCCAGGATAACAGGGGCGTTGACGATTACTGGATTCTTGATCTTGATATACCTACCATTGCCGACTTTACCTTCGACCCTATCTGTAACGGCGAAACCATGAACTTCCGGGACCTCAGCAAGATCTATCCCGACCAGTGGAGGTGGGATTTCGGGGATGCCGGATCAGGAAGCTCCAACTACTCCGATGTGCAGAATCCCGTTCACACTTATAAAACAGAGGGAAGTTTTGATGTCACGCTCATAGCATGGGAAGGCTGCCAGGCACCCGATACCATAATAAAAACCGTCAGCGTCCTGCATAACCCTTTCAACGGGAAAGTGGATGTGGGAGAAGACAAGGAAATATGTAACGGCGAAAGCGTCTCCTTTAACGCCAATGCAGCCAATGTTCCTCCGGGAGCTGTATTCCTATGGAGTACAGGGGAGACAACATCATCTATCTCCGTGGACACCCCCGGCACTTATGTTGTCACCATCTCCAGCGGAGGCTGCGATGCCACCGATGAAGTAAAAGTGGATTACTGCCCCGAACTCAGTATGTCCAATGCCTTCACTCCCAATGGCGACGGTCTTAATGATATTTTCTATGTTAACGGCGTAGGGCTGCATGAGATTGAACTCTATATTTTCAACCGATGGGGTCAGCAGATTTTCGAGTCGCACGAAGCCTCCAAAGGATGGGATGGCACCTACCTCGGATCTCCCGTACAGGAAGAAGTTTATGTGTGGCAGGTCCGCTACATTGGCCTGGTAGGCCTCGTCCACGGCACAGTAGGCCACGTGGCCGTGATACGCTGAAAGAATTCCTGAGCTTCTGATTTGTTGAGGTGAAGGCCATTGCATGCGATTGGCAGAATATTTGCTATATTCGTCATAAACAACAAAATCATGAAAAAGATACTCACTCTTGCAATGTTCGCTGTACTTGCAGGGACATGCAACGCGCAGATCAACCTGAACGGAATCACTGATGAAATAAAAAACACTATAGGCAAAAATTCGCTCAGCGAGGAAGAGGTTGTTAAAGGTCTCAAAGAAGCCCTGACAGTCGGCACCAACAATTCTGTGACTACCGCATCAAAGTTTGACGGCTTTTTCAAAAATCCTGCTATCAAAATTCCGTTCCCAAAAGAGGCTCAGGAGATGGAAAGAACGCTGAGAAGCCTCGGCATGGATAAACAGGTTAACCAGTTTGTGATGACACTCAACCGTGCTGCAGAAAATGCCGCAAAAGATGCTGCGCCTATTTTTATAGAAGCTATTAAGAATATATCGATCACCGATGCCTTTAACATTTTAAAAGGTGCTGATGATGCCGCTACTGTTTTTCTTAAAAACGCAACCACAGCGCAGCTTAAAGAAAAATTCAGGCCGGTTATAAAGAACTCTCTTCAGAAAGTGGCCATCACCAAATACTGGAAACCCTTAGCCAACAAATACAACAAACTCCCCATGGTTAAGAAAATAAATCCCAACCTTGAAGAGTACGTAACGGGAAAAGTTATACAGGGAATTTTTCACCTCATAGCCGAAGAAGAAAAGAAAATCCGGAAAGACCCCCTCGCAAGGGTTTCCGATATACTCAAAAAAGTTTTTGGAAACTAGAAGCCGTAACCGTGTAAGTCAACCCCGGTGTAATTCACATCGGGCGCCACGCACATAACCGGAATCGTTGAATGGTTCACTGTTTGCCGGGCAGAGGGTCCCAGCAGAAGCCCTGAAGAGTCAAACTCGCTCTCACTCATAATCATAAGCAGATCCCCGTTCACGGAAGTTGCATAATCAAGTGCCGTTTTTGCAGCATTGCCTCCTTTGGCCGACAGGTAACCGGAAGTATATACAATATTATGCTTTGAAAGATACTCCTCCACCTGCCTGATTTTGATCCTGAATTTATTTTCTTCCTCAACTCCTTCCGCGGGAAGAATGCCGAGTAAGTGAACCTTCGATCCGTATTTGTCGGCCAGTTCGTGCGCGTACCTTACCTTTTGTCTTGAGTACTGTGTGTTGTCAATGGGAAGAACGATATTCTTAAAGCCTATGGTTTTAGCATGCGACTGTACAGTGATAACCGGGCAGGCGGCCTCCGATACCACACGCGACGCATTGCTCCCGATGAGAAATTCCCTGAAGCCGGAAACGCCGTGGGTTCCCATAATAACAAGATCCGCCTTTATTTTTAATGCCGCTTCCACTACCTGCCTGTATATTCTACCCACCTCAATCATGGTTTTCACCGTTGCGCCTTCCCTGCTGAGCTTTGCAGCAAGTTCTGCGAGCCTGGCATTGGCCGACTTTTCCACTTCCGCCTCGAAATCATTAACCGCCGAATGACCTATGGCAGAAGTGTAGGTAAGCGACTCTATCACATGCAGGAGCGTTATCTCCGCTTTCAACAGCTTTGCCATAAGAACAGCATGTTCAAGGGCAAGCAGGGATGTTTCAGAAAAATCAACAGGGATGAGGATTCTTGAAATGTGAAATTTTTTCATAGACTCTGTTTTAAAGTTTTTATAAAGGTAAAAAAAATCGCAGGCAAGCAGCGGGGAGTCCGCGATACTGCAATTTGTGATTGCACAATAACTATCTCGAAAAACTGCAGATAAATTCCGCATTGTTTCCTTTCTTGTCTTCCACCCGGAGCAGGAACTCGTGATTACCGGGAGAGACGTGCCCGTCAAAAGCATGGGAGAGGGTTCCGCTTTTACCGTCAAAAGCCATCAGCACCCATTGCCCGTCCACCGAAGCACGGTATGACTTTATCCCGGAAAGATTATCCGATATTTTAAAAGTAATTGCATTCTCGCCTTTCATGTTTTTACCGGGAGAAATATTTACAGGCTTTATGAACGGCTTCACGGTATCAATCATCACCGTGAACCGCCCGAACGACCTGACGTCCGCTTTCACAAAACCGTCTTCACAGACTCCACCTTCACAGGCGGCCACTCCCCCGCTTCCTATTGAGACCATACAGGCTTTATCCCGGAGACGGGGAGGAACAGATGCTTTCACAGAAAGGCTGTAATAAGAATGAACAGGAGTATGGGAATCATAAATACGATAAACGGGAGCATGATACTTTGCACTTTCTTCTTTTGAATAGCTGAAATGAATCGTGTCATAAAGCACTCCCCCAGGCATGTCTATGCGGATATCAGGAGAAGAAAAAGTATTTGCCTTGTCCCATGAAAATATCGCCCCGCTCCCGGTTGGGGAAAATAAATTTTCTCCGCTGTCAGCATGAGCCTGCACCAGGAAAATAAGGGTGGCAGTATTACCCGGAACATCTTTCACTATAAACTGTATTTCATGCAGACTGGTATCCCTGAAATCCAGGAATCCGTTGCCACTCATGTTTTTATAAATACTCACCCGGTTGCCGGGTAAAACAAAACTTCTCTGAAAAACAGTTCCGTGACTTAATTTCTCTTCATAGTCAATATGAGCGTTTACGTAGCGGGTTTCTGCAAAACTGAATTTCTCCAGGTCATAATAACAGACTGACTTTCCGTCACACCTCAGCTCCACCGAGTAAACTCCGTTCTTATTCCGGGATCCGTCTTCGGCGTCAGATGTACTTATGGCAAGCCCGAATTTCCCGTGAACGCTTACCACCCCGGGCACAGTGTAATTCCCCGCTCCCCCATTAAGTTCATAAGTGCTTGTTTTCCCGTTTGCAGGGGTATAAACTTCAAGCCCACCGATTACGGGGGCTTTGTGATCAGGCACATCAAATCCGAAGAGGAGGGGGTTAACCGGGTACTCTGTTTTGGTCTCCCTTATCTCAAAATGAAGATGAGGACCGGAAGAAATTCCGGAATTACCGGAAAGTGCAATCACATCGCCCTTCTTCACAGGAAGATCGGATGCCCCCGGGAAAACATCAATTTCAAAAGATTCTTTCTTATACTGTATCTCTTTTACATACAGGGCGATCTTTCCGCTGTACTCCTTAAGGTGGCCGTAAACAGAGGTGTAGCCATTCGGATGGTTCACATACAGGGCGTAACCAAAGCCCCAGGCTGAAACCTTTATCCTTGACACATAGCCGTCAGCAATGGCATAGACATTTTTTCCTTCCGCCTGCTCCGTCCTTATATCAAGCCCGGAATGAAAATGATTGGAGCGTATTTCGCCGAAGTTGCCGACAAGGGAAAGGGGAATATCAAGAGGGGAACGGAAATAATCTCCGGCATAATCAGCCTGGGCATAAAGCACATGAGATGGAGATGTAAGCCGGAAAAGGAACAATAGCAGGCAGATGCATAATCTTTTCCGAAAAAAGTAAGAAAAAGTTTGTGAGGGTTGGGCTATAAAATTATATTTGCGGGAGGTGTACATTCTTAATGGGTGATTTAGCTGCAAAAATAGGAGATCTCTCTGTAAAAGTCGGGAAATTTATTGCTTTATATGAAAAAGCAAAACAGGAAAATAGCAGAATAAAGGATGAACTTGATGCTCTGAAGAAGCAATGTACGGAGCAATCGGCAACGATAAACAGGCTTAACGACAGGTATAAAATACTACAGATAGCGAGGTCGGTGCCGCATGAAGAAAAAGACAACCATAACGCGAAACAAAAAATAAATAACCTTATAAAAGAAGTTGATAAGTGCCTTGCACTGTTACATGTTTAAAATAGTGAATTACTAACCGGATGACGGAGCTCTCAATAAAAGTGACCATTGCAAACAGGGTGTATCCCCTTAAAGTCAGTGTGCGGGAAGAGGAAGCGATAAGAAAAGCTGCGAAGCTGATCAGCGGGAAAACAAAGGAGTACGAGGAGCAATATGCCGTGAGGGACAAACAGGACCTCCTGGCCATGTGTGCCCTGCAGCTCGCCACGGAGCTGGTGAATGCCACCGGCAATCCCGGCGGGGAGGATGGAAACCTTGAAAAAAAGATTGATGATCTGGACA
>JAHEYN010000007.1:0-123532 GCA_023251555.1 Bacteroidota bacterium | reverse complement strand
TAAAAAGTTAGAACGTTCTTTGCATAATCAGCCGCCCCCGTGAAGGGCGGTGCAGAAAAGCATACCCGCATAGGTTTTGCTCACTATTTTAAACTCAACACTATTACAATTGGAGCCAACGCTCATAAGCTTGTAATACAGGCCGCACCCTTCGGGGCTTCCGTTCATACGGAGTTCACAGCGGAAGTATGAAAAGCCTGGCAGCTCCACCCATGTTAATCAGGGGTTTAATAATATGGCAGGATTTATGCGGGTTTTATTTTGCCCTGACAAAAAACAATCAATCCGTTTATCACTTTAAAAACACTTTAACATTATGGATACACAAACAATAATCATCATATCAGCCGCGGCGGCAGGGGCACTTGCAGCAGGCTTTATCACAGGAAGCCTCATCTACCGGAGGTCTTTCAAAGACAAGGAAAAAGAGGCTGCGGACAAAGCGGCACATATCCTCAAAGAGGCTGAAGCACGTGGCGAAAGCATGAAGAAGGACAAACTCATGGAGGCAAAAGAGAAATTTCACCAGCTGAAAGCCGAACACGAAAAATATATCTACGAAAAAGACAAGGCCGTTGTGGCTGCGGACAACCGTATCAGGCAAAAGGAACAGGCTCTCTCCCAGAAGATGGAACAGGTGCAGCGGAAAGAACGCGAGCTGGATAGCATACGTGAAAACCTTAACCGGCAGCTTGAAGTCCTTGACAAGAAAAATGAAGAGGTGCAAAAAAATCATCTCCGCCAGGTTGAACAGCTTGAGAAGATTGCAGGCCTCTCGGCCGAAGCTGCCAAAGCCCAGATGATGGAAGCCCTGAAAGCAGAGGCAAAAACAGAAGCCATGGCTTATGTCAAAGAAGTTGCCGATGAGGCAAAACTCACCGCCAACAAAGAAGCCAAGCGCATAGTAATACAAACCATACAGCGGGTGGCTACCGAATATGCGGTGGAAAATTCCGTTACCACCTTTAACATCGAGAACGATGATGTGAAAGGACGGATCATCGGGAGGGAAGGAAGAAACATACGGGCACTTGAAGCTGCCACAGGCATTGAGATCATCGTGGATGACACACCGGAAGCTATCATCCTTTCAGGCTTTGACCCGGTCAGAAGGGAGATAGCCCGCCTCGCACTCCACCAGCTTGTTACCGACGGCCGCATCCATCCCGCCCGCATCGAAGAAGTAGTAGCGAAGGTGAAAAGGCAGCTCGAAGAAGAAATCGCGGAAACAGGAAAAAGAACAGCCATTGACATGGGCATACACGGGCTCGCCCCCGAACTGATACGTATGGTGGGAAGAATGAAATACCGCTCTTCATACGGGCAAAACCTTCTCCAGCATTCAAGGGAAACGGCCAACCTGTGCTCTGTCATGGCCACAGAGCTGGGCTTAAACGCAAAGCTTGCCAAACGCGCAGGGCTCCTGCACGATATCGGTAAAGTTCCCGATGACGAACCTGAATTGCCGCATGCCATCCTCGGGATGAAGCTGGCTGAGAAATACAAAGAGAACCCGGAGGTATGCAACGCCATAGGCGCACACCATGAAGAAATAGAAATGACAAGTCTCATCTCGCCCATTGTGCAGGTGTGCGATGCCATATCGGGATCCCGCCCGGGAGCACGCAGGGAAGTAGTAGAACAGTATATCAAGCGGCTCAAGGACCTCGAAGCCATGGCACTCTCCTACCCCGGCGTGGAGAAATCCTTTGCAATACAGGCAGGAAGGGAGCTCCGCGTGATTGTGGCCAGCGACAAAATATCAGACCAGCAGTCGGAAGTGCTTGCCTACGACCTCTCCCAGAAGATACAGAACGAGATGACCTACCCGGGCCAGGTGAAGGTTACCGTTATCAGGGAAACAAGATCTGTAAGTATTGCGAAGTAGGATTCTGTTTTCTTTCACAGGCTAAAGATGATTCCCGGAAAAACCACCTCTTCCGAATTTACAAGGAACGTCGCTACCCTCATAACGGGAAGTGCTGTCGCACAGCTTATCCCTTTACTTGTTACGCCACTGCTTTCAAGAATGTATTCCCCGGAAAGTTTCGGGGACTTCGGGCTGTTTATCTCTATTGTGTCGGCCATTTCAATTATCGCAACAGCACGGTATGAAATGGCGGTAATGCTTCCCCATAAAGATGAAGAGGCCTTTCACCTCGTTATTCTAGCCTTTATCGTATCGGCTGCTGTGGGCGTAATAACATTCCTGGTGGTACTGGTTCTCAGAAACGCAGTAAATGTAAACTTCCAGTCCCATCCCATGACAGGTATGTGGCTTTATGTTCTTCCGGTAATTGTTGTGCTTGCAGGAGTCTTTCAAACATTCAGCAACTGGTTTAACAGGAAAAAAAACTACCGTATCCTGGCGGCAGGAACGATGATAAGCTCTGCGGGAACCAACAGTACCAGTCTTTTATTCGGGATCTTCAAAATGAGCTCATGGGGGCTTTTTGCCGCAAATATCATAGGACAGGTTGTGCTTAACTTTTATCTTTTTTCGAAGTTCGCAAGGGAATGGAAAAATTTCTTTCCGAAGTTCAGCAAGACCCTTATGAAAGAACTTGCCTTACGGTATAAAATATTTCCGACGGTAAACGTCCTCTATTCCCTGGTGGGTATGTTGCAGATAAACGGGCTGATCTACCTGGTCAGTTATTTTTTCAGTACTGAAGAACTGGGTCATTTATCTTTTTCCATGAGGCTTTTGCAGGCGCCGGTTTCGCTTGTAGGGGCAGCCTTCTCACAGGTTTTTTATCAAAAAGCCTCCTCGTTGCACAGGGAGCAGGCCAGCCTGCAGCATCTCGTAAAAGAAACTATCCTGAAGGCCACTCTTATAGGCCTTCCTGTTGTTATCGTTCTGATCTTCGCCGGCCCTTATCTTTTTTCCGTTATTTTTGGAGAGGGCTGGAGAGAATCCGGTGTTTATGTTTCAATCCTTGCCCCATGGTTCTTTTTTGATTTTATCAGGATACCTGTTTCAAACATTCCCATGATTCTTGAGAAACAGAAAAGCATGTTTGTCTTTACCTTTCTCGGCAATATCATCCTTCTTGCGGCAATGATTTATGCCGGGACAGTAGCTCACAACATCAGGTCGGGACTCTACACTTTGTCCCTGTGCCTTTCTGCATACTATATTTTAATCATCCTATGGATATATAATATATCCCGAAAGCATGAGCAGGCATAGCCTCAGCATTGTTATCGTTAATTATAATGTAAAGGATTTTCTTCTTTCCTGCCTTGCTTCAATATACCGGCATTGTGTCAACATTAAGGATTACCAGATCATCGTAGTTGACAACAATTCAAATGACGGGAGCGTTGAGGCTGTTAAAAAAGAATATCCTGATACGACAGTCATAGCCAATCATTTCAATGCGGGATTCTCCGGAGGCAACAATCAGGGAATTGAAAAATCAGACGGGAAATATATATTCCTGCTGAATCCGGATACAGAACTTACAGATGACGCCATAAGAAAAATGGTCTCCCATCTTGATAATAACCCCAATTCATGGATGCTTGCCCCAAAACTTCTTAACAGCGATGGAAGCATCCAGGTATCAGTGTGGAAACAGCCTTCTGTCTTTTATGTATTTCTTGAAACACTGTTTCTTCATACCCTGTTCAGGTGCGGCAGTTATAAAAAAAAACATGCAGATAAATCATTTGCTGCAGGTACTGCCTCCGGTGCGGCATTGATGTTCAGGAAAGAACTGCCGGGAATCATCGGGCTTCTTGACACAAACCTTTTCTGGATGGATGACACCGAGTTTTGCTACAGGGCATGGAAGAAAGGCCTGGGGCCCTTATATTTTCCGGAAGCCGCAATCATTCACCACAGCGGGAAGAGCTCCCGGAAAAATCCCCGTGTAGCTATCAGCAACCAGGTTATCAGTAAAATAAAGTTCTTCAGGAAACATGGGAATAAGATCGAATACATTCTTGCAAGCATTCTTTCCCTGCTGCATATTATAACCCGTATAATTATTTTCTCCTGCCTGTCCGTATCAGGAGGGATGTACCGTGCCAAAGCAAAAGCCTATATTTATACACTGAAAAAATATGCCAGGTATCAGCTGTTCTCCGATGAGTCTATTTTATGAGAGCTTCCGTTAATGACAAAACTTTCTCACTTTTCGAAAAAAATCGCGCAGGGTGGTTATATTCCCTCCTTCTTATATCTGCGCTTGCCGGACCCGGAATAAGCTATTCATACCTCTACCTGTTTCACCCTGTATGGGTGCTTTCGCTCGCTGCACTATTCAATAATCAAACACTTATCCGTGAGACATGGAGGAATAAGCCAACCCGGCTGCATTATTTATTTTTCGCCGGAACCCTGGCCTGGTTTGCCGTGGAAATTATATGGGCTGCAAACAAAACTTACGCTTTAAAACATCTTTTCTATATAATGGCGGGGTGGTCACTTTCATTCATTCTTATTTTAAAAAACAATAAAGAAGACCAGCTGAAACTGACTCTGCGGATTCTTTTTATTATGATTTCCGTTGAGATGGCGGTATCTGTTCTTGAGATGACAGGAATATTCCGGTGGCCTGTTTCAAAACTCTCTGATACAGTGTCGTTTTTTGGCAGGAAGAATGAGCTGCAATATATTGTGACCAGCAAAGAAATCGGGGAATATATCAAAACTGTTCCTACCGGATTCCACTGGAACTCCAATAACCTGTGCACTTTTTTATCCCTTGTCTTTCCCTTTTTTCTGCTGCATAAAAAAATATGGATTTCCATTTTATGGAGCCTTCTCATAGTCACCATTATTGTGGCAGCCAGTGCAAGGGCCAATTATCTGGCGGTTACCGTCATCACAATTTCTTCCGTTTTTTTCGCAAGCAAATCCAATTACATCACTATTCTTGCCGTGCTGATAGCTGTCGCAGCTTATTCGACAAACGGGTTTACCTTCCGTAACGGGGAGTTTTCAAAAGTCAATGAGATCCAGTCTTTCTCCAGGAGAATATTGGGTCTCCCCCCCCTACTCGGGAAAGCAAAAACAGAAGAACCCGATAATTCCGGTAATATACGGGCAGAACTAATCAGGAACGGACTTGAAGCGCTGCGGAAAAATTATGGTATTGGCCTGGGAGGAGGAAACTCAAAAGTACCCCAGGAGGCGAAGGGAGGCGTTGGCGTATACAAAATAACATCCATGCATAATTTCTGGATTGAAACACTGGTGGAGGGAGGCGTACTGTATGCCCTTGCATACGGGATATGGTATTGTTCAATATTATGGGGCCTGTTCCTGGTTTTCAGGAAAAGTAAAAAAGAGAACTTCCGTTACTATGCATCAGCATGCCTGCTGGCAGGAGGAGGATTCATAATTGCAGCCATGGCTCCCAGTTCTGTAATTTATTTTTTTCCCATGTATCTGTTCTGGGGTATTTGTATAGCTATAATTCAAATTTGGAAAAGAGAGAATGCGGATACTCATTCTATCAGATATTAATTCGGCTCATACCCGGAAATGGGTGACTTCCCTTGCATCAAAAGGGATAGAAACCGGTGTGTTCAGTTTTTCGCCGGCAAAAGCAGACTGGGACACGGGTCATGAGAATATTTCGGTGTTTACAGGGAAACCCTGGCTTTTTTCAAAATCTTTATTTGGTAAATTCTCATACCTGGCAATGCTTCCCGGCCTCAAAAAGGTTATCCGGGAATTCAGACCGGATATCCTCCATGCTCATTATGCCAGCAGCTATGGATTCCTGGGACGCCTCACAGGCTTCCATCCCTATTTTATATCATGCTGGGGGAGCGACGTAATGGAATTCCCGGGGAAAGGAATCATCCGCCGGGAAGTGCTGACATCCACCCTCAGTTCGGCAGACCGCATATTTGCAACAAGCCGGACGCTGGTAAATCACATACACAGATTCTCCTCAAAAAATGTTGATGTTGTACCCTTTGGGGTAGATACTGAAGAGTTTAAACCCATAGTATGCAAGAAGATTTTTGAAGAGGGATCGCTTGTAGTCGGAACAATAAAATCGCTCGAAAAGGTTTATTGTATTGATGTTCTGATAGAGGCCTTTTGCCTGCTGAGAAAAGAAAATCTTCCTGTCAAGCTCTTAATTGCCGGTGATGGAAGCCGGAAAGAAGAACTCCTGTCACTCGTTAAAAAAAATAAAATTGAAAATGATGTTCTCTTTACAGGCAGAATCAGTTACAAGGATGTTCCTTACTACCATAACCTTATTGACATCTTTGTAAATATTTCAGAGCGGGAAAGTTTTGGTGTATCAGTAATCGAGGCAATGTCCTGTGCAAAAGCTGTGGTTGCAAGCAGGACAGGCGGACTGACGGAAATCGTAAGCGAAGGAGAAGACGGCTTGCTCGTATCCCCGCACAGCGTTTCAGAAACTGCTGATGCAATACGGAAACTGGTGCTTGATGAACAACTCAGGCGGAGGCTTGGGGAAAACGCCCGGAGAAAAATCCAAAAGGAGTTCAACTGGAAAATCCTTTCGGAAAATATCATTCATTATTACGGGGAAAGCCCCGCCAAAAAATAATCATGAAAATACTTTTTCTGACGCAGTATTTCCCGCCCGAGACGGGAGCACCCCAGAACCGCCTTTATGACCTGGCCGTCCGGCTTCAGAGAAAAGGAGTAAAAGTAACGGTGCTCACTGCAATGCCGAATTATCCGCAGATGGAAGTGTATAAAGGCTATAAAGGCAAAGTGTATCATTACGAAAATAAAGACGGCATTGAAATTCACCGTTCATACATTTATGCCAGCCGCCGGAAAAGTATACTGTTACGCCTGGCAAATTATTTTTCATTCACGTTTTCTTACTTTTTTACAGGAGTATTCAGGCTTGGCCGGTTTGATTACATTTTCTGTGAATCCCCTCCCCTGTTTCTCGGAATCTCAGCTTTCCTTCTCACTAAAATAAAAGGGGGGAAACTTCTGTTCAATGTTTCTGACCTGTGGCCTGAAAGCGCAGAAAGACTGGGAATCATTAAAAACAAATTTCTCATCTCACTGGCAACCGGCCTGGAAGAGTTCCTTTACAAAAAAGCTGTTATGGTTTCAGGGCAAACAAAGGGCATCATTAAAAACATATCTTCCCGTTTCCCGGAGAAAAAAGTGTACTGGCTTCCCAACGGGGCAGACATTAATTTCTATAATCCGGAAATGCCGGACATTTCATGGCGTAAAGAACAGCTCTTTTCTTCGTCAGACTTCCTTCTCCTATATGGCGGAATAGTTGGGCACGCACAAGGGCTTGAGGTCATCCTGAAGGCTGCTGAAAAATTAAAAGGAAATGTCCGTATCAGGTTTATCATCCTCGGCGAAGGCCCGGAAAAAGAAAAACTTATTTCAATGAAAAACGACATGCAGCTTGCAAATGTTTTCTTTCTCAATTCCGTTCCGAAAGAAAAAATGCCATCTGTTCTTTCATCCGTTGATGCCGCCATAGTTCCTCTTAAAAAATTAAATTTGTTCCTGGGTGCCATTCCTTCCAAAATTTTTGAAACACTTGCAATGGAAAAACCAATTTTGCTCGGTGTTGAAGGAGAGGCAAAGGAGTTATTCATCGACCAGGCCGGGGCAGGTATTTCTTTTATCCCGGAAGATGATAAGGATCTTGCAGAAAAGATAAAGTACCTTTCAGATCATCCGGAGAAACAGAAAGAAATGGGGAAAAAAGGGAGGGTTTATGTAAAAAATAATTTTGAAAGAGATCTGATTGCAGAAAACTTTCTGGAAGTGCTTGGGGCACATCTCAAAAACGGGGATTGATTTATTTTCGGGAATATAGCATTCGGGCATTTTTCGAAGCCCATAGAGGACGCAACGTATGGATGCCAGAGACAAAAAAACTATAAGGTATTCTTGAGATTTGCTTATTGATTCATGTCCTTTACACACATGATTGCAAAAGCGCTCCGCGGATTTTTAGTGACAAGCAATTGTGTGAGCAGGGAAATACGTCCCCAGAAAACTTTTGGCCACCATTTAATTCCCGCAAACTCTCCCCTCAGGACTTTCCATCCATTAATTCCCCTGACACGGAAACCGAGATCCTTCATTTCATCAATGCTCCATCCGGAAAGATGCACCTGGTAGCTGTTCCCGTCATACTCCCGCTGCTCAAGGAATCCATTGGGCGTAAATATGATAACTTTCTTTTTTGCAAGCCGTGTCATCATTTCAATAAGCTTATAACCGTCTTTTTTTTCAAGATGCTCTATAAGGTCAGAGGCAATAACACAATCAAAAGAAGCCAGAGGAAATTTCCTGTCCATTTCCATCACATTCATTAAGAAATATTCCGAGTGTATTTTTTTTTCTCTGCTCCTGTCAATGGAAGGCTGGAAAGCATCAATGCCAACAGAATATTTAATGCGGCCGGAAAAATATTTGACGGGAGAATCAGCGCCGCAACCTACATCCAACAGGGAACTGCACCCTTCCACTTCCCTTTCAAGCTCACGGGCATATTGATTCTGAAAGGATCCGAAAAAAAAGTCATCTGTTTTTTTAAAAATACGCCGTAACATCATGTTTCATGTAAGCAAAATAAGATGAACAAAAGTAGAAAAATATTATCATCTTTGTTGGAATAAGAACCGCATCCAAAACAATGTTCAGGCAGGAGCTACACGATAAGATATTTTACTACAGTCTTTTCTGCCTTGCCTCAGCACTCCCTTTTTCAGATCTCTATGCAGCCATTCCAGTCGGCATTCTTGCCGTAAACTGGGTGATTGAAGGGAACCTGCGCGGGAAAGCAAACGCACTGTTACACAACAAGATCGCCTGTTTTTTTTCAGCCCTGTACCTTCTCTACCTGGCAGGACTGGCATATACCTCAGACATTAATTACGGACTATTCGATATAGAGGTAAAACTTTCATTGGTTATTTTTCCAATTGTGCTTTCAACCACCTCCTCTCTGCATAAAGTTTCCAGGAAAAAAATATTTCTTGCTTTTACAATCGGCAACATAGCTGTGCTCACCCTCTGCCTCGCCCGTGCAGTACTTTCTTTCTCCCGCAATCATCTACCCTCTGCCTTCTTATATGATGACCTTTCATTCATGATGCACCCCGGATACTTCTCCATGTATATCAATTTATCTTTATTTTTTCTGCTCATGCACCTGAGCCGCCTTTCCCGCATGAAAGAAAAGATTGCCGCTGTTCTTGCAATAACCTTTTTTTCATGTTCTGTAATCCTGATTTCTTCCAAAATGGGAATTATAACGCTAACGGCCATTCTTGCCTGTGCCTTTTTATACATTGTATTCAAAGAAAAAAAAATTAAATCCGGATTAATCATGCTGCTGTTTTCAATATTGATATCTCTTCTTCTTTACAGAAGCTTTCCCCTCCTTACAGAACGTTTTAACTGGGCAAAAACAGCTGTCACGGAAAAGACTATTGACAAAACTGAAACAGAAAGCACTGCAGTAAGAATTCTGATATGGAAAGCAGCAGTGTCATCGGCAAAAGAACATCCGTTTTACGGGGCAGGAACGGGAGATGTCAGGAATTCTCTTGAAAAGAAATATTCCGAACTCGGCCTGACGGGGGCGCTAAAGAAAAAACTCAACGCCCATAACCAGTTTCTCCAGACCACCCTTGCACTCGGTATTCCGGGCGGATTGCTCCTGCTTGCAACAATACTCATCCCCATGGCGGCAGCCGCAAGAAGTCATGATTATGTATATTTGTTTTTTCTCATCCTGATACTGTTTAATTTCTCCGTTGAATCCATGCTCGAAACACAGGCCGGAGTGTTATTCTATGCATTCTTCAACTCCCTCCTAATGTTTAAAAAAGAAAAATCTTTATGATACCTTTCTCTCCTCCGCATATTGACGAAGCCATCATCAGGGAAGTTGCCGACACCCTCCGGTCAGGCTGGATTACAACAGGCCCGAAAACCAAATTGTTCGAAAAAAAGCTGACAGACTATTACGGCAGCAAATCCACTCTCTGCCTCAACTCCGCCACTGCAGGACTTGAACTGATACTCCGCTGGTTCGGGGTGAAAGAGGGCGATGAAGTAATTGTGCCGGCATACACTTATTGCGCCACCGCAAACGTGGTACTTCACTGTGGGGCAAAAGCCGTGTTCACGGATGTAAACCCGTCTGATTTCAATATCTCCGTTGAAAAAATAAAGGCCGCTATTACTGACAAGACCAAAGTAATTATCCCTGTTGACTTTGCAGGCTATCCATGCGACTACGACGAAATAAACGCGCTTGTAAATAACCCCGCAATAAAAAAGTTGTTCCGCCCGGTTTCGGCCGAACAGCAGGCACTGGGAAGAATACTCGTGCTTGCCGATTCGGCTCACTCCATAGGAGCCAGATACAAAGGCAGGTTTACCGGCAGCATTACAGACGCAGCCGTCTTTTCATTCCACGCCGTGAAGAACCTTATCACCGCCGAAGGAGGAGCCATCGCACTGAACCTTCCCCCTCCTTTTGATAACGGGACAATATACCGCACCCTTGCCGTGAAATCGCTCCACGGGCAGAATAAAGATGCCCTGGCAAAGACACAGAAAGGCGCGTGGCGTTATGACGTCGTGGAGCCAGGTTATAAATACAACATGACAGACCTCGCTGCAGCCATAGGCCTTATTGAGTTGTCACGGTATTCAGAAGATATTCTCCCGAAAAGAAAAAAGATTTTTGATTTCTACTCTTCTTTTTTCTCGGAATATTCATGGGCGCAGATCCCGGAATATGAAAACCAGGACAAAAAATCCTCATACCACGTATATGCCCTGCGGATAAAGAATATCAGTGAGCGTGAGAGGGATGACATAATTAAAGAAATTTCCGAACGGGAAGTTTCTGTAAATGTGCACTTTATTCCTGTTCCGATGATGTCTTTTTATCATTCCCTCGGCTACAATATCAGCAATTACCCTGCAGCTTTCGACTGTTATTCAAGGGAAATATCCCTTCCCGTATATTATGACCTCACGGAAAATCAGATGCAGACTGTTGCGGAAGCCGTGGCGGCATCAGTAAAAAAAGTTCTCGAAATAAAAAAATGACCAAAAGGTTATTTGACATCCTCTTTTCCACCCTGCTGCTGCTTCTGCTGGCTCCGTTGTTTCTTTTAATCGCCCTGTTTATATACAGGGATACCCGCGGGAAAATTTTTTACCGCCAGCCCAGAGTCGGAAAAGGGAAGAAGGAATTTTACCTCTATAAATTCCGCACCATGCACGAAGGTGCGGAGCGTAAAGGCTACATCACCGTGGGCAGCAACGACAACCGCATTACCCCCAGCGGGCTTCTCCTCCGAAAATATAAGATAGATGAACTCCCGCAGCTGTGGAATGTGCTGAAGGGTGACATGAGTGTTGTTGGCCCCAGGCCGGAAGTAAAAAAATACGTAGACCTTTACACTCCCGAACAACAGCAGGTGTTATCTATCCGGCCGGGGATTACCGATTATGCTTCCATTCAGTATGCAAGGGAAAATGAACTGCTTGGAAAAGCCCCGGACCCCGAGAAAACATACATCGAAGATATCATGCCTTCCAAACTCAGACTGAACCTCGATTATATAAGGACTAACGGTTTCTTTACTGACCTCTTCATTATTGTAAAAACAATTGCGGGAATTTTCAGGAGGTAGAAAATCCGTAAAATACAGGCATGGAGGCCGGTAAAATACAGAATGCCGTAAACCCGTATCATAACATTTCTTACTTTTGCGGCACAGGCATCATGCGCAGAACTTATGGCAAGAAAGGCTAACCGCTTTAAAACAGAAAACGGGGAGGAGAAAAAAGAAAGTACTCCTAACCGCATCAGGCTTGCTTTCCGGTCAATAGTTCACTTCATAAGAAGTGAGCGTACCCAAAAATCATCGGGAGTTTTACTTGTAGTGTTTTCGTTTTACCTGCTGATTGCCTTCACGTCCTTTCTTTTTACATGGAAACCGGATTACAGCAAGGTGGTTTCCTCATGGGTTAATTTATTCTTTACTACCAGCCCTGACCAGTTCGCGGAAAACTGGATGGGAAAACTCGGGGCTGTCACCTCCCATCTCCTGATTTACAGGTGGTTCGGGGTAAGTGCATTCTTTTTTGTTCCCCTGCTGTTTCTTGCCGGCATACGCATCTGGACAGGAGTATCGCTGCTGCCGCTCCGCAAAACGATGAAATATTCTTTCTTCCTTTTTGCATGGACTCCCGCTGTGCTCGGGTTTCTTTTCCGCTCATCATCCCTCCTGTTTCTCGGCGGAGGCATGGGCTACAGGATGAACCTTTGGCTGGGCGGAGTTCTCGGCGATGCCGGGAGCGGGCTGCTGCTCCTTGCTTCCGGATTTTTATTTGCAGTGAATCTTTTTAACATCCCGCTGTGGCGGTCCGCCCCGGCAACAGGAGAAATACAGGGAGAAAAGGGCTCAGAGGCAGAAACCAGAGAAAAAAATGATGCCCCCGTTCTTACGTTTGAAAATGTGCCTGCGGAAATCCCCTTATCCGTTAAAGAGCAGGAAACTGAGCCACCCGCAAAAGAAGAGGAAAAAGAGAACCCTGAGCTCACAATAAATAACCTCATACCCGAGAAGGAAGACCTGCATGAAAACCCGCCCGGAAAGGAAGAACCCAAAGAGGAAATCCCTGTATCCGAAAGCGGAGTAACCGTTTCCATTGAAACACCCAAGGAAGAACCCCAGGCCGAAGAAATTGTTTCCGGCGAAGAACCTGCCATCCCCCAGGGCGATTATGATCCCAAACTGGATCTTTCTTCTTATGAACTACCCACCCTTGACCTGCTCGAAAATTACGGCAGCAACAAAATACAGGTTAATAAGGAAGAAGTGCAGGCCAACAGTGACCGTATCGTGGAAACCCTCGGGCACTATGATATCGAAATAGAAAAGATAAAGGCTACCATCGGACCTACCGTAACTCTTTACGAAATTGTCCCCAAGGCCGGAACCCGTATACAAAAAATCAAAAACCTGGAAGATGACATCGCCCTGAGCCTCTCAGCCCTCGGTATACGAATCATCGCGCCCATGCCCGGGAAAGGAACTATAGGCATCGAAGTCCCCAACCTGAAACCGGAGATAGTTTCCATGCGATCCGTTCTCTCTTCAGAAAAGTTCCAGTCCACGGAATTTGACCTTCCTATAGGGCTCGGAAAAACCATAGCCAACGAGGTGTTTATCGCCGACCTCAGCAAAATGCCTCACCTGCTGATGGCAGGAGCAACGGGACAAGGGAAGTCTGTAGGACTCAATGCCATCCTCGCTTCACTGCTTTACAAAAAGCATCCCTCCCAGGTGAAGTTTGTAATGATTGACCCGAAAAAGGTGGAACTTACTCTTTTCAAAACGATTGAAAGGCATTTCCTGGCCAAGCTGCCCGGCGAAGAAGACCCTATCATTACCGACACGAAAAAGGTCATCTATACGCTGAATTCCCTCTGCATCGAGATGGACAACCGGTTCAGCCTCATGCAGGAAGCTGCTGTAAGAAACATCAAAGAATACAACGCCAAGTTCATTGCCCGCAAACTAAATCCGAACAAAGGGCACCGCTACCTCCCGTATATTGTACTGGTGATTGATGAGTTCGCAGACCTGATCATGACTGCAGGCAAGGAGGTTGAAACACCTATCACCAGGCTTGCCCAGCTTGCAAGGGCAATAGGCATACACCTTGTTATTGCCACACAGCGGCCTTCGGTAAATATTATCACCGGAACCATCAAAGCCAACTTCCCTGCCAGGGTGGCTTTCAGGGTTACAGCTAAAGTGGATTCCCGCACCATTCTCGACACCGGAGGGGCAGATCAGCTTATCGGAAAGGGTGACATGCTGCTTGCCATGGGCGCTGATCTTATCCGCCTGCAGTGCGCCTTCGTAGATACCCCGGAAGTGGAAAAAATCACATCCTTTATCGGTTCCCAGAGAGGCTACCCGGATGCCTTTCTCCTGCCGGAATATCATGGTGAAGAAGATGAAACAAAAGGCGATTTCGACCCGTCCGAGAGAGATGCCTTCTTTGGAGATGCAGCCCGCATCGTGGTACAACACCAGCAGGGTTCTGCATCTCTGCTCCAGAGAAAATTAAAACTGGGATACAACAGGGCAGGCCGCATCGTGGACCAGCTCGAGGCGGCAGGAATCATAGGTCCCTTTGAAGGCAGCAAAGCAAGAGAAGTGAGAATCAAGGATCTTAATACTTTGGAACAACTTTTGAGGAACCTGGACAATAACCAGTCCGGGGCTGAAATTTAATCGTTATGAACAGAATTATGTTTCTCTTTACTGCCGCAGCAGCACTTCTGCCTGGGCCATTCAATGCCTTTGCCCAAAACGACAAATCCTCCGGGCCCATACTATCCGCCGCAAGCGCCAGGTACAAATCTTTCTCATCCATCAAAGCGGAATTCTCATACACTATTGAAAATCCGAAAGAAAAAACAAACCAAAAACAGACAGGAACGCTTTCAGTGAAAGGGAATAAATACAGACTGGCAATCAAAGGACAGGAAATATTCTGCGACGGAAAAACTGTCTGGACCTATCTCGAGGATGCAAAAGAGGTACAGGTAAATGAACCCGGAAATGACCCTGATGCCCTCTCCCCTGCCAACATCTTTACCATCTACGAGAAAGGTTTCGACCATATGCTTGCCGAAGAGAAAAATGAAAATGGAAAAGAAGTTCAGATCATTGACCTGAAGCCCACCGATGCTAAAAAGAAATATTTCAAGATTCGCATGACCTTCGACAAAAAGGAAAAACTGCTCCTGTCAGCTCTCATCTTTTACAAAGATGGAAGCCGGCACACATACACCATCAGCAAATTCACTCAGAACGAAGTTATGCCGGATGCTTTTTTCACCTTTGACAAAGCTGCTCATGGCGGCGTGGAGGTGATAGACCTGAGATAGAAGCGAGACATGAAACTGAAAAACAAAGAATACTTAGATAAGCTGCTTCATACAGAAGAAGAACATCTCCGGAAGCTGAATAAAATTATTTCAGATGCGATGACTGAGGAAAAACTCATCACCCAGAATCTCTTCTCTGCCCAGTCAGAAAAAACTTCTTTCGGGAACAGGGTAGCCGATCGGGTAGCCCGCTTCGGCGGAAGCTGGTCTTTTATTTTTTTATTTTTCACTGCACTCCTCCTTTGGATCATTATTAATACGGTAGCGCTGGTTTGGAAACCTTTTGATCCTTACCCCTTCATCCTGCTGAACCTGATTCTTTCCTGCATCGCAGCCATCCAGGCCCCGGTTATCATGATGAGCCAGAACCGCCAGGAAGAAAAAGACCGCAAACGATCAGAGAACGACTATCTTATCAACCTGAAAGCCGAAATAGAAATCCGTAACCTCCACGAAAAAATAGATCTGCTGATGCTGGAACAGTTCAAAAACCTGCTTGATATCCAGAAGGTGCAGATTGAACTGCTGGAAAAGATAGACGCCAAAATCGGGAAAGCCCCAAAAGAGTAATTCTCACTTCCCAAGCAACTCCCTGGCGTTTTTCATCGCAGTGTCAGAAGGCTTGTCCCCGCTTATCATCCTGGCTATCTCTTTTATGCGCTCTCCTTTGTCAAGCTGCCTGAGCATAGTAACAGTCCTTTCGCCCCCTGCGGTTTTGTAAATAAAATAGTGGCTGTCGCCCATACCGGCAATCTGGGGAAGATGAGTGATTGCAACAACCTGTCTGGAAGAAGCAATTTTTTTCATGAGGCGCCCCACCTTGAGAGCCACCTCTCCTGAAATGCCCGTATCAATCTCATCGAAGATGAGTGTCGGCATGGAAAGTTTACCCGCGAGGAGCGACTTGATGCAAAGCATCAGCCTTGACAACTCTCCTCCGGAAGATGCTTTTGCGATCTCCCTCTGCTCCACCCCCTTGTTGGCAGAAAAAAGAAAACGTACCGTATCAATGCCATCGGGACCCGGGTCCTCAGTATTTCCGCGTAACAGTTCTATCCTGAATGCCGCCCCGGGGAGGCCAGCTTCCTCCATCAGCCTTTTCATCTCTTTTTCAATGAGGGAAACGGCAGCAGAACGGCGGGAAGATATTTCAGCAGCCCTGACAGCAAGTTCTGCCCGAAGTTTCGCGGATTCCTTTTCAAGGGCTGAAACTGTTTCACTTATGGAAGATATTTTTTCAAGTTTTTCTTTAAGCCCGCCGAGCACTGAAAGAAGTTCCCCTACACCGGACACCCTGTGCTTCTGTTCCAGGCGGTTAATCAGGTCAAGGCGGGTGTTTATTTCACTGATCCTGGAAGGGTCATAATTAATCTCTTCTCCCGCTCTTTCCAATTCGGATGCTATATCTTTCAGCTCGAGAAACGCACTCCTGATACGTTCGCTGCAATCCTTAATCCTGACTGAATAGCGGCCCGGTGAAGACAATACCGCAAGTACTTCTGAAAGACGGGAGAGAATGTTGAATTCCCCTTCATTTAATGCAGCCGATGCCCTTGCTATACCTGTTTTAATTTCTTCGCCATGTGAAAGAATCTCCAGATCTTTTTCCGCAGCTTCCTGCTCACCGGGCTGCAGGGCAGCTTCTTCAATCTCATGGCGTTGAAAGTTGTAGTAGTCCTGGTCTTTCATGGCCTGACTCTCTTTTTCAATACACATATTGAGTTCCCTGCGGACATCCACAAATTTCCGGTACCTGCCACGGTATTCCGCAAGCTCTCCCGGATGGCCCGTTGCTGCGTCCAGCACCGAAAGCTGGAACTGCCTGCTGTTCAGGTCAAGTGATTCATGCTGGGAATGAATATCCACAAGCTGCAGGGATAGTAACCTCAGCTGGGAAAGGGTCACAGGAGTGTCATTGACAAAAGCGCGGGACCTGCCATCGGGAGAAATTTCCCTGCGGAGGATTGCCTCCTCTTCATAATCAACGCCGAGATCAGTAAAAGTCGGCTGCAGGGAATGGCCCCGCAGATCAAAAGTCCCTTCAATGATACATTTTTTCTTCTTGTCGGATAAGACCTGAGAGTCTGCCCTCTGTCCGAGAATAAGCGAGAGCGCACCCAGCAAAATGGTCTTCCCTGCGCCTGTTTCACCTGTGATGATGGTCAAACCTTCCGGAAAGTCAATGTCCAGATGTTCGATGAGAACATAATTCTGTATAAACAAATGCTTTAACACGCTGTCTGAAATAAAAAGTTAAACAAATTTATAAAAAGGATGGAAGAAAAATTACTGTGACCTTAATATCTTCTGGTACTTCTGGGCACCGGTAGGATCCACCTCGTTAAGCAGGTTGATAATTTTTGCTTTCTCATCGGGCATGGCCTGGGAGTATATATTTACAATCTCATCGGCTTTGGCATTGAAAAACAATTGTATCATCAGTGCGCCCGGTTTTTCCTTGTAGTTTTTTCTCACCAGTTCCAGGGCTTCCGTTATTTCTCTTCTCCCGTTATCCGGATTCTGCGCCATGCCGTCCATCCCGATACGGTGATATTTATACAAGGCCTGCCTGAGATTTTTAAACTGCATGTTCATTTCATTTTCAGCCAGCCAGTAACGGTTCCTGGAGCCTTCGAACGCTTTCCATCCTTTCTCGGAAGCATTTTGTGCGTTATTGACTGTATTCATCGCCTTCTGAAAAAAAACCGTTCCTCCTTCAGGAGAGAATGAATCATAGTCAAGGCCGATAATGAAATAGGCATAGAATGCAAGCACGGAAGTAAGGTTGGATGAGAAAGTTTGTTCGGAAAACTCCAGGGGCTGATACTCAAGATAGCGAAACTGGTATTCCTGGTCAAGATAATTAAAGAGACTTGAGCTGTATGAGGAATGGTACACCGGGCGGCGGGCCTGCACCTGTATGGTGGCTTTGAATTCATCACTCGAAACACGTTCGCTGACATTGATGAGGATGGAGCATTCTATCCTCTCCTGGCTCAGGAACTGGTCTCCGGTCCACTTCCTGTTATTCATAAACTCATTGATGGCAGTCTGCAGCGTCTCAAAAATTTTCTTGTCACTGCTCTGTATCTGGGGAGAGATAACCTGGACGGAACAGTTAAGCTCCTGCGCAAATGAAATACGGGAGAGGAGTAAAGAAAAAACAAGAATGGTGTTGAGTTGTCGTTTCATCTCACGCACAGTCAAGCAGTGAAATACATTTGTTCACTATATCTGACGCCACATCACGTTTTGATTTCAGCTCAAAGCGGATGTGTTTATGGTCCCGGCCTATAATAGAGATTTTATTGAAATCTCCCCCGAACCCTGCACCCTTGTCCTTCATGGAATTAAGGACTATGAAATCGAGATTCTTTTTTTTCAGTTTTTCAGCAGCGTTTTCTTCTTCGTTTTCTGTTTCCAGGGCAAAACCTGCAAGGATCTGGTTTTTCTTCTTGATCTTCCCCATTGAAGCAAGGATATCCCGGGTGGGCAGGAGCCTGAGTTCCATACTGCCTTCTGACTTTTTTATTTTGGCTTCAGAAACGGAAGCGGGTTTGTAATCGGCCACTGCTGCACACATGACGGCGATATCGGATCCCGGGAAAAAGTTCATACAGGCCTCATACATTTCTTCTGCAGAAGTTACGTTATGACGTTTCACCGATGGATTAAGGATTTTCAGGGAGGAAGGTCCCGACACAAGACTGACCTCTGCCCCGCACCCGGCCATGGCTTCAGCAATGGCAAAACCCATTTTACCGGATGAGTGATTACCGATGAACCTCACAGGATCAATGGATTCATAGGTGGGTCCTGCGGTAACGAGGACTTTTTTTTTAAGCAGTTTGTTTTTTACCAACAGGTCTGCCGCAATTATCTCAACGATTTTTGCGGGATCTTCCATGCGGCCTTCCCCGGTAAGCCCGCTGGCGAGTTCCCCGTTTCCGGGGGGAATAAGTTTATGGCCTGCTGAGAGAAGGGTGGCGATATTTTTCTGCGTGGCAGTATGCCTGTACATCTCCAGATCCATTGCAGGCGCAAAATAAACCGGACAGGCAGCCGAAAGATATGTGGTAAGGAGAATATTATCCGAAATCCCGTTTGCCATTTTAGCCATCGTATTTGCCGAGAGCGGGGCAATAACAAACACATCAGCCCAGGAAGCAAGCTCCACGTGGTTATTCCACTCTCCTCCGGGAGAATAAAAATCAGCGAGTACCTTATTTTTTGAAAGAACAGATAAAGTAAGCGGTGTGATAAAATCGCATGCGGAAGTTGTCATTATCACTTTTACCCGGGCACCGGCCTTAATAAAAAACCGGGTCAGCTCCGCGGCTTTGTATGCCGCAATGCTCCCGGTTACCCCGATTAGTATATTTTTCCCTTCCAGCATCCCTGTGAAAGGAAGTTATCAGAACGAGGTCTTGTCAGTCCCGTCCTTCGCAGGGTTCCTGAAATAAACCTTTTCGTCGAGGAATTCCTCAATGGCAATAAGGGTAGGCTTGGGCAAACGTTCATAGTGTTTTGAAACCTCTATCTGTTCACGGTTTTCAAATACCTCTTCAAGGTTGTCAGTAGTGGAGGCAAACTCTGCGAGTTTACCGGTAAGTTCTTCCTTAACCTCGGAAGAAATCTGGTTAGCCCTCTTGGCAATCACAACCACTGATTCATATACGTTCCCGATAGGAGATTCTATCTGCCGGAGATCCCTTGTAACAGTAGTGTTGGTGGATGATTTGTATTTCATGATGTTAAGAATTTACCTGTTTGAATTTTTCGATTAGCTTCAGTGAATCCTCAAAAATAAGCTGGGCCTCCCGTCGGTGCCTGCTCTGCGGGAAAGCTGATGTGAAAGCGTAATAAGCTTCAAGCGCTGCTTTATATCTTTCTGCCCTTTTTTTTTCAATGCTGCTGCCGGCATATAAATATGATGCTTTAAGTATACTGAACAGGGCACCTTCCCTGTGCGGTGTGTTCGGGTAATCTTTCAGAAAATTTCCAAATGCAAAGATAGCAGATTTATAATCTCCCATATCATACAGGAGCTTTGAATTTTCATAGTCCTTCCGTTCAAGCTTTTCCCTGAGCTGGTCTATCAGCTCATTGCACTTGGAAACCTTGGCACTTCCGGGGTATCTGTCAATAAAGAGCTGGAGCTGTGCAATTGCTTTATAATTGCTCGACTGGTCAAGGCTGTAAACGGGGGCATTCGCATAATAACAGTAAGCATTCATAAACGAGCATTCTTCCGTCCATTCACTATTGGGGAAGGTTTTTACAAAATTGTCAAAATGATAGGCAGCCAGCTCATAATCACCCTGATAATAATTGCAATAAGAATAATAATAATAGATTTTTTCGGCATTCTTTGTCCCTTTATAAACGCTGATAAGTTCTTCGAGGAGTGTAAGGCTTTTGAAATAGTCTTTTTCATCGAAATAACGGACAGCAGCCTGGTACTTTTTTTCGTAATCGCTGCTTTTCAGCACTTTCTGGTATTCGCTGCAAGCCGATAAAAAAAGGCATGATATTAATATCGGAATTAGCTTTTTCATACAAGGCCTGCAAAGATATAAAAAATTGGCAGCCGGCGAGGATACCCGTCCAATCTGAAAAAGTGGTTTTTTTTCTTCAATTTTTCTTTTTTCATGAAAAGAGGCTATATTTGCATAAATTAAGAAGAATTTTACAACGTGGATCTTTTTGAAAAATTGTTAAAAAACAGAGGAGCGCTGGGGCAGTATTCTGCCATGGGGCATGGATACTTCTTTTTTCCGAAACTTGAGGGAGAGATTTCCAACAACATGGTTTTCAGGGGGAAAACAAGGCTTATATGGAGCCTTAACAATTACCTTGGCCTGGCCAACCACCCGGAAGTCCGGAAAGCCGATGCGGAAGCCTCTGCACAATACGGGCTTGGACTTCCCATGGGAGCCAGAATGATGTCCGGCAATTCAGATTACCACGAATTGCTTGAAAAAAAACTTTCTGAATTCACACAAAAAGAAGATACCATACTTGCCAATTACGGCTACCAGGCAATGGTTTCAGCTATTGATGCGCTGGTAGACCGTCATGATGTAATTGTTTACGACTCCGAATCCCATGCCTGCATCATAGACGGGGTAAGGCTTCACATGGGAAAACGCTTTGTATACCCCCACAACGATATGCCCCAGCTCGAGAAGCAGCTTGAACGGGCTACTCTCCTTACGGAGCAAACAGGGGGAGCGATCCTTGTTATCACCGAGGGCGTTTTCGGGATGAGGGGTGACCAGGGGAAACTCAAAGAAATCATTGCCCTTAAAAAGAAATTCAGATTCAGGTTGTTCGTGGATGATGCCCACGGCATCGGCACCATGGGAAAAACCGGAGCAGGAACAGGGGAAGAGCAGGGTGTACAGGATGGCATTGATATCTATTTCGGGACATTTGCAAAATCATTTGCCAGCATAGGAGGCTTTATTTCAAGTGAAAAGCAGGTTGTCGAATACCTTCGTTTCAATATGCGCTCCCAGATATATGCCAAATCCATGCCCATGCCACTGGTAATAGGAGCGCTGAAAAGGCTGGAACTCATCCGGACAAAACCTGAGTTGAGAAGCAAACTGTGGGAGATCGTACGGGCACTGCAGGGAGGATTAAAGCAGGCGGGATTCAGCATAGGCGACACCACATCCCCCGTGACTCCTGTTTACCTCAGCGGATCGGTAGCCGAAGCAACGGCACTTACCATGGACCTCCGCGAAAACTATAACATATTCTGCTCAGTGGTGATTTATCCCGTTGTTCCAAAAGGAATTGTTATCTTGCGGCTTATACCGACCGCCGTTCACACCCTTGAAGATGTAAGCAGAACCATCGCTGCCTTCACCAAAATAAAAGAAAACCTGACAAACGGTATTTATTCAAAAGACAAAATTCTTTCTGTTCCAAATCTGTAATATTCATTCACTAATTATTAACTCAATTAAATAAAAGGAGAAATCAATATGCAAAAAATCAATGACATCAAGAACCTGCTTGCTTCCCTCGAAAAAGATGCAGACAAATTCTATAACAGGGGCAATGCTGCTGCAGGAACACGTATCCGCAAGGCAATGCAGGATTTAAAAAAGATTGCACAAGCAATCAGGATTGAAATCCAGGAAAAGAAAAAGAGCGACTGAAAGCTCTTTACGCAAATCAGCAGAAAAGGAACTCCACGGGGTTCCTTTTCTTTTTTACTTTATTCTGCCGGCTATTTTAAAGAGCCGCTATCGCTTCAGCTATTTTGTTGTAAGTAACCTTACTCACCCCCACCAGAGGCAGACGGAGGTGATCCTCACAGATATTCATAATACCAAGAGCTGCCTTGACTCCCGCCGGGTTTCCTTCCGCAAAAAGAAGACCGGTGATGTCATGAAGTTTGTAATGAAGTTTTTTTGATTTTTCATAATCTCCTTCCATGGCCTTTCTTGTGAGTTCAGAGAAATCTTTCGGGAATGCATTGGCAACAACGGATATCACCCCTTCGGCGCCCATGGCAATCATAGGAAGTGTGAGAGAATCATCCCCGGAAAGAACAGTAAAGTCTTTGGGCTTATCCTTTATGATTCTTGAAACCTGCTCAAGATTCCCGGAAGCTTCCTTGATGGCAATGATATTTTTCACATCGTAAGCCAGGTCGAGCGTGGTTTCGGGAGCGATATTGCTTCCTGTCCGGCCCGGAACATTATAAAGGATAACAGGGACTGGAGAGGCGGAAGCTATAATCTTATAATGCTGGTAAATACCTCTCTGAGCAGGTTTGTTGTAGTACGGGCTGACCGACAGTATTGCATCAATATTTTCAAAGTCCGTGTGTTTGATGCAATTAATAATCTCCTGGGTGTTGTTTCCGCCGAGCCCGTAAACAAGGGGAACTCGTTTATCATTTACTTCGGTGACATAGTCTAACACTGCATGCTTCTCATCTTTGGTCAGCGTTACGGATTCACCGGTGGTTCCAAGCGGAACAATAAAATCCACTCCTCCTTTTATCACGAACTGAACAATTTTTCCGAGTGACCTGAAGTCAATGCTTCCGTCTTTGTGAAATGGGGTGACCAGCGCCACACCGGTGCCTTTAATTTTTTTTGACATATCAGCTGTATATTAAATTCATGTAATGATCAGTTTGTTCGATGAAACTTTTCAGGTCATCCGAAGGCTTAAGATGTATCATAAGATCGTAATACCGATCATTGCCTTCAGCATAGCGGCCCGTACGGTATCTTGCCTTTGAATATGCCGAGATGTATTCTAGCTGGAGACACCCGGACATATTAAGATTCAGCAATATGTCAAACTTCTCCTGGATGAAATTGCTTGTAAGCCGGCTGTGGGGGAGCATCCACCAGCTCAGGTGTTCTCTTGTAAAAAAATCAAGGCCGAGTTTAATATACTGGTCGCCGGGCACCTTTTTGCTGTCAATAAAACCAAGAGACTGTACCTCTTTCTGCATGCTTCGCAGTTTCCGTACATAGGATTTAACGAGTTCATAATTCTCCCTTGAGCCGGCTTCATACAGGATACCTATTTTTTTTGCTTCTGCAAAACTCACAGATTTCCTTTCTCTCCTGATATGCTTTGCTTCCCGCGAAAGCATATACTTTGCAATTCCCTGCCTGATATTGATTTTTTTTAACCAATTCATTTTACCATATCCATAAATTCTTGCTCTGAAATCACAGGGATTTTAAGCTCTTTTGCTTTTTCAATTTTTGAAGGGCCGCTGTCTTCGCCAGCTACAAGATAACTTGTTTTGGCAGAAACGGAACTCACATTCTTCCCTCCGTTCACCTCTATCATGCGCTTTATCTCATCCCGGGAATGATGATCGAAAACACCCGATACCACGAAAGAGAGGCCGGCTAATTTAGTACTTATCTTCGGGCTAATCAAATCTTTTCCAAGGGTAAAACACAGGCCTGCTTTCCGAAGCCTTTCAATAATCTCCTGATTTTTTTTATCCCGGAAGAAATTAAAAACACTTGCCGCAATCGTTTCGCCTATTTCTTCGGCAGCGGTGAGTTCTTCTTGTCCGGCAGAGGCGACAGACTCCATATTTTTAAAATGAAGCGCCAGTTTTTTAGCAACGGTTTCTCCCGTGTAACGTATTCCCAGTGCATAAAGAACACGTTCAAAGGGAACCTGTCTGGAAAGGGAGATCCCTTCAATAAGGTTTGCCGCAGATTTTTTCCCCATCCTTTCAAGGGATTCAAGCTGTTCCGCCTTAAGATCATAAATGTCCGCTATATTCCGGATGAGCCTGTTTTCATAAAGAAGTTCAACGGTTTCCTTCCCGAGGCCTTCAATGTTCATGGCCTTTCGCGATGCAAAATGCTCTATCTTTCCTTTTATCTGCGGAGCGCAGCCCTGTTCATTGGGACAATAATGAGAAGCTTCCCCCTCTCTTCGTACGAGGACAGTACCGCATTCAGGGCAATTCAGTATATAACGGGTAACAGGCAGATGGGAAGGCCTTTTGGAAAGGTCTACCCCTGTAATCTTCGGAATGATTTCACCTCCTTTTTCCACGAACACTGTATCTCCGGCACGCACGTCAAGTTTTTCAATAATATCGGCATTATGGAGAGATGCCCGTTTTACCACTGTGCCTGCAAGCAGTACAGGATCTAAATTGGCAACGGGGGTAATGGCTCCCGTTCTTCCTACCTGATATGAAATTGAGAGCAGCCTGGTTGCTGCCGACTCCGGCTTATATTTATAAGCAATGGCCCAGCGGGGAGACTTTGCAGTAAATCCAAGCTCTCTCTGAGTTTCATAGGAGTTCACCTTCACGACAACACCATCAATGTCAAAAGGAAGTTTATCCCTCCCCTTCTCCCATTCATTAATATACTCCATCACCTCCTTCATGCCACTGCACTTAACCATATGATCGGAAACTTTAAACCCCCACTCCCTTGCCTTCCGCAAACTCTCATAGTGTGTTTTAAAAGGAAGGTCTTCGCCATACAAGGCATACATAAAGCAGTCAAGATTACGCTTTGCAACTACAGAAGAGTCCTGCATCTTCAGTGTCCCGGAGGTTGCATTACGGGGGTTGGCAAAAGGCTCTTCACCCGCTTCGATACGTTCAGCATTGATTTTATGAAACACCTTCTCAGGCATTATTATCTCTCCCCTGATTTCAAAATGTTCAGGGTAGGCGGTTTCTCTTAATTTTATCGGGATACTTTTTATCGTCTTTACATTCACCGTTACATCATCTCCCACCAGGCCGTCTCCCCTGGTAACAGCTTTCTGCATCACTCCCTTATGATAAACAACACCTATAGCAACGCCATCGTACTTAAGTTCGCAGGCATATTCAAATGCCACATCAATAATTTTCCTGATTCGCCCGTCAAACTCATTCAATTCTGTTTCAGAATAGGTATTTCCGAGCGAAAGAAATGGATAATCGTGCTTTACCTGCGCAAATTCTTTAGAAACAAATCCACCCACGCGCTGCGAGGGCGAAGCGGGGTCATAAAATCCGGGGTATTCTTTTTCCAGCTTAACAAGTTCTTCAAGCAGGTGGTCAAATTCATAATCGCTGATGGACGGGGCTGAAAGGACATAATACCTGTAGTTGTGCTCGTCCAGCTGCTGCCTCAGTTCACGGATCCTCTTTTCTGCCTGTTCCCTATTCATAAAAATGATATGTTTCAAAGATACTTATTCGACAGATAGGGCAGAAACAGCCTTCACCATGCGGTCATTCCCATTCAGGTCTTTTTTGAGCACGACCCCGTGAAAGCCTTCTCTTTCCAGCAGGGCACAGACATCGCTTCCATGATCCCTGTGGCATTCGAGATACAATAAACCACCCTTCACAAGATGAATCACTGCAAAAGAGGTAATGGCCCTGTAAAAAAACAGAGGGTTATCATTCTGTGTAAAAAGAGCAGTATGGGGTTCGTAGTTCCTGACATTGGGAAGAAGTTTATATTTCTCGGACAAAGGAATATACGGGGGATTACTGACGATAATATGATACTTCGGAAAGTGAATCAGGTTGCCGGAATCAAGAATATCTGCACGGATAAATTTAATCTCCTGTTTTTCATTACGGGCATTCTCACGCGCCACTGAGAGGGCACGCGCGGAAACATCCATAGCGGTAACTGCTGCACACGGCAGATTTTTTTTCAGGGCAATAGCGATGCACCCGCTCCCTGTCCCGATGTCAAGAATCCGAAGGGGGGCAGGAGTGCCGGCCGGCCGCATATCAGAAACAATCCACTGCACCAGTTCTTCTGTTTCGGGCCGGGGAATCAGCACATGCTTATTTACCTGCAGGTGCATACCATAAAAATGTGCCCTGCCAAGGATGTACTGTACAGGCTTGTTTTTTTTCAGGGAAGATATAATAGCCCTGATACGCTTCCATTCCGCAGCAGACAGCGGTCTTGACCTCTCCCGGAACAGCCCTGCCTTGTCAAGCCCGAGAACATGCCCGAGAGAAAGATATGCTATAGCATCAATTTCTTCCCTCGGGGAAATCACATCGTGCAACTGTTCCCTGAAAAACAACAATACGTCATTTACATTTACGGAAGATGCGTAAGATCTCCCCGTCATCTTTATCATTGTCCGGAAACATTTTTAAGCATGAGTCAAAGGTAATACTGGTTTATAATATGAGTACTCCCTGTAATATAAAAGTATAAAACTGTATTTTTGAAGCAATGACAGGCGATGCATTATATATGAGGCGCTGCATAGACCTGGCTTACGGGGGTTTGGGGATGGTTGCACCCAATCCTCTTGTCGGGGCAGTGGTAGTGCATGAGGATAGAATTATCGGGGAAGGATTTCATGAACGGTTCGGCGGGCCTCATGCAGAAGTCAATGCCATTAATGCAGTAGAAGATAAAAACCTGCTTAGCAGTTCATCCCTCTATGTAAACCTTGAGCCATGCTGCCATTTTGGGAAAACGCCTCCCTGCACGGATATGATCATCAGATATAAGGTTCCGCGCGTAGTGGCAGGAAGTAAAGATCCTTCGGAAAAGATAAACGGAAAAGGGCTTGAACTGCTGAAACAACACGGTGTAAAAGTTATTACCGGAGTTGAAAGTGAGTTATGCACAGACTTAAACAAGCGTTTTTTCACATACCACAACAAACACAGGCCTTATGTTATCCTGAAATGGGCACAGACTCCCGACGGATATATCGGGGTAAGGGGGATGGGAAGATATCCTGTGAGCAATGAACATAGCCTGGAATTGTCCCGCAAATGGAGAAGCCTGGAAGGATCTATCATGGTGGGAACCGGCACAGCAGCAGCAGACAACCCAAGGCTCACTTCGCCGGCCGGGAAAAACCCTGTGCGCATTGTAGTTGACAGGAAATTGAGCCTGGCAGGAAACCTGCACCTGTTTGACGGGTCTGTCAAAACTTTTGTATTTACTGAAAAAGAAAAAACTTCATCTGAAAATATTGAATATGTAAGAACCGACTCCTCCCTGTTTAATAAAAACAATCTTCTTCCGCAGATACTGTATTTTCTTTATCTCCGGGAAATACAATCACTCATAGTGGAAGGGGGAGCCGGGCTTCTTCAATCCTTTATCGACAGCGGTATCTGGGATGAGGCAAGGGTTTTTACCGGACAGCATAAAATCAATACCGTGGATTTTTCTATGGGCATCAAAGCTCCTTCTCTCGGAAACAGGGAACCTTATGAGAAACGGGATCTGACAGGAGATGTATTATCTTCCTATTTCAACAATGGTTCTTTGTAGAGGCGGAAAACATTAACTAACTTTAGAAAATGAACAAATCTTTTGTCTTTATTATCCTCTTATTCCTCCCCTTCCTTATGCAGGCACAGGAGCAGGACATTGACAAGAATTCATGCCGGATGATCTTCCCGGGAATCTCCCTTAATAAAGAGAAAACAGACAGCGAAGCTGTTGCATGTATTTTAAAATTCGTATCCTATCTCTCAGCACCGGGTGTTTCAGTACAGCAAACGGCCAGGATTGAAAGCCCTGGCGGCCTGCACCTCACCTGGCAGGAATTTTTTAACAACTGCCCGGTTTACCGTTCAGAGGTAAAGTTGAATCTTGCCCGGAACGGGCGTGTTCTGTCCCTTCTCGATAATTCATACCCTGCCCTGCTCCCCGACTCACTTGCCGGAACTCCATTTCCGGGGATGCAAAGGGCAAAATCCTATGCAGACAGGAACTTTACCGGGCAGGTATCCTTCTCTGCTGAAAATACTTTTTTCCCGCACGAAGGCTACCTTATTCCTGCTCTGAGAGCTGTTTTCAAAGGAAACGACCATATTCTGTACAGGGAAGTCATTTTCAACAACCGGGGAGAAGTGCTGTACACACAGGATATGAACAGGTATTGCCGCCCCGCTTCGACCGACTCTTCCGTATCGGCAACAGTTTTCATGCCTGATCCTCTTACAGGTGCTCAGGTTACCTACGGCATTCCCTATAAGGACTATAATGACAGCGACCTTGTGCTTCTCAATAACCAGAGGACAACTGTAAGTATGAATACAGATTTCACCAACGACACCTTCCGGCTTGCAAGCCCTTACGTTCTCATCACTGAACTCTCTGATCCAGTAACGGCAGCGGCATTTTCCACCCTTCCCGTTTTTGATTTCACCCGATCGCAGAACGGGTTTGAAGATGTGAATGCCTTTTACCATCTCAATGAAAGACAGAAGCATATCCAGTCGCTGGGCTTTAACAACCTTGTCAATTACCAGATACAGGTTGATCCGCACGGTATCAACGGGGCGGACCAGTCTTTTTTTTCTTTATCTACCAGCCCGCCCAATATACAGATGGGAGAGGGCGGAGTGGATGACGCAGAGGATGCGGATGTGCTTATGCACGAATATACGCACGCTGTGCTTGAGAGCGCTGCCCCAGGCAGCGGAAACGGCATGGAACGGAGAAATATCGACGAAGGGTGCGGGGATTATTTTGCGGCATCCTATTCGAGATATCTCAATTCATACAAATGGGAGAATGTATTTTCGTGGGACGGCCATAACGAATTCTGGCCGGGAAGAAGCGCAGTCAGCGGCAAGCATTACCCCGGGAATCTCACAGGAATGCTGTACGAGGACGCCGACATATGGTCATCAACGCTGATGGAAATATGGAGCGACCTTGGCAGGGACAACACCGATAAAATCCTTTACCAGTCAATGTACAGCTACAGCAGCAACATGACTATGGCGCAGGCGGCGGTGCTTTTCATACAGGCCGACAGCCTGCTCAATGCCGGCGTCAATTACCCCCCTGTATGCTATCATTTCAACGCACGGGGATTCATAAGCACCAGCTGCCCCATGGGAATACAGGAATACAGGAAAAACAAAGACATAGAAATGCTCAACTCAGCCGGGTTTGCGAACAGGAGCGGGAAACTCATTGTGAAAGCTGCAGGGAAAGAAAAAATAACAAAGGCCTGTATCTTCAGCATTGCCGGAAAAAAAATATCGGAACACACACAAGGTTCCTCTTCTGATGCTATTGAAATAACCAATAATACACCCTGCCCCGGTTTTTATATTTTAAAAATACAAACCACCTCAGGAACATATGCTGAGAAACTGATCAGTTTTTAGAAGGGCTGAAAAAGGGGGCTATTTTATCAATAAAATCCCGTGGCGGATGACAGGGCGCCTGCTTCTTTTTATCCATAAACACAAGCACTGCCGTTCCTTCGTTTATCTTCTCTCCCTTTGAGTTAAAGGATTCATAGTCAAAGGTAATTCTTACGGAAGGCATTTCAGAGACAGTCACTTTCACAGTGATTTCATCGTCATAAAAGGCGGGTTTCAGAAAGTTGATATGATAAGAAATAACAGGAAGAATAAACCCCCGGTCTTCGAGATCCTTATACACAAAACCAAGGCGGCGCAGGCATTCTACCCTTGCAATTTCGTAATATACCGCATAGTTGCCGTAATATACGAAACCCATCTGATCCGTCTCCGCATACCTGACTTTAATTTTTGTTTCGCTCCGGTACATATATTTTTATCCTTTGTAAAAGTAAATAGATTAATTCACTATCATTGCACGTCTGAAATTTCTTGGAAAGAATCTTACACTTTAACAAACAAGTTGTAAGGTTTTCATACAGAAGAAGTTACTTATCTAAAGCCTTTCTTTCCATAGAAAAAGATTTCAAAAAGTCAAGCGAAAATAAATTTTGATTTGATTTTTTTTATTGAAACATTTGCTTGCTGCTTCAGGTTTTAAAAAGAAACCGGGGCCGGCAGGAAAACAGAAGGGGCGATTTAAAATTGTGGGTTCACATTCTATGCAGAAGACGCATACATCAATCTGGGATAACTGTCTCAAAATAATAAAGGACAACGTCAGTTCACAAAGTTTCCGTACGTGGTTTGAGCCGATCAAACCTGTGAAGCTTGACGGGGTTGTACTCACCATAGAAGTTCCGAGCCAGTTTTTTTACGAATGGATTGAGGAACATTATATCTCACTTCTCAGGAAAACCATCAGGCACGAGCTTGGCAAAGAGGGCAGGCTGGAGTACAGCATCCTCATGGAGAACTCCCACGACAACAGCAAACCTTATACCGTCAACCTGCCGGGGAGAAGCAGCGACAACCTGAAGAACCCTTCCGTATCCATTCCGGCAAGCATCAACACAGCCATAAGAAACCCGTTCATTATCCCGGGGCTGAAAAAAATAAACATAGAGTCCCAGCTCAATCCCAACTACACCTTTGAGAACTTCATCGAAGGCGACTGCAACAGGCTGGCACGTTCGGCGGGTTATGCGATAGCCAACAAGCCGGGAGGAACATCTTTCAACCCCCTCCTCATATACAGCGCTGTAGGCCTTGGAAAAACACACCTTGCCCACGCCATCGGCATAGAAATAAAAAACCGCTTCCCCAATAAAACGGTGCTTTATGTTTCGTCCGACAAATTCATCAACCAGTTCACTGATTCCATCAGGAACAACAACCACAATGACTTCGTTCACTTTTACCAGATGATAGATGCGCTCATCATTGACGACATACAGTTCTTTGCGGGAAAAGAAAGAACACAAGATGTTTTCTTCCATATTTTCAACCACCTTCACCAGACGGGCAAGCAGCTGGTGCTGACATCCGACAAGGCTCCCGTTGACCTGCAGGGCATGGAACAACGCCTGCTTTCAAGGTTCAAATGGGGCCTGTCTGCCGACCTACAGGTGCCTGACCTCGAGACAAGGATTGCCATACTGAAGAAAAAAATGTACGGGGACGGCATAGAACTTCCAGATGAAATCGTGGAATACATTGCTTACAGCATCACGAACAACATACGCGATCTCGAAGGAGCCCTCATATCTATACTTGCCCAGGCTTCGCTCAACAAAAAATCCATCACCATTGAGCTTACCAGGCAGATGATTGACAAGTTCGTAAAAAACACATCGCACGAAATTTCAATTGATTACATACAGAAGGTGGTGTGCGATTATTTCAACCTGCCCATTGACCTGATCAAATCCAAAACACGAAAAAGAGAAGTTGTACAGGCAAGGCAGATAGCAATGTTCTTTGCCAAAAGTTTCACCAAATCCTCTCTTTCTGTGATCGGTATGCACTGCGGGGGCAAGGACCATGCCACCGTCCTGCATGCATGCAGGACAGTAAACAACCTGATGGATACTGATAAGAAATTCCGGGCAAGCGTAGTGGAACTTGAGAAAAAAATCAATGTTCATTCCAAGTAGAAGTTACACAGAGCAAATTAATTTCCAGGCTCTCATCCGCTTCTGCCTCTCCATCCAAAATTAATTTCCGGTGAAAATACTTTTCGTATGCCTCGGCAATATCTGCCGCTCTCCTCTTGCAGAGGGCATTTTAAAGCATAAGCAGACCATGAAGGGCTTCAGGGCTGTCATTGATTCCGCAGGAACCAGTTCATGGCATTCAGGCGAAGCGCCTGACCCGCGGGCAATACAGGTAGCCATGAGGCATGGTGTGGATATTTCCGGCCTGAGGGCGAGGGTATTCATTCAGGATGACTTTGAGAAGTTTGATATTATTTACGTGGCGGATGAAGATGTTTACCGGGATGTGGTTGCGCTTGCAGAAAGCGATAAAGATCGGGCCAGGGTTGAATACATGCTCAATGTTACTTACCCTTCCTGCAACAAACCTGTTCCTGATCCATATTACGGGGGAGAGCAGGGATTTGAAAATGTTTATGAACTCCTTGACGAGGCTTGTGAAAAAATTTCAGAAATAATTGCCGGGATGCATGCATAATAAAACGGCCGCTATGGGAACACTTTACCTTGTACCTGCCTTCCTGGATCCCTCCACGCCCGCAGAAAGGGTGATTCCTTCTTTCAATGAAAAGATTATCAGCCCCATCCGGGACTTTGTGGTTGAGGACCTGCGCTCTGCAAGACGTTTCCTGCGTGCATGCGGGTTCAAAGAAAATTTTGAAAAAGTTAATTTTTCCCTGCTGAATGAACATACTCCCGCACGGGACACAGAATCTTTTCTCGCTCCCGCAAAAGAAGGCCGTGACATGGCACTGCTTTCAGAAGCGGGCTGTCCGGCCATAGCCGATCCGGGGGCTAATCTTGTACATCTGGCACACAGGCTGAAAATAAAAGTTGTGCCGCTGGCAGGACCTTCTTCCATCCTGCTTGCCCTGATGGCATCGGGAATGAACGGACAGAATTTTGCGTTCTGCGGGTATCTTCCCAAGGACCAGGCAGGGCGCATAAAAAAGATCAGGGAGCTGGAGAGAGAATCCGCACACAAAAACCAGACCCAGATTTTCATCGAAACTCCTTACCGCAACAGGCATCTTTTCAGCGACCTGGTAAGCAGCTGCGGGGAATCAACCCTGCTTTGCATTGCAGCCGGAATTACCACGGAGAAGGAATTTATCAAAACACTTTCCGTGAAGGAGTGGAAAAAAGAAACTGCCCCCATTCCCGGTGTGCCTGCAGTTTTTCTCCTTTACAAGCCCTGAGCCTCACTCAACCCCGAGAAGCTCCACCTCAAAAACCAAGGGGGTATAAGGCATCGAGATAAAACCAATGCGGGAAGGTATTACAAGTATAGCCCTTCCCCCTTCCCTCATCATGTCAACACCCTCTTCGAAACCCGTCACCATTTCGCCCATCCCTCTTGAAAAGGAAACAGGGTCGGCAGAGTCCTTAAGCACAGCGGTATCATTGATGAGCCTGCATGTGTATCTCACGTTTATTCTCTTTCCATCTGTTGCGCTGCGGCCATGACCGTCCCGGAGTGATATGAAAAGCAGGCCGCTTTCCGATGGCTTTGCAAGTGTATGAACAGAAGCGAGGAAGTTATTTATCATTGTTCTTTCTTCATTTTCTTTTTCCTTACGGGCAGAATCAAGTATTGCCTCCACCATACCTGCAGACTCAATATTCAGCAGCTCTATTTCGAATCTGAGCATACTCCCTCTGAGGATATAGGCTGGAAGGGGGGATTGAAATGTAACTTCAAAAACAGAATCGGCACTTACATTCCACTTAAGGGTATCTCCCGGAGACATTCCCATGATTCCCTCTTCGATAGCACCGCTGAAAGGAGGGCTTGCCAGGGGGAACCTGACAGGTCCTCCGGCAGAATGTGAATCATAAAGCACTGAATCGTTTTCGGTCCTGTAAGAGAGGTGAATTGTAACATAATCACCTATATGCGGCCGGAGAGGAAGAGTGTCTGTATTTTTTCCGTAAAATGAATCCCACTCCGGGTGAAGGTCAGTGATTTGTCCATAGATGGAAGCAGGCAGGGATGCAAATAAAAAAATCAGGGCTGCAAATATTTTCCCTGTCAAGTTTATCAGAGATCTACTCAACATGCAGCAGTTCCACATCATATAACAGGGTAGCATCCGGAGTTACCTTACCCCCGTCTCCAAGCAGTCCATAGCCAAGGTGAGCGGGAACAATCAGCCGGGCTTTCTCGCCTTCCTTCATAAGCAGAACGCCTTCTTCCATCCCTCGGGTTGAGCTACCATGCCCTATGACAAAAACGAAAGGTTTTTCCTTACCGGCGGAAGAACATTTTGTCCCGTCAAGCAGGGAAAGAGAAAAGGCGACAGATACCTTTTTACCAGCTGAAGTTTTTTTTCCGTTTGTTCTGAAATATATCATATACCTGAGACCTGTACCGGTGCTGTCCATCTGAAAGCTGTGAGAATTTATGTATTTATTAATCTCATTTTTTTCGTTGTGCATGATTTCCCGGTTGGCATATATTAGTTTTTCCCGGAGCCGACCGGGCGGCTCCTCACTCGCAGGAGACTCTTTCCGCGGCTCGTTACAGGAAGAAAAGATGGCAGCCAGTCCTGCGGCAAAAAGGAGGATACCGAATATCCTGGGCATAAACATATCAACTGTTTAATTCTTTTTTACAGGAAGGAAGGAGAGAAACAAACAATGCTTCCGCTTCGGAAAGAGAAAGATCGGAATGCCCTCCGGCAGCATTTTTGTGACCTCCCCCGTTGAAATATTTTGCAGCAAAATCCCTTGCGGAAAAATCTCCTTTTGACCGGAAAGAAATTTTAACACGCCTTTCCCTCTCAGCAAAAAATACGGAAAACCTGATTCCCTCAACAGAGAGGGGATAATTCACTATGCCTTCCGTATCGCCGGTTTGATAGTTATATCTTTCAAGATCCGCAGCAGAAACGGTTATCAGGGCAGTGTTATACTCTCTGAAAATTTTCATTTTATCTATACAATGGCCGAGCAGGCGGAGACGGTCGGGGGAGAATGTATCATAAACGGCCTCGTGAATACGATAATTGACCGCACCGCATTCCATGAGATGTGCAATGATGCGGTGTGTGTTAGCCCGCATGGAAGAGAACCGGAAAGAGGCGGTATCTGTCATGATACCTGCATAGATACATTCCGCTATTGCCCTGTTGATCATCTGTTCATCGCCAAAACTGCAAATCAGTTCATAAACCAGTTCACAGGTAGACGATGCAGCAGGAAAAGAGTAAGTGATATCGCAGAAATTATCGGGGTGCAAATGATGATCAATCATTACTTTAAAGGCCTTTGATGCCATTACGAGACCAGAGAACCCTTCGAGCCTTCCGGGTTCATTAAAGTCCAGGCAAAAAATAATATCTGCAGCCGCAACCGCCTGCCTGGCTCTTTCTGTGTCTTTTTCAAAATCAACGACCTTATCATTGCCGGGCATCCACTGCAGGAATCCGGGATAGCCGTTGGGAGTAACAACGGTTACTTCATGTTTCTTCAGAAGCAGGTAATTATAAAGACCCAGCGAGGAGCCAATTGCATCTCCATCGGGACGGTGATGAGTGGTGATCAGGATCTTCCGGGAAGCACTGAGCTTGCTTTGCAACTCTCTTATATCCATGTATGAGAAGGGATTCAGGGGTATTTGTACAAATGTAAAAATAAATACTGTACTCTCGGGGGAAGTAAATACCCCGCAGCAACATGAAAAATACCGGGACAGCCGCCTCCTGTAACGATGCCGGCTCACGGCTTAACGCAATCACATTGGAAAGGCATGCGGAAATAACACCACTCAGACAATATATTTTTTCTACTTTCGCAGACAGCAAATAAAAAAGAACACTATGGCAGGGAACAGAACATTCACCATGATCAAGCCGGATGCGGTGGGCAACAACCACACCGGGCACATTATTGCCAAAATATCGGAAGCGGGATTCAGGATTGTGGCGATGAAATATCTGAGGCTCACTCCTGAAAGAGCCGGGGAGTTTTACGCAGTACACAGTGCGCGTCCTTTTTACAAGGACCTCGTTAAATACATGTCGTCCGGACCTATTGTGGCAGCTATTCTTGAAAAAGATAATGCCGTTGAGGACTTCCGGAAACTGATTGGTGCCACGGATCCCGCGAAGGCTGCCCCCGGGACTATCCGTAATCTTTATGCGAAATCCATTGATGCCAATGCAGTTCACGGATCCGACAGCGATGAGAACGCTGCCATAGAAGGAAACTTTTTCTTTTCTCTGACAGAGCGGTATTAAATTGGTATTAACCCCGGAGCAAGCTGCGGAGAATTAAACCAGACCTTCTCGTCCGCCGAAGCGGAACGCGAAGGTGGATTAAAGCAGGACAATATCGAGAACGGCTTCATTCCCGGCCTCTTCATTAATCATTGCGAGAATTTTTTCCTTAGAGTACAGGAATTCCTGCTTCAGGGCGGCAGAGCTGAGGCGGATAAAAAGTTTTTTATTCCTGATAAAAATATCCGTTGTTCTTTTTGCGATAACCGGGCCCATGATACGTGCCCATGACTGAACTATCTTCTGCTCGTTAAAGCCTTCCCTGAGGCGGTTCTTTTCGAGGAAATCAGAGATTACCTCTTTGAGCGACTGTTCATTGGACTTTCTCATGTTCAAGAGTAGTTACGGCACCGTTTTCAACCCGGAAAAGCCTGATCTCCTCCCCTATTCCTTCAAAGATTTCCCTGATTCTTGCGGGGTGGGTGTCGGTGATAAAAATCTGGCCGAAGTTATGTTTTGAAACGAGGGTCATGAGCTTCCCGGTTCTTTCATTGTCAAGCTTATCAAAGATATCATCGAGAAGCAAAATGGGAAGCAGTCCTGTCACCTTCCTGATAAAATCAAACTGTGCAAGTTTGAGGGCAGTAAGAAAAGATTTCTGCTGGCCCTGTGAACCGAATTTCTTTACAGGATAGTTCCCGATATTAAAAATCAGATCGTCTTTGTGTATTCCCTGCGTGGTATATTGCACCGCCCTGTCCTTGTCAAGCGCCTTTATCATAAGGTCTGCAAAAGGTGTGCTGTTAAGCTGAGAAATGTAATTAACGGAAACATCTTCTTTTCCGCCTGATATGAAGGAATAGTAATGCGTAACGATAGGAATATATTCCGCAATAAATATTTTTCTTTTCTCATGAATCCTTGTTCCCAGCTCAACCATCTGTGTATCCCATATTTCAAGGGCATGCCTGTCGAACTTATGCTGCTGTGCAAAATGTTTCAGGAGGGCATTCCGCTGAAGGAGTGCTTTATTATAACTGATGAGGTCTTCCAGGTATGGTTTATCATACTGGGAGATGATACTGTCCACGAGTTTTCTGCGCTCTTCACTGCCTTCTGTCACCAGCGTGGAATCGAGAGGAGAAATCATCACCACGGGGAAGAGGCCGATATGGGAAGCGAGTTTGGAATACTCTTTCTGGTTAAGCTTAAACTGCTTTTTCTCATTCTTCTTAAAGCCGCAGTATACATTATCTTCAGCATCATTTTTATGAAAGATTCCCTGTATAATAAAAAAATCTTTCCCGTGCTGAATATTCAGGCTGTCAATGGCATTGAAATAGCTTTTACACATAGACAGGTAATGAATTGCATCAAGGAGATTTGTTTTTCCGGCGCCGTTATGGCCGACAAAACAATTCACCCCGGATGAAAATAAAAGCTCAGCCTGGGGATAATTTTTAAAATTGATAAGGGCGAGTTTGCTTAAGTGCATATTCATAGGAGAGGTAAATATAAGAAAAACAGGCTATACGAAGCCAGTCTATTCCAGGCGGTGCTTGCGGTCGGGCAGCACGTTTTCGAGTGTCCAGTCCAGTCTTTTTACAAACGGGGTTTTCCGCTCCCTGCATTTTTCCATAGTACAGAGGGGGCATGAAGAAGGAATGCACGGATCCGCGTGAATAAAGAACTCCACTTCTCCCTGCAATTCATTTGCGACAAGTTTTTCAACTTCTTCCACTTCAGCGTGAGAATCTTCAAGTGAATCATACCATGGAAGGGTGATATGACAGTCCACATGAAGACTGGATCCATACTTCAGCGCCCTGAGGTTATGAATATCTATCCATTTATCTTTCCTGTTTTTGGAGATAATTTCCACCACCTGCTCCAGCTTTCCCTGGTCGGCTTCGTCGAGCAGGCTGGTAACCGATTCTCTTATAAGTTTGAATCCCGTATATAAAATCATAGCGCCGAAAATTACAGCCATAAGATTATCGAGCCAGAACATTCCGGTAAGCCAGATGACAATCAAACCCAGCACAAGTCCTATACTTGAGACCGTATCTGATACGAGGTGTTTGCCGTCGGCAACCATGAGGGCCGAGTTGTGTTTCTTTCCCTGCTGTATAAGGTAGTACCCCATCAGGAAATTACACAGGCCGGAGATTGCAGAAAGCACAGTGCCGGTATCTGCGGAGGTAATCTCATGTGGAATAAAAAAAGCATACCCCGCTTTGGTTATAATTGCAAGGCCTGCAAAGAGTATCAAAGCACCCTCAAAGCCTGCAGAGAGATATTCCATCTTCCCATGCCCGTACGGATGGTCCCTGTCCTGCGGCTTTGAGGCATAATGCATGCTGTACAACGCAAAGGATCCTGCAATGACATTAATAATTGACTCAAGGGCATCTGTAAGGATGGCGTTGGATCCCGTAAGATAATATGCCGTGAACTTCACGGCCATAAGGATGCACGAAAAAATAAGTGTAAAGCGAAGAAGTGTCTTTTTGGTATGTTGCCCGGGCATAATTAATTCGGGCCGGGGGAATGAGTTTTGCATTTAAAATTTTATTATTGCCCCGGGAAATAAAAATACTACTTTAAACAACATGCGCCACCTGATATTGCTCATAACTTTTTTTTATTTACTGCCTGAAGGGTATGTTGCAGGGCAGAACCTTACCCAAACCATCAGGGGGACTGTTTCCGACAAAGACTCCAAGACTCCGCTTTTCGGAGCCAATGTGATTATTCAGGATGTGGATCCTCCGCTTGGCACATCCACCGATGAAAACGGAAACTTCAGGATTGTAAAAGTCCCCATAGGCAGGCAGCGCATCAGAATATCATACATTGGCTACAAAGAACTTGTAATAAGCGACCTGATTGTAAATTCCGCAAAGGAGGTTGTGGTAAATATAGAGATGGAACAGCTTATTCTTGAAGGAAAAGAAGTAGTGATCATTGCCCAGCAGCAAAAGGACAAACCTCTGAACGAGATGTCGGCCGTAAGCACACGCACTTTCACCATTGAGGAAACCAACCGTTATGCCGGGAGCTGGGCAGATCCTTCCCGTATGGCTGCATTCTTTGCGGGAGTGAGCAATGCCAACGACCAGCGCAATGACATTATCGTGAGAGGCAATTCGCCTGCGGGAATACTCTGGAAGATGGATGGGATGGAGATTCCCAACCCCAACCATTTTTCCACATCGGGAACTTCGGGCGGGGCCATCAGCATACTTAACAACAACCTCCTTGAAAATTCCGACTTCATGACGGGTGCATTTGCCTCCGAATACGGGAATGCACTTTCGGGGGTTTTCGATCTGAGGATGAGAAGAGGGAACAATGAAAAAAGAGAATACACCGGGCAGGCAGGAGCAAATGGTTTTGAACTTGGAGCCGAAGGGCCTTTTGTACAGGGAAAACGTTCCTCATACATTGCAAGTTACCGGTACTCCACGCTGGGAGTGCTGGGCAAGCTTGGTTTCTTTGACTTCATAGGGGCAGTCCCCGAGTACCAGGATTTTTCATTTAAGCTGCATTTCCCGCTGAAGAAAGGGTCGGTTTCTGTTTTCGGGATCGGGGGACTCAGCCACCTGGAGTTCAAGGCGGAAAGCGACACCAGCAAGTGGAAGTATGACCCTTCGTGGTTCCAGAAGCATGAAAAAGTAGGATCCGGAATGGGCGCATCAGGGATCAGTTACATGCATTTCCTGTCGGACAACACCTATCTCCGCTTTACCCTGCTTGCAGCGTATTCACAGTCTGATTACCGGAGAGACTCCACTGACTACAGTTTTAACCTTCATGAGAAATTCTATACCTCATTCGGTGAAGGAAAAGTCAGCGGGTCTTTTCTCATCAACAGTAAACTAACGGCACAGCACACTGTGAGAGCCGGGATAATTTTTTCAAACCTGCCTTACGACTTTCACAATTACAGCTATGAATACAATCCCTCGCAGGAAAAGCATGAGATTCTCTCCTATACAGGGAGCTCGGATCTTATGCAGGCGTATGCCCATTGGAAATTCAGGCTTTCCGAAAATCTCGTACTGAACACAGGTTTTCATTCCATGTACTATTTCCTGAACGGGAGCAGGTCGCTTGAGCCAAGGACTTCTCTCAAATGGAGTTTTTTAAAAAACCAGTCATTCAGTATCGGGTACGGGATTCACAGCAGGGTGTTGCCGGCAGGTGTGTACTTCGGGGAGATTGAAAAAACTGACGGGAGCAGGGAGCGGTTAAACAAAAACCTTGATTTTATACATGCTGCCCATTACGTCATCAGTTATGACAACCTGTTGTCGGACAACCTGAGACTGAAGCTCGAAGCCTATTACCAGCAGCTTGCAAAAGTTCCGGTATCGGCCACACGGATTAATTATGTTTCAGGGCTTAACGCAGGAGCGGATTATGAAAATATTACAAGCCGCGAAGAGCTTGCAAGCAAGGGGACAGGTCGTAATTACGGGGTGGAGGCCACTTTTGAGAAGTTTTTCAGCAAGGGGTATTATTTTCTCCTCACCGGATCTCTCTTTGAATCAAAGTATAAGGGCAGCGACGGTATTGAGCGTAACACTGCATTCAATACCCATTACACATATAACATCCTCGGGGGAAAAGAGTTTAAAGCCGGGAAAAATAATGTCATCAGCATAAGCATTACGGCTGTTAATATAGGTGGAAGGATGGTTACTCCGATAGACCCTGACTCTTCAAAAGCATCAGGAAAGACCGTTTACATTGATTCGCTTGCCTACTCTGAAAAAATGAAAAATTATTTCCGTATTGACATGCGGGCCGGCTACAGGCTGAACAGGAGCAGATTTTCGCACGAGATGGGACTGGATATCAGGAATATCCTCAACCGGAAAAATATTTTTGACCGTTACTACGACAATTACACTAACAGGATTGAATTCAACTACCAGATTGGATTTTTTCCGGTACTTTTTTACAGGGTGGAATTTTAAATAAAAGTTAAACGGTATTCACCCCACCGCAAGCCCCGGACTCCATATTCCTCAACAGGCTGCGGGGGATTAAGCCGAATCTTCTTGTCGACCGTCGCGGAACGCGAAGGCGAATTCCAGACCCCGTCAGGCATCGCCCCGCCACGTCGTTTCGTTTTCTACCACTGGCCGAAAAAGGAATAATTAAGTTTTTATCTTCACATCAGCGTTCGTATCGGTTCAAGACTTAGCCCTAATAATGTTCGCAATGATTCTGCAAAGGAGCATAAGTTTACCGTATCTGGGATGGCTTAACGAAAGTTTTTGCATAAACATTCGGATAATTAATAGTTACGTGCATTGCTATGGCGGCAGTGCAAACCCAAAACATTTGTGCAAGAAATTAACTTTGATAAACATACCCTGACGACCAACAATGCAAGAACCAACATACACAACCAAAACTTTTAAAAGCTGGGACAAGTCCAAACTTTTGCAAACCGACTATCAGAGAACTGGTTGTTTCGTGGACAGTCAGACGCAACTTGGGACTTAAAATCTTCTTTGAAGCGTTCGGACTTTTTTAAAAAGTATGACGACATTGAATTATTATTTCTAACAGACTTTCAACGAGGAGCAAAAAATTTTATGACTGATAAAGAAACTCCAACTGATTTAATAGAATGGCTGCACTAATGCAACATCATGGAGCACCGACACGACTTCTTGCCTTTACAAAATCAATTATAATTTAACCGACAAGGGGATCGCCGTCATTGAAGGCAACCTGTCCCCCTCTTGAGGGGGATAAAGGGGGAGGAAAATGAAAGCCACTAAAGAAAACCATAATCTATACAACAAACATCTTAAAGGGAATGCTCATGAGTTGCGCAATACCATGACCAAATCCGAAGCGTGCCTGTGGAAATACGCTTTGCGGGCAAAAATGACAGGTTATGTTTTTAACCGGCAAAGATCAGTGTTAAATTATATAGCCGATTTTATGTGCAAAGAATTAAAATTGATAATAGAAGTGGATGGATATTCACACACATTGGATGAAGTGATTGAAAAAGATGAAAAGAAACATAAGAATTTAGAAGATGCGGGTTTTATGATAATAAGGTTTACCGATGATGAAGTATTAAAGGGAATTGAAAATGTTAAACGAGCAATTGAACAAACTATAGAAGAATTGGAGGCGAAAAATAACCTCCCCCTGCCCCCTCAAAGAGGGGGACAAAAATAAATGAGTATCGACATCCGCATACGCCAATCCAGGCCAACAAGTGCGCAGATGAATACATTGCGTATCTCGCCACTTTTTCTGATGAAAAACTGGAGGTTCATTTGGATATTATTCATCAGCAATCCGTAATTGCCGAAAAAGAAAAACTCACTTCTTCATTAGAACTTTTAGAAATCTGGCGCGGGCAAGTCATTCATGCGCACATCTTAAAAGCAGAAAAAAATATTCCCACACAGCCCGGCCCTATCGAGTTGCTCATGCCAAAAAGGAAGCGCAGGAAGAAAAAGCACAGCAAAGGCAGGAAATTCTTAAAAAATTATCCGAACCCGTTTCCATTCCCCGCGCTGACTTTTTGAAAAATATAACGGACAGACAATCGTTCAACAATAGACTGCGTTTTGCCCGTGTGACAGCTCCGCGGACTGCCACGACAGCAACACGCAAGAGAAATGACAGAAAATATTACCCGCCTATAATTAATCTGGCGTAATAAATCCCATCACCGGCAGACACACGAAGGACATATGAGCCGGGAGACAGGCGATCAAAATCAGTTCCGGCAGGAAACTTCAGGCTATTTCCGGACGAGAGGTAAGTCATCCCTGAAGAAACTTCTCTTCCGGTAATATCGCATAAAACCATTTTAACAGTACCGGGTGAAATCCCGCGGAACAGCAGAAGGACATCCTGTACGTCTGATGCGGGATTAGGTATAACAGTTACAGAAGGAGAGAATTTAACCTGTATTTTTTCTATTGCAACTGTTCCGGAAACAGAAGCATTGCCATCATAATCAACCTGCACAAGGCGGTAGTATGCAATTGAAGGAAATTCATCCGGGGGGAAAGCATATTTGTCGGTGAAGCGGTAATTTTTTCCGGAATCGCTATTCCCGGCAGCTTTTACTTCTCCTGTAGTTTCAAAGTATTCATTGTCCCGGCTTTTTTCAATGATAAAATAATCACTGTTTTTTTCTGATGAGGTAACCCATTGGAGTATATTGTCATCTCCTTCATTTCTTCCCTTAAAAGAAAATAACTCCACAGGCAGCACAGCGGGGGTTGTCTGGCAGATGACAGTAGCAGTGCTTGCGGGAAAATTAGCAACCGTAGCGGGGCTGTTGGTGGCAGTGATTCCTGTTGTCACAACAGAGACTGAGGGAATGGTAGTGGTAAGAGATACAGCGGAAGATGAAACACTTCCACTCCAGGAGGTACAGCCGCAATTTCCATTGGCGTCTACTTTAAGCAGCCAGGCATTATCATTGGAGAATGCGGGCAGTTCTGCAGAAGAGCCTGCTATCACAAATCCTCCGTCGGCGGATTGTTTAACGGAAAAGGCACGGTCGGCATAAGTGGAATTACTTGATACTCCTCCGAAAATTTTTGCCCATGCCACAATACCGTTTGGATCGGTTTTAATAATAAGTGCATCATAGCTGTTTGCCGAGTTAGGGTAGTAGCCAAAGCTCTGGGTAGTGCCTGCAAGGATAAATCCCCCGTCATTGGCCTGCTGCACTTCATATCCCCATTCCCAGTTGGTTCCCCCGTATATTTTTGCCCAGAGAACGGCCCCGGTATTATCTGCCCTGATTAGCAGCATATTGGTCGAAAGGCTTCCGCCTTCGGTCCGTCCCAGTACAACATAGCCTCCGTCGGTAGTCTGCTGAACGGAATATCCATAAAGAATCCCGGCGGTGGTTTCATAAACTTTATTCCACACCAGGGTGCCGGATGCATCCGCCTTAAACAGGAATGCATCCCCGTTCGAAAGAGTACTCCACGATGAGGGGGATGTTCCCGTAATAACATAGCCGCCATCAGTTGTCAGCGCCACAGCCGTTGCATTACCTGCACCGGCCGAAGTTCCCGTAAATCCTTTATACCATTGCACACTTCCTGCTGCATCGGTTTTCAGGAGCCAGGGCCCGCCGAGAGAATTGCTCATTCCGCTCATGATATAACCACCATCGGTGGTAATACGCATGGAATAAAACTCATCTGCTGCCGCTCCGCCATAGGCTTTAGACCATCCCACCGTGCCGGCTGCATCTGTTTTGATCAGATAGCCGTCGAAATTTCCCTGCCCGAAACTGTATGATGATCCGGCAAGGATATAACCCCCGTCAGAAGTTTGCCTGAGGCTGCTGCGGGGATTGGTATTGCTGAGGTAATTCTCATCATTGGTACCTCCGTATGTTGCTGACCACTGGAAAGCGCCATCGGAAGCGACTTTAAGCAGGTAGGCATCCTGCATTCCTGCCCCATAGCTGGTAGTGGAACCGGCAGTGATGTAACCCCCGTCGGTAGTCTGAATGACAGTAGTGGCCCTGTCATAGCCTGTTCCCCCGTAAACAACCTGAAAAGAATTTGTAGCAGCAGGAACAACAGTGATATATTGAGAGTTATTAAATATATCATTTCCCCCGACAGTATTTACTACAGTCATAACCAGCGTAATATACGGTCCTGCGGGAGGATTTGTAATCCCGTTCAGGACAACAGTAAAAGCGGCGTTCTGAGCTATTCCTGCCGGAGCGCTGAAGGTAATTTGCAGTGCAGTCTTGGTAACAGCGCCTATCGCTGCACCGTTGAATGTACCGCTGATGTATGTTGTGGCATCGGTTCCGGCAGGGAAATCAATGGTAACAGAGGCACCGCTGTTCACCACTGCATTGGCATGGTTGGCGTTAGTGGCAGAGAGGGTAATGTTTGCCGCAACGTTCTGCGAGTAAGTATTTGCGGTGGTGCTTGTCCAGGGGACTCTCAGGTAATAGGGATAAAGCGTATAACTTCCTCCCGTAAACTGATTATTGCCACCGGTAGCGTTACCCACTTCCATGTACTGAAGGTTGGTTACCGTTGTTGAATTGTAGACAGGAGGATTCGTTATACCCACAAGCACAACGGTAAACGAAGCTCCTTTGCTCACTGCCACCGGAGCGCTGAAAGATGCCACAATTCCGCTGTTGGACATAGCCCCTATTGCAGCACCGTTGAATGTACCGCCGGTACAGGTTGTTGTAATAGTTCCCGAAGGAAAAACAACATTCACGGTAGCTCCTGCAGGAACGTAACTATTGGACGTCCCTCCACCACCGGAAGAAGGATTAACAGCCGTCAGTGTATAAGTTCCTGTAAGTTCACCATAGCTGGTTCCGGCCACAGCGGTACTTGTAAATGTAGCCGTATAATTAGTCTGGGAAAACACAGGGTTAAAGAGCATACAGGAAAAAACAAAAAAATGAAGTAGCCCATATATATTTTTATTTAGGGGAAGATTTGGCATGGCTTTGTTTTCTTAATGTATAAATACTGAACCTGATTTTATCAGGGGATAAATATGTAAAAATAGATTGGCCGTATAAAATTATTTTTTATTTATTATTAGTAAGCTAACATCAATTAAATGAAATACATTTACCCCAATTATTGATATTTAATATTTCTTAAATGTTAATAAATATGATGTATTAAGCTATATTTAAAAATATACATATATTCAACAATTTAAAAATAATATTATAAAGCAATGAAACCTTCTCATGATTTATTTCACCTCATAAGGGCGATGAAAAAGTCGGAAAAAAGATATTTTAAGCTCTCAGTATCAGTACAAAAAGGAGAAAAGAATTACATCAGGCTTTTTAATGCGATTGACGGGCAAAAAGAATACAATGAGAAAAAGATTGCAAAAAAGTTTGAGAACGAAAAGTTTGCAAGGCAGCTTCCTGTTGCAAAAAATGCTTTGTACGGACTTGTCTTAAAAAGCCTTCGCGCCTACCATGCCGGGAATACATCCGAGACAGATCTCTACGAACAGCTTCATGAGGCGAGGATTTTGTATGAAAAAGGCCTGTACGGACAATGCAGGAACAGGCTTTCGAAAGCAAAACTGGCGGCGTACAGGCTTGAAAAGCATATACAGATTCTCGACATACTGAAATGCGAAAAAGACCTGGCGAGGGCAGAAAGTTATGCAGGAAAGACAAACAACAACCCGGATAAAATCCTTCAGGAAGAAAAGAAAGTGCTTGACACCTACGGGAATCTATGCGAATTTATCTGTTTTGATTCGAAAATATTTGTCATGCACCTGAATCATCTTTTCACAAGAAGCAAAAGGGAGCAAAAAATATATGACCTTCTTGTAAACAAATCCCTGTTCAGGGATGAAAAAAATGCACTGTCCTTCCAGGCAAGGATATACTACCATGAGGCGCACGGATTCTACCTTCTTTCGGGAAGCGATTTCACCAGAAGCTACGGCCACTACAAAAAACTTCTCAGCCTTCTTGAATCAAATCCTCTTATGCTGAAAGAGAATATAAGAAATTACACAGCCACACTTCACAACATCACGCTGGTATTGACTCACCTCAGGAAATACCGGGAGTTTATGCGGTACATCAAAAAGCTGAGAGGGCTGCCTGAAAGATTTGAGAAAGAACTTTCTGAAGACACAAAATACCGGATTTTCATCCGGTCATACAACCTTGAATACGCCATGCTGCTGCAGAAGAAAGATTATGCAAGAGCAAAAGCCCTTATATCCCTGATAGAAAATGGTCTCGGAAAATTCAAGCGTAGGGTAGATAAGGTAAACGAGCTCCTGCTTATATATAAATACGCCTGCACTTACTTTGAAACGGGAGAATATTCAAAATCGCTTCACTGGATAAACAGGATACTTAATGACCCCGACACCGGTTCCATGCCTGATATTCACTGCTTTGCCCGTATCCTGAATCTTATCGTGCATTACGAACTCGGCAACACTGACCTTCTCGAGTATATTGTAAAATCGACATACCGGTTCCTTTACAAGAGAAAACGCCTTTACAAGTTTGAGACCTCGGTACTTAACTTTATTAAAAACAAACTGCCGAAAGTAAATACAGGGGAAGAGCTTGCAGAAGCATTCAGGGAACTACGGGCCGAACTGAAAAAAATCCTTAAGGATCCTTACGAGAAGCAGGTGCTGGAATATTTTGATTTTATCTCCTGGCTGGACAGGAAAGCATTGGATCGGGCATAAGCGCTACCTGACAAGCGACACAACATCAAGCAGGGAAGTGTTGGGTTTTATTCTAAGGGGAGTGACTCCGGCTGTTTTTGCCGCCTGTTCATCACGATCCGCGTCACCAATGAAATAAGAAAGGCCGGGATCGATTCCATACCTTGCCATGGCCTTTTCGAGCATGAGGGAATACGGTTTGCGGCACAGGCAATTCCCTACGGAAGGATGATGAGGACAATAATAAATTGCCTGTATTGAAACCCCGCTTTTACGAAGCTCTTCTGCCATGTAATCATGGAGGCGCTCAACATGGCCTTCGTTATAGACACCCTTTGCAATACCACCCTGGTTGGTGATTACAATGAGAAGGTATCCTTTATCAGAAAATATTTTAAGCGCCTCCCCCACTCCGGGATTAATTTTAAAATCCTCAATCTGATAGACATAATTTTCGAGTGCATAATTAATGACACCGTCGCGGTCAATGAATACAGCCTTCTTCATATAATTCATTTAAGAGACGCAATGATAAAGAAATAAATAACACGCGGGAGAACTTACCTTAAATATGTGGACAGGCTCGCAGCAAAGGCATGCAGGACAGAAGGTTTCACAGCAACGGTAAATACCAACCCGAAAACTGCGCCCCAGAAATGTGCACCGTGGTTAATATTATCTTTCGCTTTCTTTTCCATGTATATTGAGAATGCAAGGTACAAAGGCCCCATAAGTATCCCGGGAATACAGAGGAGCCCATAAAGACATATCTTATTCATCGGGTTAAAAAGAATATATGCAAACACCACGGCCGACACAGCTCCCGATGCACCGAGGGCATTATAAGCAGGGTTATTCCTGTATTTAAAGTAAGTGGGAATGATGGAAACAAAAATACCCCCGAAGTAAAGAGCCGGAAAAATCAAAACCGACTTATACCCGGACACATCATTGTAATATATTTCCACAGCCTGTCCGAAGTCATAAAGCACCAACATGTTTATAAAGAGATGAATCCAGTCGGCATGCACAAACCCGCTTGAAAAAAAACGGTACCACTCATTCCTCGTCCTCACAAGGTAAGGGTTAAATAACAGCCTGGAAAGCATATCATTCCTGCGGAATGATATAACTGAAACAAGAATTGTAGCTAAAACAATATAAAATGTCATAGAGCGAAAAAGAAAGTAATGTCCGGGAGATTATTTTTTCAGGGTTTCCTTAGCCTGTTTTATTTCGAGGGAATAAACCGACTCTGAGATACTAAGGTCATTTTTAAAGAAGAACACGCCACCCCAGTCGGCCGTAACTTTCTGGTAAACTATCTGCGTACCATCTTTATTCACAACAGTTCTCTGGATAGTCCGCTTGGCCTCGGTGATTGTTTCCTCCGTAATCCCGCTGGGATAAACCTTCTCCACCTTAGGCACTACAGAAGGCTTCGGTTTAACTGTTTCATCGGTGGCATTAGCCTTGGCCATTGCTAGTTTCTTCGCTTCTATATCTGCGAGACGTCTTTTTTCGGCTTCATCTGCGAGTCTTCTCTTTTCCGCCTCCTGCTGGGCTAACAGCAGAGCACGTTCTTTGGCTTTGGCTTCATTTTCTTTTTTCAGGCGATCAGCTTCTGCCCTTGCCTTTGCATCGGCCTCTGCTTTAGCTTTGGCATCTGCTTCTCTTTTAACACGTTCAGATTCAATCCTGGCAAGAGAATCTGCCCGCGCCTTTTCCCTTGCTGCAGAAAGTTCTTTGGCACGGGCTTCGGCATCAGCTTTTGCCTTTGCGTCTGCTTCGGATTTGGCTCTTGCATCTGCATCAGCTTTGGCTTTGGCATCTGCTTCTTTCTTCAAACGTTCGGATTCTGCTTTTGCTCTTGCATCAGCTTCCGCCCTGGCACGGGCTTCAGCATCTGCTTTGGCTTTGGCATCTGCTTCCTTCTTAAGGCGTTCCGTTTCCGCCTTTGCTTTGGCGTCTGCTTCGGATTTCGCTCTTGCATCAGCATCTGCCTTAGCTTTGGCGTCCGCTTCCCTCTTCAAACGTTCGGATTCTGCCTTTGCCCTTGCATCAGATTCGGCTTTGGCACGGGCTTCAGCGTCTGCTTTTGCTTTGACATCTGCTTCCTTCTTAAGGCGTTCCACTTCTGCTTTTGCCTTTGCGTCTGCTTCGGATTTGGCTCTTGCATCAGCATCTGCTTTAGCTTTGGCATCTGCTTCTTTCTTCAAACGTTCGGATTCTGCTTTTGCTCTTGCATCTGCTTCCGCCCTGGCACGGGCTTCAGCATCAGCTTTTGCTTTGGCATCTGCTTCCTTCTTAAGGCGTTCCGCCTCCGCTTTTGCTTTAGCGTCTGCTTCGGATTTGGCTCTTGCATCTGCATCAGCTTTGGCTTTGGCATCTGCTTCCTTTTTAAGGCGTTCCGCCTCCGCTTTTGCTTTAGCGTCTGCTTCGGATTTGGCTCTTGCGTCTGCATCTGCTTTTGCTTTGGCATCTGCTTCTTTCTTCAAACGTTCCGCCTCTGCTTTTGCTTTTGCGTCTGCTTCGGATTTGGCTCTTGCGTCTGCATCTGCTTTTGCTTGGGCATCTGCTTCCCTCTTCAAACGTTCGGATTCTGCCTTTGCTCTGGCATCAGCCTCCGCCTTTGCCTTTGCATCCAATTCAGCCCTGGCTTTGGCATCTGCCTCCCTCTTTAAACGTTCCGCCTCGGCTTTTGCTTTTGCTTCCGCGTCTGCCCTGGCACGGGCTTCGGCATCAGCAAGCGCTTTGGCATTGGCAGCAGCTTTTGCAAGGGAATCTGCTTTTGCCTTAGACTGGGCTTCCTTATATGACTTAATCTTATCCTGCACACTTTTCGTATAGTTCCGGTCAAACTCAAAGTCATATAATTCCTGGTCGTAAGCAAACTTAGCAACAGGCTTGTTTGCAAGCTCTTCAGGCACTCCGTCAGAAGGTTCAAAAAGGTCAATATTGAACTTATATGAATACAGGTAATATCGTTCTGTTTCAGGAAGCTTGGTGGAAACAAGCACACTGCGGTCAAGGTAACCGGGCTTTGAAAAAACAATGGTATAATCTTTATTAAGATCCAGTGTCAGGAGAAATTTCCCGCCTTCAATGGAATTGAATGTTTCAGCCTTCCCGTCGGAACCGATTATTTTGATGGAAGCCCCCGAAATACCGGCAGTTTCTCTCTTCACAGTACCTACGAACTGCAGATTCCCGACTGTTTGCATTTTATTGCCTTTCTGGGCAAACAAAGAGTTCCCGGTAAGCAATATGCCGGAAAGAAAGAAGAAAGCGTAAACGATGCAACGGCCGAAACTGCAGGGAGAGGAAAACAACATCAAACTCTGAACTTGAAATTTATCATGTGAGGGGAATACTTTTTCCCTTCACAAGAATACAAAAAAAATCAAAAAGAAATATCCTCAAAAATGTATTTAAATAAACACAACCTCTGCAATCCTGCCCGCAGCAGCAAGCTCTGAAAGATCCATTCCGGGAAGGACTCCACGTTCTGAGAAAAACTCCACCAGTCTCTCGGTCGGCATATTTCCGACAAGTTCATCTTTAGCCATAGGGCATCCCCCGAAACCCTTTATTGCTGAATCAAAACGGCGGCAGCCCGAGGCATAGGCGGTTTCAATTTTTTCCTTCCATGAAGCAGGCGTTGTATGCAGATGTGCGCCAAACTCAACGGAAGGACATGCAGGTATAAGAGAGGAAAAAAGACTCCTGATACTCCCTATATCAGCCACGCCCACAGTATCGGACAAAGAGATAGTCTTTATCCCCATCGCTGCAATTTTCTCCACCCATCCTGCCACTATATCTGTATTCCACAGATCGCCGTATGGATTTCCGAAGCCCATGGATATGTATATGACAAGATTCCGGTTGCCTGAAAGGCACATTTCCTGTATCTTATCAACGGTACACAGGGATTCCGTTATCGTGGAGTTGGTATTTCTTTTCTGGAAAGTTTCAGAAACGGAAAAAGGAAATCCTATAAAGGATATCTCAGGGAATGCAAGCGCTTCACGTGCTCCGCGTTCGTTGGCCACGATAGCAAGCAGCCTGGATTTAGTTTCGGAAAGATCAAGTTTTTTCAGAACAGAAGCCGTGTCCTGCATCTGGGGAATAGCCTTGGGAGAAACGAAGCTTCCGAAGTCAATGGTATCAAAACCGACAGCAAGCAGGGCATTAATATAATCTGCCTTGAGCGAAGCCGGGATATAACGGCGAATTCCCTGCATAGCATCACGGGGGCATTCGACGAGTTTAACCATAATGACAGGATTATTTTTTCAAAAATACACATAAGAAAGGAGGTAATAAAACGAGGAAGCGTTTGTGGCATGAGCCTTTATACGAAAACCGGAATTTACTACCTTTATATCTGCGATGCCTCACCGTTTCGAACATAAGAATCCCGGCTTCTGCAGAAAAAGAACAGCGATGCTTTTTTTCTTTTTCTGCCTTTACCTTACATCACACGGACAGGTTATCATTAACGAATATTCCTGTTCGAATGTCTCCACGATAGCAGACAATTACAGCAATTACGAGGACTGGGTTGAACTTTATAATACCACAACGGGAAATATCAGTCTGAACGGGTTTTACCTGAGCGATGACAAGGCCAACATACTGAAATGGCAGGTTGGAAATGCAAGTATTCCCGCAGGCGGACACCTATTAATATGGTGTTCGGGAAGAAATGTAACATCCGGAACACTGCACACCAGCTTCAAGCTTACCCAGACAAAGCCTGATGCACTCATATTATCGGATGCTTCCGGCACCATCCTGGATTCGCTGACAATAAAACCTGCCCTGAAAAATCATTCCCGGGGCCGGGCGCTGGATGGCCTGATTTACTGGAACGTATTCACCGCCCCTACACCCGGTACCTCCAACAGCAACGGAATGCAGGAGTATGCAACAATGCCTTCCATGAGTTATGCTCCCGGGTTTTACAATTCCGCAATACTTATCTCGCTTACATCTCCCGATCCCGGTGTAACCATTTACTACACCACCGACGGAAGCGACCCAACGCTTTCATCTTCTGTTTACGCCACTCCTGTGAGCCTCACTTCCACCACTGTTCTCAGGGCCAGAGCTTTCAGCACTGATCCATACACACCTGCCAGCTTTACTGCAAGCAACACCTACTTCATCAATGATAACCATTCCACGGCCGTGATCTCGCTCTTCGGCGGACAAAGCCTGGATTCACTGCTCAACGGGGAGTGGTATCTCTCCCCGGAAACAGGAACCGAATACTTTGACAACACAGGTGCTCTTAAAGCAGAAAGCTATGGAACCAGTAACAAACATGGAAACGATTCATGGTATTATGACCAGAGAGGGATAGACTTTATTTCAAGAGACCAGTATGGCTATAACTATGCCCTCAATGACCAGCTTTTTCATACCAAAAACAGATCTTCTTTCCAGAGAATTATTCTAAAGGCTGCCGCCAATGACAACTACCCTTTCGAACCCGGGGGAGCGCATATCCGGGATGCATACGTTCAAACGATTACCCAGAGAGGGAATCTTCACCTTGATGCCCGCACATGGGAGCCCTGTGTAATCTATATAAACGGAAAATACTGGGGAGTCTATGAACTGCGGGAAAAAGCAGATGATAGTGATTACACCTCTTATTATTACAGCCAGCCGGCGGATAAAGTGCAGATGCTGAAGACATGGGGAAGCACCTGGTCAGAATACGGAGGCGCCCAGGCACAAACCGACTGGGACAACCTGAGAGCCTACATCTCATCGAACAGCATGGCCGTGCAGTCAAATTATGATTACGTGGACAGCCTCTTCAATATAAAAAGCTTAGTGGATTATTTTGTGCTTAACTCTTACGTGGTTTGCTCTGACTGGCTCAACTGGAACACGGCATGGTGGAGAGGCCTTGACATTAATGGCAATTCAAAAAAATGGAAATATATATTGTGGGATGAAGATGCAACCTTCGGGCATTATATCAACTACACGGGCATCCCCAATACCCTTCCCAATGCAGACCCCTGCGCGCCTCAGACACTGGGAGATCCGGGCGGGCAGGGGCACGTGGAAATACTTAATTCGCTTCTTAACAATCCGGGCTTCAGGCAATACTATGTTTCCCGGTTCATTGATCTCAGCAACACCACTTTTAACTGTTCTTATATGCAGTCGCTTTTAGACAGCATGATTAACCTTATCCAGCCTGAGATGCAGGCACATGTCAACCGCTGGGGTGGCAGCCTGACGGGGTGGCAGACCGACGTGCAGATACTCAAAACCTATATCAGTTCCCGGTGCCAGGCCATCGGGCAGGGGCTGATCAGCTGTTACCAGCTTACAGGGCCTTTCGATCTTAAAGTCAACGTGGCTCCCGCCGGGGCAGGAAGCGTGCAGATCAACAGTATCACTCCTTCCTCCTATGCTTTCAGCGGAACCTATTTCGGGAACATCAATATTCTCCTCAGAGCTTCATCAGACAGCGGGTATGTGTTTGACCACTGGGAGCTTTATAATAATTCCCTCAGTCCCGGCATCGGCGATTCCAGTGTCTCGCTGAATATGGTTCAGTCTGATTCGGTGATTGCACACTTCAGGCTGATTACACCAATACCTGACCGGAATCTCACTGTTACGGCAATTCCAGACACTGCCGGGAAAGTAAAAATAAATGCGCTGACACTCAGCACTTTCCCATGGACAGGCGCTTACCCTGACAGCACTGCCATATCTGCTACCGCACTACCCGACACCGCTTTTTTCACATTTGATCACTGGGAGGCTCACAAACATGTATTGTTGCCGGACTCTCTCTTTGCAAGCGTTTTATTTAAGATTACCGCAGACGATACTTTAGTTGCTCATTTCATAAAAAAAGAAATTCCCCCCATCCCGGTACAGCCTGTGCCTGCGGGAGATGTCTTTGTTCCTACTGCTTTCTCCCCGAATGAGGACGGGTATAATGATGTACTTTTTATCTACGGAGGAATTAAAGATTTTGAATTTAAGATTTTCAACCGGTGGGGAGAAAAGGTATTCGAAACCAGCGAGCAAAGCAAAGGATGGGATGGATCTTATGATGGAAAGCCAATAGGATCAGGTGTTTTTGCCTATACACTGAAAGGGAAGCTTCCTGACGGAACACCGGTGGTGCGCAACGGGAACATTACCCTCATGAGATAATCCCGGTATGAAAAGCAGATTTCGCCTTCTTATTATTTTGTCTTTTCTTTTCTCTGTACAGGAGGGTAATGCACAGGATATTCACTTCTCACAGTTCAGGGAAACACCGATGCTTGTCAATCCTGCCGCTGCAGGTCTTTTCGAAGGAAGCATGCGAATCATCCTCAATCATAAAAGCCAGTGGGCCTCCATGGGCAATCTCTACAAAACGCTTGGGGCATCCGGTGACATGCCCCTCTTCAGGGGGAAATTCAGGCAGGGATATCTTGGTGCCGGAATGCAGTTCTTCAGGGACAAGGCGGGGGATTCGCAGTTCGGAACCACTGCTGCGGAATTTACGCTCTCAGGAATCCTCCCCCTTGATGAACACAATAAATTGTCCGTCGGCATGCAGGGGGGGATCGCACAGCGAACGGCCGACGTTTCCGCTCTTCAATGGGGAAGCCAGTACAGCGGGCAATCCTACGACCCGGGCATGGCGTCCAATGAAACAAACAATCTTTCCTCTTTTATCTACCCGGATATCTCAACGGGAATTTTTTATAATTTCTCCAACTCGGACAGGGTTTCTTTTTCACAGGACATCTTCAGCATAAATGCCGGGTTTTCCTGTTACCATGTAAACATGCCGGAGCAGAAATTCATTATTTCGGGGGTGGAAAAACTGCAGCCGAGGTGGGTTGCCTTTTCTTCGGCCCGCTGGGATATTCCCGATTCGAAGTTTTCACTGATCCCTTCATTTATGTATATGAAACAAACTCCTTCCCGGGAACTAAACACAGGTATGCTGATACGGTACCGCCTCCGGAGCGGCACAAAAATAACGGGGTTTTATACAGAGTCTTCTGTTGCGGCAGGATGCCATTACCGGGGCGGGGACGCTATCGTTGCCCAGGTTTACTACGAAATGTCCGACTATGCTTTGGGTATTTCCTATGACATCAACACATCTTCTTATGCTGCAGCCAGCAAGGCAAAAGGAGGTCTGGAAATCTCCTTAAGGTACACACGGGCGGATGGAGCCCTGAGAAAGTGACACTTCCGGACAGAAAGATCACATTATCTTTCTTACCAGTTCTGCAAGGCGTTCAGAGTAACCCTTTTCGTTATCATACCACCCTACCACTTTAACCATGCTCCCGATAACAGAGGTAAGCTGTGCATCAAAAATACAGGAGTGGGTATTACCAACTATATCCACGGAAACAACGGGGTCTTCGGTATATTGCAGTATTCCTTTAAGCTCCCCGGAAGCTGCATTTTTGAACGCAGCATTTATCTGCTCAATAGGAAGCGGGCGTTTTACCATGCATGTAAGGTCTGTAAGTGATCCGTCCGGTACGGGAACCCGTATTCCCGCTCCGCCGAGTTTGCCTTTCAGATGAGGAAATATCTCTGTAATGGCTTTTGCAGCGCCGGTTGAAGTGGGTATGATTGAGCAAGCCGCAGCCCTTGCCCTGCGCAGGTCTTTGTGAGGAGCGTCATGCAGATTCTGATCCCCGGTATAAGAATGTACCGTGGTGATATAACCGCTTTCCACCCCGCAGAGCTCATCAATAACCTTTATCATCGGGGCCACATTGTTGGTTGTACAGGATGCATTGGATATAATATTCCCGCTCACGCCAAGCACGGCATCATTTATACCAAGGACAACAGTTTTAATATTCCCGGATGCCGGGGCAGATACAATGACCTTTTTCGCACCGGCCGCAAGATGGGTGCCGGCAGTTGTTTCATCCGTAAATCTCCCGGTGGACTCTATCACCACGTCTATGTCCATTTCTTTCCAGGGGAGAAGGGAGGGATCTTTTTCATTAAAAACCATTACCGGGGTGTCATTTACCAGGATCTGTTTTTCAGAAGCCCGTATGGATCCGGGAAAAATACCGTGAACAGAATCATACTTCAGGAGATGGGCAAGCGTATGTGCATCTGCGAGATCGTTTACTGCAACCACCTCTGCATATTCCTTACCCTGAATGGCCCGGAAAGTTACCCGGCCTATTCTTCCAAATCCATTAATGGCGACTTTTATTTTTTTCATATTGCAATTTCTCCTGAAACTTATTTACCCTGTGGCCGCATTCATTCACAGGTTGGTACCTATGGCTTTCTGCGAAGGCGGGTAAAAATCAAAGAAGCTCTTCCATAACAGCAGGAAGAGCTTCTTTTCCCGGAAGAAAATCTTTACTTCAGCAGCACAAATTTTGCCGAGGCGCTGATTCCCCCGCCACTAACCTTCACGATATAAGTCCCCGAGGGGATTTCTTCATCGGCAATCTTCACCTGCTTATCTCCGGCAGACTGGGAAGGAAGATTAACTTCTTTCACAAGTTCACCCCGGAGGTTAAACACATACAGTTTAAGGTCAGAAGGCCTGTCCAGCCTGAACGATACAGATGCCCCTGAAATGGAAGGATTAGGAAACACGGTAATACCTGCTGCGGAATATTTTTTAGCAGACTCCGCACGGGGCCCTGTGCCCAGGGGTACCATGTAGTCATCCGAACGGAACATTCCTCTGCCGTGAGTGCCTATAAACAGGGATCCGCTGTTATCGCAGTTCCACGGATCATTTGTCTGCTGGCGGAGCATAAAGGTCGCTACCTTAGGCATATTGCCGGGAGCCACCCAAGAGGGTGCAGCTGCCGTAATGTTTTCAGTTCCAAACACTCCTATTTCGGTGGCAATGAACACCCTGGAACCATTATACTTATCTATAACAGCCTTATAGACAGGCATCTTGGGAAGGTTTCCCTGCCTTGATGTGAACACAGGAGAAGCCGACAACGCATTGGTTGAGCGGTATACATATACATTATTACTGTAATTACCCAGTGTGACAATCACATGGTTAGGGTCACCGGGGTCAACACCTATACCGGTAATACCCTGCTGTCCTGAAGGAGCGGAGAATATAAGCGTATCAATAACCACGCTGCCTTTTGTCAGGTCAAAATAGGTCCTGTTGGTATCATTGAGGCCTGCCATTTTTCCAAGGGTATCTGAAATCGAAGATAAATTGGAAATTCTATAAACTTTTCCTGACTCCGTCCCGGCAAAGAGGTTATCCCCGTCGGACGTAAAAGCAAGACAGCTTACCATTCCGGGTGCATCACATATTCTCACCCAGTTCGGGGTATTGGCAAAGTTCAGTGCATTTTTTGTAAGCCATACACTTTTAGCGAGACCCACCGCGAGTTTGGACTGGACAAGCTCCTGCACTCTCAGCGAATCGCCGGGGGCAAGGGTTACCGGGCTTGTATGAGGGAAGAGGCGGTTATTATTATTCACACTCTTTACCTTAAGCACGCTGCCGGACGGGATCACGAGAGAATATTGTATTTCAATGAATGTGATTGAGGAGGGAGGTAAGGCAAAAGTAACATCATAGGTTCCTGAAACGTAGCTGATGGTATTGGCTCCGGTGCCGGTATTCCCGGTAAGACTGCCTGATCCGTTATCTGTGACAGTCTGGGAGCCCGCAGTTATCTTTACAGTACCGGGCGCAATAGTTCCCTGCTGGGAAAAGTTCAGGGTACCGGTAAACTGTGTTTTTATCCCGTCTCCTTTCGAAACTATCTCCTGGGCTGGCGAGTTGATGAATGTAACAGTATCCGCGCTCAGGGGATCGTTACCGTTTTCCCAGAGCACAAAAGGAGTAACGAAGGAGGCTCCTTCGTCCGGAGCGCCATCGGGGCTGGATGCGCCCGACAAATCAAATTTGTCAATCAGGATGTTATAATAGTCGTTAAAGGTGTTCCCGTTATTTGAGGATCGCTTTATTTCTCCGTAAGGGTTACCGGCGAACAGTGCATTGGGGTTAAACATTGAAATCTCAGAATATCCTCCGTCGCCGCTAAGTATATGACTTGCACTCATGGAAGTGTTTCCGCTTCCGTCAATATACTGGGTGCCATTATCCTGCATACCGGCCATTACATTATTGCCATAGGATGCGAAGGCGACTGAATAACACTGCATAACATTATAGCCATGATTCACAGGTGCCCAGTGCGGGTATGCCTGCGAGGCATTAACAGATCGGAAAACGCCCCCGTCGCAGCCGATGTAGCAGATATCCTTGTTGGAAGGATGGAAGAGGATAATATGTTTATCTGCATGCACATAAAAGTAATTACCCGGATAGTCTTGTTCCGAGCCGATCTGTATCCAGCCCTGGGAGAGCGTCCACGACCAGAGCTCAACGCCTCCGACAAGGATACGTCCGCTGTTCGCGGGGTCCACGGCAATGGCATTGTCATATTCACCCTGACCCTGTACTGAATTGCTTAACGGCTGGAAGCCGGAAACGGAGGAGCTTCCGCCCGGGCCAATCAGGGTCCATGAACCGGCTTTATTATCTGACATGTATATTCCCTGGAGGGAGTTATCGGGGAACTTTGCGGCAGAACAATAAATAGTATTGGGATCAGAGGGAGCAATGGCAAATTCCATACGGGAGGTACCGTTGGCAGGAAGGCCGTTTGCACCGGTTGAGACTTTAAAATAATCTCCATCATCACCGGTTGCGGATTTATAAGCAGCCACCACACCGCTGGAAGGGTTGGCATCTATAGAGAGGATAAGAGAGCCGTCCGAAGCAACATCCACATCTGTTCCCATTGCCAGGGGGAGAGAGAGGTTGGAGCCATTAAGCTTCGGGTTTTTCCATGTCATACCACCATCATCGGAGAGGCGGAATCCACGTGCCATGGCCGCATATATCCTGTTTGGCCTCACGGGGTCTGCCGCGAGTTTATTGACGATGGCCCAGGTATCAGAGGTGTTGTTCGGAGACGAAGGGCTGGTGGAGGCAAGATGCGTAAAAGTCTGCCCGTCGTCGGTGGACTTCCATATTCCCTGACCAAGAAGCCCGCCACTTCCCTGCCCTGTCAGCAGGTAGAGGCCTTCTCCTGTTCCGAAATAGATATCGCCGTTGGCAGCCTGCGTAATACATGTCACAGCAAGGTTCTGCAAGGTATCATTAACGAGTTTCCAGGAAGTGCCCCCGGTAGTGGTAACCCAAAGACCTCCGCTTACCGAACCGGCAAACATTTTCATATGTGTCGGATCATTTTTATCAAAAAGGAGCGCCCTGGTTCTGCCTCCCACGTTATCAGGGCCCAGTTCTTTCCAGTTCAGCGTAAGTGTATTTGTCTTTGCAGCAGCGGCATTAATGATTTCTGCATCCTGTAATGCTTTGTATACATCTGCAGGATTTACCACACCCGTTACCCGGTTAGCCCTCATCCGATACAGCCATTCCCCTGCTCCGGCACTCCCCTCTTCCTCCGCTTCATGACGGGATGATTCAATCCTGTGTGAGGGCTTCTGTTGCATGAGGGAAGGGGCATTGGCAATAAAGAAAGTAGCAGACAATGCTGCCACACCTGCCGACAAAAGAGTTACTTTGTTATTCATATTTTATTCCGTTGGATTTTTTATAAAAATGTTTTCACAAGATACGCAGAAATTTTTGAAACATGTTTTGTAAAACTTCGGAAGAATTATAAATTTTATTAATCATTGTTTTGCGAATTTTAACTTATAATAACCAAAGCACACATGAAGATCCGGTAAATAATTTTCTTTTCACAATTATTTCTTGCGAAATACCTGCACGTATGGATGGCAAACCCGGGAGAGCGGGCAACAGTAAAATTACTCCTTTGAAAAAATACTGTTACAGGCACTCCGGCCGCCGGACAGCGAGATTACAAACAGGCCGGGATCCAGAGAAGCTGTAATAACATGAACGCAGTTAAGGCCTTTTACACTTCTGACCTTTTCATGAATCATAACACTCCCTGTAAAATCAGAAACCGACAGATCGAAGAGATCTGCTTCTGCAGAATAAAATTCCAGAGAGAGCAGTTTATTCACAGGGTTGGGGAAAACACGGGGGGACAAAAAAATCCTCTCATTACTGACCGTTATGACACGGGAAAAGTTATAGTTTCCGTTAAAGTCAACCTGCCTGAGGCGGTAATACAGATCTCCGCTCCGGCTTCCATCTCCATCCGGAGAGGAGAAGGATGTGAGGTAGTCCGTGAAAGAATAACTGTGCCGGGCGGTTGAATTTCCGGATCCATTTACTTTCCCGATGGTCTCAAAGTTTTTCCCGTCAACCGATTTTTCCACGGCAAAGTAATCATTATCCTCTTCGCCGGCAGTTTCCCATTGGAGGCTGTTCACTCCTCCCCTGCCCTGGCCCGAGAACGAAAGCAGGGTAAGCGGGAGTGTCCCGCAGGCGCTGAGTTTCACGAGGAAAGCATCGTATAATCCGCCGCCGTACGTTGTCTGGAATGCGCCTGCTGTAGCGATACCGGTGGTGCCGGGTGTATATCCCGAGAGGTACACGTTGCCGGAGGCATCAAGCGCGGTGTGTCCGCCTTCGTCGTGCGCCTGCCCATAGTAGGTAGCGCACTGGCGCACGCCTGAAGCATTAAAAACTGCCACGAAAGGATTTTCTGTTCCGATGCGTGTATTCTGGTATCCGGCGGAAGCAATATTGTTTGCGCTGTAGCTGTCGCCCGAAAGATAAACATTGCCGGCAGGGTCCGTAACAACTCCAAAATTTTCTTCACTGCCTGTTCCGCCGTAATAGGTACCCCATAGGCGGTTGCCCCCGGAATCGAACTTTACGAGGAAGGCATCATACAAGCCTCCGCCAAAAGTACTCTGGGAGCCGCCGGAAGCTATGCCGGAAGTGCTATAGGTATCTCCTCCCATGTATACATTCCCTGAAAGATCCGTACAGGCGCTGAAGCCTTCGTCATCAAAAGTTTTACCATAGTAAGTACCCCAGATACGTGTCCCCGAGGAAGAAAATTTCACAAGGAAAGCGTCCCACGATCCTCCTCCGAAAGTATTCTGAAACCCGGCGGAAGCAATGTTAGCTGTACTGCTGGTCCATCCGTCAAGGTAAACACTCCCGGAAACCCCATCTACAGCTACTCCGTAACCCATATCATCACCAAGTCCCCCGTAGTAAGTTCCCCACAGGCGTGTACCTGAAGAGCTGAATTTCACAAGAAAAGCATCCCACAGTCCGCCTCCGAAAGTATTCTGGGATCCGCCTGAAGCAATCCCGGAAGGGCTGTAGGTACGGCCGCCGAGGTAGATGTTATCAGATGCATCAATGGAAAGGGCGCATCCGTATTCAGCGCCGGTGCCGCCGTAATAGCTTGACCACAGAGGCGTTCCGGCAGAGTTAAATTTTACGAGAAAGGCATCATAACCTCCGCCAAAGGTATTCTGAAATCCTCCGGATGCAATGCCTCCGGAGCTTCCTGTATATCCCGCCATATAAATATTTCCTGCGCCGTCAACTGCAAGAGCGTAACATTCTTCATCGGCTGTACCCCCGTAATAAGTTGCCCAGAGGCGGTTCCCGGATGGGTCAAACTTGACGAGATAAGCATCATTGGCACCTCCTCCGTAGGAAGTCTGCCAGGAACCGGGAGAAGCTATTCCTGAGGGACTGACCGTTGTTCCGCCGAGGTAAACATTTCCGGAAACATCAGTAACCACGGCATTGGAATATTCAGAGGCGGAACCACCGTAATAGGTAGCCCACTGAAGCGGAGCGCCCTGAGAGAATACCTCTGCCGGAAGAAGGTACACAAATATGAGAAGTGCCCTATTTACAACTCTCAGGGAAAACGGCATGCAGTATTATTCCTTTACAAATTTCAGCTGTTGCTGTTTCACCCCATCGCTGACCAGGAAAAGGTAAACTCCCTGCGGGAGGGTGGCAATATCGAAGGCGAGATTATTTTTTCCGCGGGAAAGTTTTCTCCTTTCGCCTGCCACAGTATTGCCAAGCATATCAATAACCGAAGCGGTTATTGCTGTATTCTGATCGGCAGATATGACACAATTGAGTTGTTTCTGTACGGGGTTCGGGAAGATGACAACGACATAAGGGAATCGGGATATCTCAACACTTACCACTTGTGTATATGTGTATTGCCCGTCGAAGTCAACCTGCCTTAGCCGGTAGTAATTTATACCGGGAGAAGGGTGCTCATCTTTAAAAGAATAATATTGGTTCACATTAGAGTTTCCTGCCCCCCGGACTGATCCAATAGGCGCAAATGACCTTGCGTCAACACTATGTTCAACAACGAAATAATCATTATATGTTTCAGTACCTGTAGTCCAATTACACTTAACCTGGTTATCAGGAAGAAGTGAAGCGGAGAAGTCGAGCAGTTCAATGGGCAGAACAATCTGGCAAACGATATTGGGTGTCACGGAGAGAGAGCCTGCGACAATGGTATTGGTGGTAATTGCCCCTCTTGCAGCACCGGATCCTCCCGTAACAGTAGTGCCACCGGATGATACAGCAAATGAAAGAGACTGAAAATTACATGCATTGGCGCCCGTCTCTCCAACTTCATTGGTCTTTCCAAACCACACATCTTCTGCTCCTGCACCAAAACTTTTTGTATACCCGGTAAAGGCATAACCACCGTCAGTGGTCTGCATGACTTTTATTGCCTGGTCTTCCTGGGCTCCTCCATATGCTTTTGCCCACTGCAATCCGCCTGTTCCATCTACTTTCACCAACAGTCCGTCATTATAGATACCCCAGTAGTTAGTACTGTTTCCATAACCTGACAGGATGTAGCCTCCATCGACAGTAGCCGCGAAAGATAATCCCCATTCATTATTTGAAGTACCATAACATTTGTACCACTGAACCGTTCCGGCACTGTTTGTTTTCATCAGCAACATATCCCAGTCGGCGGAACCATTACTGCTGGATCCGACAACAATAAATCCGCCGTCGCTGGTCTGGCGGATATCATGAGCCCTGGCCGCAGGTGTCCCGGACGAAGTATAATCATACGATTTCCCCCACTGGAAAGTACCGGCAGAATTCAGTTTCACAAGGTAGGCTCCCTGGTTAGTGGATCCAATATATCCAGAACCTGCCACAATGTATCCTCCTTCAGTAGTCTGCTGAACACTGTTGGCCAGTTCCATTGAAGTACCTCCTATAGTGGTACCCCATTCAAAGGTCCCGGCAGCAGTCATTTTAACAACATAAAAATCTTTATTGAAGCCTGAGATACTGCCTTCGCAGCAGAAAACAAAGCCTCCGTCGGAGGTAACCATGCCGGAACTGGGAGTGTAAATATCCATATATCCTTCGGCGGTAGAGGTTGATCCAACGCTCTTATTCCATTGCATGGTTCCGGCGCTGTTAAACTTGGCAAAGTTCATATCAAACTGGATGGGAGCATTGCTGTTTGTTTCGCCCGCAACGATATAACCATCTGTTGTAGTCTTGATCCATCTTCCTTCTTCCGAATGCCCTCCGCCGAAAATACTGCTCCATAGAATTGCGGCACTGGCATCGGTTTTAATAAGCCATCCCTGTTCCATATTTGGACATGCCATGCAATCACTCTGGTAACGGGCATTGATAATGTATCCTCCGTCTGAAGTAAGGTCAAAACATATTCCATCCTCATCGGCAGTGGTACCGAAAGTAGCCTGGTACTGAAGCGGGATATTGGCAGTTGCCACAATGGTCCTGTCACCTGCTGGAGATGTGGGTGCGGGGGTATGTGCCAGCCCCGATACAGTCAGCGAGGTACACTGCGCATCCACTTTGTCCCCGACAGTGGCGCTGCCGGAAATCGTATAGGTCAGCCAAAAATAGTATGTCCCGGGGGCCAGGGCCGTTGAGCCTGTGAAGGAGAAGCTGCCATTGGGCGAGGACACTATACTCCCGAACTGCGTTGCAGTGTTAAACGTCATATTGGTTCCGGTGTACCATAAGCTTGCACTCGCTATATCAGTGAGGGCATTTGTCGATCCCGTTGTGTTAAACGTGAAGCTTGTCGCAGTCAATGTCTGCGATGCTATGGTCACCTCTACCCCTACCACAAGCTGGTTAGCCATAGACACTCCCACCACTCCCGTGTTGGGCTGCGTTGTAACTGCAGATGTAAACCCGTCGGATATCGGGCGGGAGCCGGCAGGCGATGTCGTTGCCGGTGTTCTCGGAGAACCTCCTGCCGTAAGCGCAGTACACTGTGCATCTATTACATTCCCGGATACAGCCGTGGGAGATATATCATAGGTCAGCCAGAAATAATTTGTACCGGGAGCCAGGGTAAATGTAAATCCGCTGATGGTAAAAGGTGTTCCGCTGGCAGGCGGGGAAGCCACTGTTCCCCCAAGCTGGGTTACAGCTGCAAAGTTGCAGCTGCTTGATGTAGTCCACAGCTTCGCATTACTGATATCCGATATGCTTGTAGTCCCGTTGGTCTGGAATGTAAAACTCGTGGCTGTAAGGGGAGATGCTCCTCCTGTGCCTGTCACTATCTCTACGCCTATCACTTGCTGGTCCGTAGTGTTCTGGTATACCACAGAGGTATTGCCCTGGGTCGTCGTACATGAAGTATAGGACATCGCTGCAGATGTCGCAAGGTTTACCTGGTAATCTTCAACTTCGCCGTACCAGCAATTGTTGGAAACGGGAGCTCCCAGTGACATTGAGCCGTCGTCAAGGTCTACCGTAACTCTCATGTTTTTCCAGCCGGTGGCTGAGGCCGAAGCGTTAAAATTTATCGTTCCTGTATAAGGGGTTCCCATCCCGGGCGACAATGCAGAAGTACCCAGCAGTTCCCCGGCATCAAGAAAATCTCCATCATTGTTATAATCAATCCATGCACGCACCAGCACATTCCAGAGATCATCATGGGTGAATGTCAATGTGTAGGCAGTACTCTGGGTAAGCCTGGTAGACTGGTTGGTCGTGTTCACATCTGCCCAAAGCTCGTCATCAGTGGAAGTGCGGTTGATGGCACTGAGCGTAATATTCGTAAATCCCATGTATGAAGGGGGCACTGCAAGTGTAAGAGGGGCAGGTGGGGCAGTAATACATATCACTGCATGGCTCTTTTGTACTGACAAGCCATAACATGCTGCCAGCAGCAGGGCAGCTTTTAGAATAAAGGGGGTGGAGGTTTTCATAATAGAAATTATCGGATTATTGTTTTATTAATTCTATCTGTTCTTGTTATTTATATTCAGGCAATATTTTCTTGTGATAAATTCGTAATATCGAATTGCGAATTGCTTATTCCATGTTATATTTTGTGTGTTCCTCATCACTGCTTTTGCAGCCTGCCTTCGCTGTCATATAGAAGCTGTATATCCTCAAGCATTACCCTGTATCCTTTTGTTTTTTCTTCCAGGTCAAACTTAACGACCGATGCACGGATAATTTTTCCATTGTATGTTCCTGACAGATGTATCCGGATAGCTTCGGGCAATGCTTCTGCATTTATCTCCCGCTCTGTACCCGTACGGATGCTGCCTTCCGTAAAAATATGGTACTCTAATTTCCCCTCTGTGTTAAAAAACATCACATCGCCTGTAGTGCCTTTTTTATCTTTTATGTATGCCTCATAGCCACCATTCTCATATTCCCATGCTGCCCTGGCAATATCTTGTTCGGGGTACAGCAGTTTGAATTTTTCCTGCACTATCCCGGGTACATTTGCAATACTGAGGAATCCTTCGGACTGAGCATATGATTTGACAGTTGACAAAAGACAACAGATAAGAAAAGCAATAATATTGGGGGGAATAGTCTTCATCCGAGAATTACTCAAGGGTAATTGGTCTTTACTGCTTAATAAATTTTATTTGTGCATTGCCTGCTTTTAAGAAATACATTCCTGCCGGCAAACTATTTAAATTAAGTTTAAAACTTTCGCTTTCTCCCAAAGAAACGGATTGCCGGTTATAGTTATGGAGGTCCATCCCTATGGAGTAAACTTCCTGCCCTAAAATGTTATAGATTTTTATGATAACCGGGTGCAACAAACCGGAAACAGTAAACTCACCATCAGAAGGATTGGGATAAATGCTGATTACTGATTTGTTGATTTGTTGATTGTTGATTGAAATGATTTTTGAATAAGTGAATTTGCTGTTATAGTCAGTTTGTTTCAGGCGATAATAATTTATTCCTGAAAACGGATTTGTATCTATGAATGAATAGTTTTGTTTTTCATTTGTGTTGACTATGCCTCTTACATTGCCTATTTTTTCGAAATTATGCCCCTCGTCACTTCGTTCAACAGAAAAATGATCGTTATTAATTTCACTTGCAGTTGTCCATTCCAAAATATTTTGGTCTCCTTCATTTCTTCCAGTGAATGAAAACCATTCGACTGGCAGAACCGTGCAATTGCAGTTGGTGAAATCATACTTTGCTATATAAACATCCGTATTGCCATATAAACCAGGATAGTAATTAGCAGGACAGGGGTCAAAATCAGCGAGGGCATTATCAAAAGACGCTGTAACCCACACACTATTACCGCTCGCAGCTATATGCCTGTCACCAAAATTCGTTTCGTTATGCCCGGGTGTAATGGTCATGGCACATAGAAAATTGCCGTTAATATCATACCGGGCAATAAAGCTGGCTTCGGTACCCGTATTAGTCACATTAAATGTGGCCACACCAGGGTCGTAGTCCACCGTGGCGCTGTACTGATCGCCCATGATATACACATTTCCGATACCATCCAAAGTGACGGAATGAGCGTAATCATTTAAATTTCCACCCGCACTTACCGCCCATACAAGATTACCCGATCCATCTAACCTGCTAAGAAAAATATCATCAGTACCCATAGAAGTGAGATTGTAAGTACCTGCTCCGGGGTCAAAATCGGCTACACCTACAAATTTTCCGGCAATGTAAATATCACCACTGGCATCTACATCTATGGCCCAACAGTCATCGGCACCTGTTCCTCCCATGTTTTTTGCCCACATAAAGTTACCCGATCCATCCAGCTTACTGACGAAAACATCATAGTTCGATGAGGTAAGATTGTAAGTGCCTGCTCCGGGGTCGAAGTCGACTGTACCATAAAAAGACCCAACAGTATAGACATTGCCGCTGCCGTCCACCGCGATAGCCCTGCCATAATCATAATATGTTCCGCCGATGCTTTTTGCCCATGCAAAGTTTCCTGATGCATCTAACTTGCTGATGAAAATATCAGGATACCCTGAACCTCCCATTGCAGCATTCAGATTATAAGTACCTGCTCCCGGGTCGAAGTCGGCTGTACCATAAAAATACCCCGTGGTATAAACATTACTGCTGCCATCCACTGCAAGGGAATAACCTCTGTCATCACTTGTTCCGCCTAAGCTTTTCGCCCATAAAAAATTACCGGAAGCATCCAGTTTGCTGACGAAAACATCTAAACTCCCTGCGAAAGTCAGATTATAAGTACCCGCTCCGGGGTCAAAGTCGGCTGTACCATCATAAATCCCTGTAGTATAAATATTGCCGCTTCCGTCCAATGCGATGGAATAACCAGCACCCTGACCTGCCCCCCCCATGCTTTTGGCATAAACAAAGTTACCCGCTCCATCTAACTTGCTGACAAAAACATCACCTCCGGCCGGATCAGTCAGATTGTAAGTACCTGCTCCGGGATCCAAGTTAGCTGTACCTAAAAATTTCCCTGTGGTAAAAACATTACCGCTGCCGTCCACCGCGATGGAATAACCGGCATCTGTAGTAGTTCCACCCATTCGTTTTGCCCAGAGAAGAGTTGGCTGGGCGGAAGGGATAAGAGGAAATAAATAATAAATAACAAGTATGACGAGTAATGTTTTTGTATATGTTTTCATAATTCATGAACTGCTTTGAGGGGTTTTTAAAATCTATGAATTGGTGTTAACCCCGGGGTGAGCCCGGGACCATCTTGTCCGCCGTAGCGAAACGCGAAGGCGGATTAAAGATATTTTCATTGTTTTATAAACTTGATTTGCGATTGTTGCATTCCATTATCTATTTTCAGAAAATACACTCCTTGTGACAAGTTGCTGATATCAAGCTTCTCCTTATTCATCCCATGTTTTTCCTTTATGTCCTTCCGGAGTATGATATTCCCGAGCACATCCGTTACCGCAATATTTACCAGGGAATTTTCATCCGAATAAAACTCGCAGTTCAATTCTTTATCGGACGGAACGGGATAAATGGTTAATTGTTGATGGTTAATTGTTGTTACAGAAATAATTTTTGAATAAGTATAGTTGCCATCAAAATCAATCTGTTTGAGGCGGTAATAATTTATTCCTGAGAATGGATGTTCATCAGTAAACGAATATTTTTTTTCACCGGTTGAATTTCCGGCCCCCTTTACTTTTCCTATTGTTTCAAAATTATTCCCATCTGTACCTCGTTCTATGGAAAAGCAATTATTGTTTATTTCACTTGCTGTTGCCCAATTTAATTCAACTTTTTCATTCGCAGTTTTAGTAGCAGTAAAAGAAATTATTTCTATGGGTAATGTAGTACATCCAGGGGTATATGAAGTTGGTGTTAATGGGAAGGTACTGAAGGAGGCGGTAAGATCTATAGGATTGGAAGTAGAAGCAACAACACTTGCAAAAGATCCAGGACTTACCGTTGGTGAAAAACTGTTGATGGTAAAAGAGCCAACTCCATAACATCCTGTAGTAACCCCATTGATATCCGTTTTTATAATATCCAAATCTGTCCATGCAAGAGCTGCTATTGCATAACCGCCATCAGTAGTTTGAAGTACATCATCATTTTCGTGCCATGCTGTTGTTCCGTATGTTTTTGTCCATAGAGTGTCTCCAACCGCATCTGTCTTGATAAGGAATCCATTATAGGAATTGCCTGGACCAGTAGTTCTTCCGGAAAAAATATATCCACCATCAGTAGTTTGATGGAATGAAGTTGGAATTTCACTACCAGTACCACCGTAGGTTTTCGCCCATTGTATGCTTCCATTCGATGAAGTATGTATTAAATAAATATCATAGGCTCCTGATCCAAAACTAGTAGTATACCCTCCTACTGCATATTCGCCATTAGCAAGGGACATTACAGATTTACTATAATCATTACCTGTACCACCGTACATTTTTGTCCAAAGAGTATCTCCAACAGAATTTGTTTTTATAAGAATAATATCATATTGAGTAGTTGCAGAATAATAATAATCTGCTGCTATTATGAATCCACCATCTGTTGTTTGTTTTACAGATTTTCCTGTTGCAACGGCTGTATTACTAATAGAATTACATTTATAACATTTGTCCCATAATTTGGATCCATTATCATTTAACTTAGTTAATAAAATGTATGGAGCAGTAACTAAATTAGCTTGATCCCTTCCTACCATCACATAGCCACCTGTAGTTGCCATGCCATCCCAAAGTGGCCCGGCTCCAGCGATACTTACTCCAACAGACTTTGCCCATAAAAAGGTACCATTATTGCTTACTTTTGCAACTCGCTCAGACCCATAATCAAAAAAGCACATATACCCCCCATCAGTTGTCTGTGCAACTGAACCAAAGCCATGCTGTTGTCCATAATATCCAAAAGAACATGTCCACTGCAGGTTAAATGCTGCATCAAATTTTGCAATTACCGGATTATTATAACCACTGATTGATCCAGCACTTCCAATAATATAGCCCCCATCTGTGGTATTCTTTATGGTAGCAGTGGAATAAGGAGGGTTTGTCGAAATTGGAATAGTATAAGCTGTTTGAAATGTCGTTTGGCTAATGCATGTGGGAGCAATAAGTACTACTAAAAAGAATAATTGAACGATTGTATAAATTTGTTTCATGGTTTTAATAATAAAATTATTTATTGTCTTATAAATTTTATTTGCGATTGTTGAATTCCATTATCTATTCTCAGAAAATACACCCCTTGTGATAAGTTACTGATATCAAGATTCTCCTTATTCATCCCATGTTTTGACTTTAAGTCCTTCCGGAGTATAGTATTACCGAGCACATCCGTTACCGCAATATTTACCATGGCATTTTCATCCGAATAAAACTCGCAGTTTAATTCTTTATCGGATGGAACAGGATAGATGGTTATTGTTTGTCGTTTGTCGCCGGTTGTTATAGAAATAATTTTTGAGTACGTGAAATTGCCATCGTAATCAACCTGCTTCAACCGGTAATAATTGATTCCCGAGAAAGGATGTTCATCAGTAAAAGAATAAGTTTTTTCAACTGTTGAATTACCTGCTCCTTTTTTTGTTCCGATTTCTTCAAATATTTGTCCATCAGAACTCCTTTCAACACTGAAATAGTCATTGTTCTGTTCTGTGGCGGTAGTCCACAGCAACCGGATATCTCTTTCCTCATTTCTCCCGTCAAAGGAAAGCAGTTTGACAGGGAGCGTTCCGCATAAGTCATATTTCTCTATGCGCCACTGAGCATCAAAACTGCTCTGGCTATCATCGTATCCCACCACATAAATCCCCGTTCCGTCAGAGGTAATTCCGGTAGTCCTGTCGGCATCGGCAAGGGCCGGATTGACTGTAACATTACAAAGAAGCGCACCGGTAGTAAGATCCCGCTTCTCTACCCTCCATTCATTGTTCGTGGGTATGTTATCGTAACCTGCCACAAAAATACCGGCGGCATTGACAGTTATTCCCACAGCATTATCGAGAGCTCCGCTCGGATTGCTTTTAACTACCCCTCCTGTTCCGAAGCCGCCAATCAGGTTTCCTGTGGTCAAATCACGCTTTTCAATACGCCATTCCCAATCAGTTCCCACAACAAAATCATATCCTGCAATATAAATTGCGGTCGCATCGGCTGCAATTGCCCAGGCTTTATCAGAACCCGTGGTCGGATTGCTGTACTGTGTCCATATAATGGCCCCTGTGGTCAAATCCCGTTTCTCGATGCGCCACTCATAGTTCGGGTTATAATCAACTCCCGCAACATAAATCCCGCTGGCATCGATGGTCATCCCATATGCATAATCATAACTTGTGCTCACATTACTTGTTATCACACCCCCTGTCCCAAAACCGCCTATAAGATTCCCTGTTGTCAAATCACGCTTCTCTATCCTCCATTGGTAATTGGTCCCTACCAGGATGTCGTCAAATCCTGCTATGTAAACTCCGCTGCCATCCACCGCAATGGCGGTAGCCCCGTCATCGCCTGCGCTTGGATTACTGGTTTTTGACCATATCAGCGCACCGGTGGTAAGATTCCGTTTCTCCATGTACCATTCATATCCCCCGTTGCCATCCTGCCCGGCTATGTATATCCCTGTCGCATCAACTGTGATGGCAGTGGCATTATCAGTGCCGGTACTGGGGTTGGATGTTACCACCCCTCCTGTTCCGAAACCGCCAATCAGACCGCCGGTAGCGAGATCACGCTTTTCAATACGCCACTGGTAGTCTGTACCATTGGTGAGGTCATAACCTGCAACATAAATTGCAGTAGCATCGGCAGTAACCGCCAGGGCCACATCAGAGCCCGTGCTGGGATTGGTTGTCGCCGTGTAGAGGTTTGTAAAGGTTTGCGCCGGTGAAAAAACCGGTAACAGGCAAGCGATGATCGCTGCACGAATCATACTGTGTGATGAACTAATCTTTTTCATAATTTTTCCTCCCATTATTATAATTGTTAATATTAATTATTGTTACTCTTTCACAAACTTCAACTGGCTCTGCCTTGTCCTGTCATTCATCTCAAGATAATAAATACCATGGGGGAGTTTTTCAATATCAATTTTATCCTTATTCAATCCTTGTTTTGCCTTTAAGTCCTTGCGGAGCATAGTATTCCCGAGCACATCCGTTACATAAATTTTTATTTCAGAATTTTCATCCGAATAAAACTCGCAGCTTAATTCTTTTCCTGACGGAACAGGATAAATTTTTATTATTGCTGATTCATGCATTGTTGTTACAGAAACAGTTTGGGAATAAGAAAAGTTTCCATCGTAATCAACCTGCTTCAGGCGGTAATAATTTATTCCTGAGAAAGGATGTTCATCCGTAAAAGAATAAGTTTTTTCAACTGTTGAATTCCCTGCTCCTTTTACTTTTCCTACAGGTTCAAATGTTTTTCCATCCCGGCTTCTTTCAACAACAAAATAATCACTCCTGGTTTCTGAAACAGTAAGCCATTCCATCACATTGGTTTCTCCTGAATTCTTTCCTGTAAAGGAAACCAATGCCACCGGCAATACCTGAGTGCAGGTGCCCGAGCAGCAACTTTCCTGCGGGGCAACTGTATTTGCTGTATAAGTCTCAACCGTGGGTGTAATAGCAGTGCTGACCTGAATAAGACCAGACGGGGCAACACTAATTGTTGCTGCATAATCAACAACCGCAGGAGCATAAGTGGTGGTGTTACAGGCAGCAGGGTTAGTTCCATCCGGATTTATTTTCATTGACCATGCACCTGCCCCATTACTCCCAGGGGACCATGTGTCTGACCTCCCGCCTAAAAAATAACCTCCATCCGCAGTTTCTGTCACACTATTGAAATAATCATTCTTCGATCCACCATAAAGTTTAGACCATAATAATGCACCATTAGGATCGGTTTTAAATACCCATCCGTCACTATTACCCAATCCACCGGCAGCAGTAACACTGCCGCAAACCACATAACTGCCATCAGTGGTTTGAACAACGTCATTCCCTTCATCCCCTTTATATCCGTTAGCCCATTCCACGCTCCCCGTAGATGATAACTTCATTAAAGTAGCATAATTACCCGCAGCTATTGTACTACTACTTCCCAAAATCATGCAACCGCCATCAGAGGTTGCTTCTATTCCATACAACAAGTTATGATTTGAATATGTATTCGACCAAAGCACATTGCCATTCGCATCTGTTTTACCTACCCATTGAACTATTGCCGATAGGTACCCGGCCATATAAAAGCCGCCGGTATTGGATTCTCTCAGATAATTAATACCGTCATAACTATTGAAACCGTTTATGTAACCGGTAAATGACCAGATTACATTTCCATTTAAATCTGTTTTTATTAAGGTATAATCATGATACGTATTATCCCAGGAATACTGAGTAGTATATCCGCCAAACACAAGACCGCCAGCTGTTTCAACCACTTCCCCTATACCATCCCGTTTCCATGGTCCTACAGATTGCAGAATTCCCCCATAACGCTTTGCCCACAAAACATCACCGGTACTGTTAACTTTCATTAACATCGCCAATTCATCAGGACTTGCAGTACCCGGATTGCCGCATACAATATAATCTCCGCTGCTAAGCTGAATCCCATAGTTTTGCCATGTATTGATTATATTAGGATTGGTGTATCCTCTTGCCCACACCAAACTGCCGTTATTGCTTAGTTTTATGATGTAATCTGACCAGCCGAATATGGTAGATGATCCAAAAAGCACCAGGTAATTATCGGGAGTTTCCAGGCAATTAGAGTTCTGGGTCCACCCATTACCAACCATGTATGGATATGTTTTTTCAAAGGGAGCAGCTGTACCATTTACAGCAGGGATGGCAAGAATCGTTTGTGCTCCTCCGGCATATGCAGTCCCCGCCACACCTCCGGAAGAAACAGTAATGTTTGCAGTTGTAATTGCAGCAACGGTAATATAATTACCGCCAAGGGCCGTGGCCACATCTGTAGTTACCCAGAAATAGTAAGGACCTCCTACAGGCATTGCCTGGGAAAAGGCAGCGAAGGAATGTGCACCCGGACCAAGCGTAGTTACAATGTCCGTACTGATCTGCGTGGCAGTTGCTAAATTATTAACAGTACTATACCACAACTGAAATTTTGAAATATCAGTTGCCAGATAACCGGAGTTGGTGGTAAAAGTAAATCCGGTCAAATTTGGGGCTGCTCCCGATCCGCTTACAGTTATATTAAAACTGTATACCTGCTGTTTCACTGAGCCTGCATTTATAAATGCTGCCGGTATTGCAGGATTAGCCGATGCAATGGTTGAAATAGTTGCCGCTATCGTTTGTGTTCCTCCGATAAATGCAGCACCTAATTTAGCACCGTATGAAACGGTGAGGTCTGCAGTTGTCATTGCAGCAACGGTAACAGTATTAGCCAGTGTGGGAGATGCGTCTACATCTGTGGTTATCCAGAAGTAGTAAGGACCTCCTATAGCTATTGCCTGAGAAAAAGCAGCGAAAGAATGTGTGCCGGGGCCGAGTGTTGTCACAATGTCTGTGCTGATTTGCGTGGCAGTTGACAAATTATTGGTAGTATTGTACCACAATTGGAATTTTGTAACATCTGCAGCTAAATAACCGGCATTGGTGGTAAAAGTAACCCCGGTCAGATTTGGATTTGAACTGTTTCCGGCAACGGTTAATGTAAAATTGTATACGGGCTGTTTTACCGAACCGGGGAACATGTTTGATGCAGGCACTGCAGGATTAGGGGATGCGAGGGTTGAAAGAGCACCTATTACCGTTTGTGACAAACTCATGGAAGCACTACCCGTTTTACCTCCGTATGAAAATGTAATGTTTGCAGTTGTAATTGCACTAACTCCGACATAACGGGCAGGAGTGGCATTTGAGTTTACATCTGTTGTTACCCAGAAATAGCAAGTGCTGCCTATAGGCAGTGACTGAGAGAATGCAGCAAAAGTATGGGCACCCGCACCAAGTGCTGCTGTAATATCTGTACTAATCTGTGATGCAGATGCCAAGTCATTAATCGTATTATACCACAACTGAAATTTTGAAATATCAGTTGCTGTACAGGTTCCATAGCTGGAAAAATTAAATCCGGTTAAATCCGGATTTGCACCACTGCCGCTTACAGCCATATTAAAAAAGTATATGGGCTGTTTTACTGAACCCTGGGAAATATTGGCTACAGGCAGTGAAGGACTGGGCGAGGCGAGGGTTGAAAGAGCCCCTGTTATCGTTTGTGTTCCGCCGATAAAAGGAGTACCCACTTTCCCCCCGGTAGAAATAGTTGTGCTTGCGGTTGTAATTGCCGCAACGGTTATGGTATTGTTGGGTATGGCAATAGCAGCCACATCTGTGGTTACCCAGAAATAATAAGTGGCTCCTATAGGCATTGCCTGGGAAAAAGCAGCGAAAGGGTGTGCACCCGGGCCAAGTGTTGTTGTGATATTGGTACTGATCTGTGATGCAGATGCCAAATCATTAATCGTATTGTACCACAGCTGAAATTTGGTAACATCTGCGATCACATAGCCGGCATTGGTAGTAAAAGTAAACCCCGTAAGATTTGGATTTGTACCGGTTCCGGCCACATCTATATTAAAACTGTATATGGGTTGTTTTACCGAACCCTGAGAAAGATTCGCAACCGGTACTGCAGGATTAGATGATGCTATAGTTGAAGTAAAGGTTGATGTTATTGTTTGTGTTCCCCCTGCAAATGCTGTACCTGCTTTATTTCCTCCGGAAACAGTTATGTTGGCGGTTGTAATTGCATTGGTGGTAAGGGTTTTGGTAATCAGGGCAGCTAAGGCAACATCAGTAGTTACCCAGAAGTAGTAAGTGCCGCCTATAGCCATTGTCTGCGAAAAAGCAGCAAATGTATGTGTGGCCGGGCCAAGTGTTGTTGTGATATTGGTACTGATCTGTGATGCAGATGCCAAATCATTAATCGTATTATACCACAGCTGAAATTTGGTAACATCTGCTGCCAGATAAGTTCCTGCGGTAGTAAAATTAAATCCGGTCAGGTTTGGATTTGTACCGGTTCCGGCCACATCTATATTAAAACTGTATACGGGCTGTTTTACCGAACCCTGAAGAATATTGGCTACCGGTACTGCAGGGTTAGCTGATGAGATAGTTGAAGTAAACGGGGCAATTATCGTTTGTGCTCCTCCGGCAAATGCTGAACCTGCTTTACTTCCGGCAGAAACTGTAATGCTTGCAGTTGTAATTGCAGAAACTGTAATGGTCCGTGCAAGTACTGCTGCTGCTGCCACATCTGTGGTTACCCAGAAATAGTAAGTACTCCCTATGGCCATTGGCTGGGAAAAAGCAGCGAAAGGATGAGCGCCCGCACCAAGTGTTGCTGTAATATCCGTACTGATCTGTGATGCAGATGCCAAATCATTAATTGTATTAGACCACAACTGAAATTTGGTAACATCTGTCAGCAGATAAGTTCCTGCCGTAGTAAAAGTAAATCCCGTTAAATTGGGAGCCGGAGTGGTTCCCGATACAGCTATGGTAAAACTGTATATGGATTGTTTTACCGAGCTCTGAACAATATTGGCTGCAGGCACTGCAGGGTTAGCCGAGGCTATGGTTGAAGTAGCAGCCGCATTTGCTTTTTGAATTCCTGAAAAGGAAAACAGAGATAAACACACTGCAAATGCAGTTTGTTTACCTGAAAACAAGAGTTTCATAATTTTTTTCATTGTCTTTTGTTTTTACAATTGTTAATCCTTTATTTATTGTTTTATCAATTCCATCTGTTCTTGTTTTATACCATCATATATTTTCAGAAAATATATTCCGGGAGATAAAATTTCAATGTCAATTTTTTCCTTATTCATCCCCTGTTTTGCCTTTAAGTCCTTCCGCAGTATGGTATTCCCGAGCACATCCGTTACCGCAATATCCACCAGAAAATTTTCGGAAGAATAAAACTCACAGTTTAACTCTTTATCGGATGGAACAGGGTAGATGTTTATTGTGTGTCGTTTGTCGCTGGTTGTTATTGAAATAGTTTTTGAATAAGAAAAGTTGCCATCGTAATCAACCTGCTTCAACCGGTAATAATTTGTTCCCGGGAAAGGGTATTTATCAATGAAAGAATAGTTTTTTTCAACTGTTGAATTACCTGCTCCTTTTACTTCTCCTACAGGTTCAAAATTATTTTCATATCTGCTGCGTTCGACAATAAATGATTCGTTATTTATCTCATTTGCCGAGCTCCACTCAAGGAGTGCTGTGTTTTGTTCATACTTCCCTTTAAAATAAAGCAGCTGAACAGACAGTGCCGTGCAGGAAAGCCCTGTCAGTACAGGGGTGTAATGATTTGTGAGCGACATATTATCACCTATCTGGCCGTTTATATCCTGTCCCCATCCCCATAGTAGACCCGTATTGTCAATAACAAGAGAATGCCTGCTTCCTGATGCAATAGCAGTGATGGTGTTCGTTCCCCATGCAATACTCACGGGAACAGGCGTAGGCTGATCTGCGAGGGTTGCATTATCACCCAGCGAGCCATAAAACTGATCAAAACCCCAGGCCCAGACCTTGCCGGTGTTGTCAATAGCAAAAGAAGAGGACTGTCCCGCAGAAATAGCTGTGATAGTTCCAGGCCAGGGAACGCTTACGGCAACAGGAACAGATTGATTGGAGAGAGCTGCATTATCGCCCAACTGACCATTGTTATCCTGCCCCCAGCTCCAGACCTTTCCCGTATTATCAAGTGCAAGGGAATGAGTTCCTCCGGCAGCAATTGCAATGATTGTATTTGACCCCCAGGAAGCAGTGACTGCTACCGGAGTAGGTTGAACCGAATTGCCCCCATTACCTAATTGCCCGTAAGTGCCCATACCCCAGGCCCATACCTTCCCCGTATTGTCAAGTGCAAGAGAATGGTATTCTCCGGCCGAAATAGCTGTAATAGTATTTACGCCCCACGCAGGACTTACTGCAACCGGGGTTGGCTGGTTTACCAGTGCTGCATTATCACCCACTGCGCCATATACCTGGTCGTAACCCCATCCCCACACTTTACCCGTATTATCAAGGGCAATGGAGTGATACCATCCTGCAGAAACAGCACTAACGCCGGATATCGATGTCACTGCCACAGGTGTAGAGTATGCAGTAAGCGTGGCATTGTCACCCAGTTGCCCGCGGGCATCATCTCCCCAACTCCATACATTGCCGGAATTATCAACTGCTAATGAATGATAGTATCCGCCCGCAACCCCGGTGATCCCTGTTAGTCCCACTACCGAAACGGGAAAACTTTTATCGGTATTAGTACCCCCGTCTCCAAGCTGACCATTAGAATCATACCCCCAGCTCATAACCGTTCCGTTGTTACATACGGCAAGAGAATGAAAAACTCCCCCCGCAATCTTTTGTGCAGTAGAAACCGAGCACAGGCAGCAGGTAAATATCAAAGCAATGAATTTTGCAAGTGTCATTTTTTTTATGATTTTCATTTTTAATTTATTCGTTACTGTTTAATAAATATATTTTGTGATTGTTCCATTCCATTATCCATTTTCAGAAAATACACCCCTTTTGATAAACCTGTAATCTCAAGTTGTGATTTATTCATCCCATGCTTTGTTTTCACAGGTGTTTGTGAAACAATGTTTCCAAGCACATCCAACACAGTAATAATCGCTTCAACATTTCTCTCCGAATAAAATTCATAGTTTAATTCTTTATCAGATGGAACAGGGTAGGTGTTTATTGTGTGTCGTTTGTCGTTGGTTTTTATAGAAATTGTTTTTGAATAAGAAAAGTTGCCATCGTAATCAACCTGCTTCAACCGGTAATAATTTGTTCCCGGGAAAGGGTATTCATCAGTAAAAGAATAATTTTTCTCACCGATAGAATTGCCTGCCCCGTTTACTTTTCCTACAGGTTCAAAATTATTTTCATCTGAACTTCGTTCAACAATAAAACAAGCATTATTGATTTCGGAACCGGTTTTCCATTCGAGGATATTTTTACCGCCCATGTTTCTTCCGCTGAAAGAAACAAGGTTCACAGGCAGGATAATGCATGAAGTTGTGAGCGCCTGCACAGGAATTGTTTTATTGGAAGCGGGACTACCATCGCCTAATTGCCCGTCACCATCCTGTCCGCATGTATATACTGCGCCGGTATTTTGAATAAATATGGAGTGGTTCCATCCTCCCGCCACGGTCAGGATGCCGGACAGCGTGGTAACCTGCAGACAGGTAGTTGTGCCGGGGCTGGCATAGCCCAGCTGCCCCGACTGATTGTTCCCACATGTCCACACGGTACCGTCGTTCTTCACAAACATAGAGTTATATGTTCCTGTTGCGCACTTTAAAATACCTGTAAGCCCCGTTACCGGCACGGGAGTATACCTGTTGGTATTAGTTCCGTCGCCGAGCTGGCCGTAAAGGTTGTTGTATCCGCAGGACCATGCTGTTCCATCATTTTTAACAAAAAGGGAATGGTTATCACCTCCGGCCAGGTGAACAATTCCTGAAAGGGTGGCTATCTGAAAGGGTGTGGATTTCGCAACATTGGTTCCGTCCCCCAGCTGCCCGAAACCATTGTATCCGCACGACCAGGCAGTATTATCATTTTTAAGATAAAGAGAGTGATAGCCTCCCGTTCCAAGCGCCATGATACCTGTAAGCCCGCTCACCTGGACGGGAAGCAACCTGTCAACACCGGTAGTCCCATCACCAATCTGCCCGTAGGTATTCCACCCGCATGCCCATACTGTGCCATCACCCCTGAGAAACACGGAATGATAATATCCTGCCGCTATAGCGACAATATTGGAAAGCCCGCTCACCTGTATAGGAGTGGAATGCTGGTTGTTTGTACCATCGCCGAGTTCACCATGGAGGTTATATCCGCATGCCCACACGGTACCATCGCTTTTAAGAAAAAGTGAATGGTATATTCCTGCAGCAACAGCCGTAATGCCCGTGAGCCCGCTTACCTGGACAGGCGCAAACTGGTCAACAAGACCCCCGTCACCCAGCTGGCCATGGTTATCATACCCGCAGGCATTAACAGTTCCGCCTGTACAGACAAACAGCGAATGATACCTTCCGGCTGCGATGTTCTGTGCAAAACAGTTTGCATTGTGCAACCCCAGGAGCATCGCTGCCAGGCTAATAATGGATGTGATTTTCTTTTTCATAATAATAGGGTTGAAATTTTAGAGTTATTCTTTAATAAATCTTGTCTGATCCTGTTTTAAACCATCACTTACAATGATGAAATATATTCCATGAGGGAGACGGGATATATCCATGCGGAAGCTGTTCTCGCCGCTCACAACACAGCGATTTTCACTCATGAGAATACTCCCCATTAAATCTGACACGACTATTTTCACCTCTGACTTTCCACTTGAATAAAACGAGCAGGTTACTTCCTTCCCGGAGGGAATGGGGTAAACACTGATTTGATGATTGAGCGGCCGGGTGACTGAGACTGTATTGGAGTATATGAAACGCCCGTCAAAGTCAACCTGCTTCAGGCGGTAGTATACCTCTTCACCGGCCTCCATTCTCTTGGAAAGGGCGTGCGGATCGGTGAATGAGTAGTTCCGGGGAACTGATGCGTTTCCTGCCCCCCTTACTTTTCCGATTTCCTCAAAATTTTTCCCGTCATAACTTCTTTCGACAGCAAAAAAATCATTGTTGATTTCGGAACCGGTTTTCCATTCGAGGATATTTTCCCGGCCTGAATAATGAGCGGTAAACAAAATCAATTCAAGGGGAAGGGGGCATGTACCACCGAGGACGCCGGCAGGACTCACCTGCTGGGCATACATATCATTATAAGTTCCCCCGCGGTAATCATGCCAGGCAATAATAGCCCCGCATGTTGAAGGCGCCAGCTGCGGATACCACTGGTTGCCTGCTGCGGTGCATATATCCACGCCGTCGGTTATCCACTGGGAAACACCCGAAAGGTTTATTCTCTGGGCATAAACATCCCAGTTGGTTCCATTCCTGAGATCATACCATGTAATATAAGCACCCCCGCTTCCGTCGCTGATTATAGTCGGACTGTGCTGACTCCCTGTTGCCGCACATATTGCAATCCCGTCTGCTGTCCACTGAACTGCACCCGATGCATTTACCCGCTGGGCATAGACATCGTCGTTGCCAGCGACTCTCGCATCATGCCATGTAATGATACATCCTCCCGATCCGTCTGTTATCATGGTCGGGATACTCTGGTCATTGGCAGCGGTACATATTGCGACTCCGTCGGTTGTCCATTGCATTACCCCTGAGGCATCCACCCTCTGGGCATAGATATCGGCGGTGGCACCGGCTCTGTAATCATGCCATACTATAATTGCACCCCCGGATCCATCGCTGATCATTGTTTGCTTCCAGTTATTGTTTATTGCAGTGCAAACCGCCAGCCCGTCCGTAGCCCATTGAACCACTCCGCTTCCATCCACCCGCTGGGCGTAAATATCATAATTGGAGGAACTGCGGTAATCATACCAGGAGATAATAGCTCCGCCCGCACCGTCAGAAGCAATAGTGGGATAATACTGGCTATTGGTTGCCGAGCATATTGACACTCCGTTGACCGGCCAGAGGACATTTCCGCTGCCGTCAATGCGCTGTGCATAAATTTCATTGGTTAAGGGCCCGGAATTCCTCAGGCCATACCAGGTAATGATAGCTCCTCCGCTTCCGTCACTTGTGATGTTCGGATACTGTTGGCTTTTATTGGCCAGCTGGGTACAGATAACCACCCCGTCTGTTGCCCATTGAGGCACGCCGGCGGAACTGATCCGCTGTGCATAGATGTCGGTGGTGGAAGTGCTGGCGAATCTCCTGCAATCATACCAGGTAATGATCGCGCCGCCGGATCCATCGGTTGTGAGCGTAGGAAAAAGCTGGTCATAAGGCTGAGTACAGATTGCCACCCCATCTGTAGTCCATTGCACTACACCGTTCACATCTATCCGCTGCGCAAAGACATCCCCGTTTGTAGTTCCGTTACGTTCATCTTTCCACACGACAATAGCTCCCCCGCTTCCGTCGCTGATGATAAACTGCTTCCACTGGTTGTTGGTCGCGACGTTCCACTGGTTGTTGGCAGCAACACTCAGGACATTATTTACAGCTGAGTTAGTGGACCACTGTGCATGCGAATAATACGGGAATGCCAGGAAAATTATCACCCTGGTCATTACTTTATATCTTTCCAAGAGGAACAATTATTACTTTTTTATAACTTTCCGGGAGTTCTCTTTTTTCCCATGTCCGTTTCCTTTTCTGGGCGGGTGTTTAACTTCCCTGTTTTTTATGGCAATACGGTATAAAGGGGGAACTTCTGTACCTTCAAGGATCCACATATCGAAATCCCTGAATCCGTCTGCAAATTGTAATCCTATCATTTTTTGATTGTTATTTAAAGCAATTTACCTGCAGGTATACGCTTTTTACAAAACATATTTTCTCTATGGCTGTAAGTCTGAATATAATACACATAAATATTATGCATTTTAAGACATAAAACGATATTTTTATAAAAATTAAACTGAAAGTCAGATATTGAGGCGGGGACAACCTTCTATATACAATGATCTGATGATTTCGTGGCCATGGGATTAATGCCACCCGTCTCTGATACTATAACTGAGAACATTCCCCCTGACCGCCGGGAAATAGTACAGCGCCAAAAAGTCCGGAAGGCGTTATAGTTTGAAAATAATAAAGTGGGTGGAGGTACGCTCTAAAAACCGGGGCCCTGCATATGATGATACGGCAATGAACCGGGGGCTGTTTTCCGGGGGCCCCGACGCTTGTTTTTCTTTGATGGTGAATACATTCTCTTAGCCGGATTTTTCCCATTCTTCTTTTCCTGAGAAGCATATACAGGAGTGCCGTATCCATCAAGGCTCCATGCATCGAAATCCATGAACCCGTCTGCAAAATGAAATCCTATCATTATTAAATTTTGTTTTTATTGTTTAACAAACTTCACTAATTGTACCTGGCTGAGATCATAATCAACCTGGATGAAATACATACCGCCTGAAAGGGAAGTTACTTCAAGCGGAATGGTATTCAATCCTTTTGAAGGTTTTAAAATTTTCTTTTGCTGCATTATATTCCCGAAGATATCTCTTACGGTAATTGTTGCCGGAGTGGTCAGGCTGCTATAGAACTCGCAGCTTATATCCCCGCCGGAAGGATTAGGATAAACATTCACCGCACGACTCCTGGCTTTGTTGCTCATGGAGATAACCCGGGAATACGTGTAATTGTCGTTATAGTCATACTGCTTAAGGCGATAGTACAGGGTTTGTTGTTTGGTGTTTACGGCAGGAACGTGATCGGTAAACTCATACTTCCTTTCAGTGGTGCTGTTACCGGCCCCCTTTATTTTCGCAACGGGTTCAAAATACACTCCGTCTGTACTCCGTTCGAGTATAAAGTAGTCGTTATTTGTTTCGCTTGCCGTAACCCATGAGGTAAGTATTTCAGAAGGAATGGTCTGCCTTGCCCTGAAAGAAACCAGCTCCACGGGCAACACGATACAGGCAGCAAATTTCACCACGTATGCATCGGAAGGGCCACCGGCAAAATCGGTCTGGAATCCGCCCGGGGTAGCCATTCCGGGACTGCTTGTATGTCCCACCATATATACATTCCCGTTTCCATCCATAGCCACTTTTCCGGCCTCCTCCTCATTGAATCCATAATAAGTGGCACAGTTGCGGTTCCCGTTAGGATCGAAAGTAACCATGAACTCATTTTCATACCCGTTCAGGTTTAACTGGTAGCCTAAGTAAGCCATGCCCGAAGGATTGCCTGTTGAGGCGTTGTATGTATCCCCGACAAGAAAGACATTCCCGGAAGCGGGGTCTGTGGCGACACAGGTGCGGATCATCTCTTCGGGATCCGACTGCCCGTAGTATGTTGCCCATTGCCGCACGCCGGATGCATCGAACTTTACCAGATATGCATCTGCCACTCCTCCATAATTTGTTTTAAAACCTGAAGGAGACGCAATGCCTGTGCTGCTTGCCGTACTCCCTCCCATATATAAGCTGAGAGTAGCATCTGTGGCAATACCAAAAGCCTCCTCGGAACTGGTTCCGCCATAATAGGTGCCCCATAACCGGCCGCCCGAAGGGTCAAATTTCACAACGAAAGCATCACCGCCGCCGCTGTTCGTGGTTTTATATGCTCCTGCCGTAGCGATACCGGCGGCACTCCCGGTTTCACCGGCAAGGTATACATTCCCTGAAGCAGGCTCTATAGCGGTACAATAACCGTATTCAAAGCCGCTGCCTCCATAATAAGTGGCCCACACACGGGCTCCCGCAGAAGTAAACTTAACGAGATATGCATCTGATGCTCCGCCATAAGTAGTCTGGAAGCCACCGGAGGCAATATTGGCAGCGCTTGCGCAAGTCCCGGCAAGATATGCATTCCCGGAGGCATCCGTAGAAAGACCATAGCCGCGGTCGTCGCCGGTACCCCCGTAATAGGTTGACCACTGGAAAGTTCCGGCTGAATTGAACTTCACAAGAAATGCGTCCACCCCGCCACTGTAGCTGGTCTTAAACGCCCCTGCCGAAGCAACTCCGGAAGAGCTGGTGGTATATCCGCTCATGTATACGTTTCCATTAATATCCGAAGCAGTGGCGTATGCATTTTCATTATTCGTTCCGCCGAAATATGTACACCACAGGAGATTCCCCCCCGTGCCGAACTTGGCAAGAAACGCATCGTAGCTGGGCGGGAAGGGATTCGTCGCAAGAAAGGTCTGGTAAGCACCGGCTGTTGCAATGCCTGATCCACTTGTAGTGGTGCCGGCAAGAAAAACATTTCCCCACGGATCTGTGGTGATGCCTTCCGAATCATCTTCATCGGTAGAGCCATAATAAGTTGCCCATATCACGGAACCCTGCCCGGAAGATGCTGAAGGAACTAAGGATAAGCAAAAGAGTGCAAATGGTACGACATAGCATATCGTCTTTTTCATAAATCAGAGGGTTATTGTTTTATAAATTTTTCCTGGCGCTGCCCGCAGTTGTCGTTTATCTTCATTATATAAGCTCCCTGCGAGAGATTATTAATGTCAAGCCTGAATGTATTTCTGCCTCTCACCACCTTAATGCGTTCATTCAATACTTCACTTCCAATCAAATCAATGACTGAAACTTCCTTTTCCGATTTTTCATCCGAATAAATTTCATAAACCAGTTCTCCCCGGGCAGGCACAGGATAAATGGTGATTGAGTGATCGGGTGATCGGGTGATTGATATTATGTTTGAGTAAGCGTAGTTCCCGTCAAAGTCAACCTGCCTGAGGCGGTAATAGACCACTCCCTTCCCGCCATGAGAGATATCTGTGAATGAATAATCCCGGGGGAATGTTGCGTTTCCCGATCCTTTTACTTTTCCTATGCTTTCAAAAAAATCCCCCTCATCACTTCTTTCAACGCTGAAATAATCATTATTCAGTTCGCTGGCTGTTATCCATTCAAGTACATTCATATCATTCCTGCTGTAACCGGAAAGGGAAAGCACTTCTACCGGTAAAACTATGGGAACGCATACAGATGAATAGTTATTCAGTGAGGAAGCGGTATATGTCAGAGCTCCTGCGGGGGACCCTCCGTTCATCTCAGCAGGAGTAGCATTCACAGTCATAAAAAGAGATGTGGCATCTGTAACTGAGGGGAGAAAGGCTTGCTGGTTGCAGGCTGTGAAGCCGTTGGCATCAGTCTTGACAACAGTGATGTATTCAGCAGAAGGTCCTGTAACAGCCGTAGTGTATGCAAAGAAATAACCTCCATCGGCAGTCAGCGCAAGCTGCTGATGGGATGCCCCATATATGTAATCGCTGGTAGTTCCTCCATAGGATCTTGCCCATAAAACATTTCCATTGGGGTCTGTTTTCATCAGGGAAGGATCCATCAGAAGGTTGCCTCCTATGTTATAGGTTTGCGTATGCCCCAATATTACAAAGTTTCCGTCTGTACTCTGTACTATTGAAACCCCTTCTTCCCTCTTGACTCCCCCGTATTTTTTCACCCACTGCATTGTTCCGGAAGCATTGATCTTAATCAAAACCGGAGTGCTTTCTGTGGTGGGGCCTCCGGGATAGGAATTACCCAGGACCATATATCCGCCGTCAGTCGTCTGCCGTATATCCTTGGCCCAGTCATTTCTTGAGGTCTCACCATAGGCTTTCGCCCATTGAAATGTACCAACGCTGTTTGCTTTTACCACAAAAAGACTATTGGAATAACCCGGCGCATACATAGTTGAACTTCCTGCCATAACAAAGCCTCCATCTGTTGTCTGCCTTATGCAGCCCATGCCGCCGGAACTTGCCGTACCAGTACCCACATAGGCCTTATCCCATTGCCAGGTGCCGTTTGCGTTCGTTTTGACCAAATATGCTTCCCCGCCAACATTTCCATGCCAGTAATTAGCACCTCCACCCAGCAGATACCCTCCATCTGTTGTCCTGATGATGATTCCTCCTATTTCCTGTGCATTAATATCTGTAGATCCCGTATAGGCAGACCCCCACATAACGTTGCCGTTAGAAGCATCAACCTTAAATAGCTTGTATGTATTCCATGAACCACCATCGGATAAAACAATATTCCCATCCGTACTTTGCACCATTGTAGACAAGCCGTCTCCTCCCGTGTAACCATTGGACCATAAAAAATTCCCCTGGTTATCCAGGCAGGCAAGAAAAAGGGAAGTGAGTATTCCCTCGACAAAGTAATTCCCGTTGGATGCCTGCATCACTGAACCGGTTCTGAAATTGGCTGCACTCTGATCAAATTTGACTACAAATGCAGTTTGTGAGAATGTACATGAATTAATGGTGATGGGAATAGCAGCAGTGCTGTGCTGATCCCATCCCCCGCTGAGGTTTTTCACCTTAATAGTGTTGACGGCAAAATTGTAACTTCCTGCCGGAGGGTTTAATATCCCTTTTATAATTATTGTAATTGAAGAGTTGGTATTAACCAGTAACGGAGAAGTGCCCGGAACATTAAAAGTAAGCGTTGTTCCCGAAGGAGTGATGGTACCGAGTGTAACACCATTAAAAGTTCCTCCGAGAGTCTGGAATGCAGTTCCTGCAGGGAATGTAATACTTACCGTTCCTCCAACGGTTCCGCTGGAAGAGTAACTGCAGATTCTTGAATTGGGGTCATTGCCGGTAGAAAGATTAAAAGTGTACATGGCTGCAGAGGAAGGACAATCTTTATCAAAGTCTATTGTCACGGATTGCGTTGCCCAGTCCACATCCGCGACAGGAGCGGATGAGCAGGTGAGCACAATATAAGCCGTATCATTCGAGGTCACGGCATCGCCTGCGCCGTTAGGGTTTGATGTCCAGGCTTTTATCGTATGCGTCTGTGCCGAAAAGTTAAAAGAACCGATGGTGGCAGTCGTGCTGGCGCCAATCGCCACGCTGCCCGACCAGCTATAAGAAACCTGTGCAACGCCATCAACTTCCCAGTTGATGGTGGCACCGGTCATGTTGGCGGTGGTACAGAAAGAATTGTTAAAGTAATTAAGTGTTACATCCACATTATATGTTCCTCCTGATGCAAAAGGGTTGGCGGGGCCGGTTACGGCACTGATCCCCGCGTCAACTTTAGGAGTGGATATATCAAGCTGCATCTGGGGCCTTCTGGCTATAGGAGCAGGAGTACCGGGAGGAGAGGCTGTTCCTGTCCATGCTGCTCCATCCGGTTTAGCCATCGTTGTATTAACAGCCCAGGTTGGAAAAGAAGTGGGTCCATTGCTGGGTTTGTATGCCCGCAAGTATATTTTGACATGGTCTGTGCCATTCCACGTAAATGCGCCATTGGTAGTAAAGGTCTTCCAGCCGGCGACTGCAGTTATGCTCCCCGTGGTTGTGCTGTATACAAGAGTAGGATTATCGGCTGCAAACTGGGTATCCCATGATGCAGATGTGGAAATTCCGAACTGGGTGGTGTGTACCATGTAGATGCTGAGGTTCAGGTTTCCGGCAGTATAACCATACGCAGTATATTTATAAAAGGAAATGGAGTTGATAACCCCGGAAATGGCCCCGGCGGCAGTTAATTCACCACTGTATATAATTCCCACAAAATCCGTGTATTTCGTAGTACTGGCCCCCGCGGTAATCAGGATGGGAATATTGTTGTCCGAACTGGCAGCAGTGCCTATGGTTACAACAGTTGCATTTGCTGCCTCGTAAAAAAACAAGGATGTGCAAAGAATAAGGTAACAATATTGCTTCATGTGATCAGGTTTTAATTTCCCAAATCAATAATAGTATGAGTGTGTTTACTGTTCAAACATATTTTATATAAATACTGTAAGTCATAAATATACCTAAAAGTTTATATGTTACTTTTTATTCAAAAATATGCATATACAACATATTTATAATTGAATATTTATGTGAGTCAAGCCGAAGATTTCGCATTATGATAATCGCTGATTTTTCACGAGAATAATGCAAAAATAAAGTGCGTAAAACAAATCCCGGAATACGCATAATAACTCCCATATTAGCAGTTGGTGTACATAAAAGTAAATTTACGCAGGTGTATACTTGTTACCGCCAATGCTTACACTGATATACCTACGATTAAAAGAAGAAGAAAATGCCGATATTTGAAACTGAATTATGCACGACCAAATGAAATTATCCTTTAAAATAATTCCGACAGGTTTATTGGAACTTTATAAAAAGAGTTTTTATAAAAATGCAAAGCAACACTTTGCGAAATTGCATGACAGTGAATTGAGTATTAAAACTTTTAGTTTCTACACTTCTGTTTCCGCAGTGTTCTCCTCTAAGATTGAAGGAGAAAATATTGAACTTGACTCTTTCATCAAACACAAACGCTTTGGCACAAAATATCAACCCGACTACACACGAAAGATTGACGACTTGTATGATGCATACTTGTTTGCACAGAAAACAAAACTTTCTGCAAAAACTTTGGAACAGGCACATACACAACTCACCAAACATATTTTGCAAAAATCGCAGCAGGGAAAAATAAGAACGGGAAATATGTTTGTCATTACCAGAGACGGCAAGATTGAATATGCAGCCGTTGCTCCCTACAAGGTAAAATCGGAAATAAAAAAACTCTATGCCGACATTGCAACACTGCTAAAAGCAAGATTAACTTTTGAAGAAGTTTTGTTTTTTGCTTCCATGCTGCATTTGGTGTTCGTAAAAATTCATCCGTTTGAAGATGGCAACGGAAGAACTTCACGGCTCTTGGAAAAATGGTTCATTGCAGAAAAGTTGGGAGACAAAGCATGGTTCATCCAATCAGAAAGAAATTACTACGAGCATCATCAAACATATTACAACAACATCAGGCGTTTGGGTTTGGACTATGAAGAATTGAATTATTCCAAAGCGCTTCCGTTTTTACAAATGCTTCCGCAAGCAATTAATTACAAAGCAGAATGAATCGCATCTAACAAATATTCATCCTGACATTGGAGTGAATCGCCTCGGACAAAAAGTAGAGGATGCGCACAACAAAAAGTGTACTACCCCCCCCTAATTGACTGTACTAAATTTAAAAAATAATTTAGTAGCCAGTAAATTATGAGCGGTGGGAAACAGAATCAACCGCTATTTGCTTATTAACCCGTCAATGAGTTATCTTTGTTAAATAACAACAACCCTTTATCCAATGAAAAAAATTATCCTCTCTCTTTCCCTTTTGCTGACCGGAAGCTGCTTAAGCATTGCTCAGCAATACCTTAAGATGAATTTCTTCGTGGCAAACGAAATTGAAAAATATAACAGGGGCGAGACAAAATCCGACCGCATCATTTCGCTTCTCGTGAAAGGAGATGTTGCACAGATTCAAAGCCTTACCGAAAGCCTGGGCGGGAAAAACATATCCTCTATCGCCGATATTGCCGTGCTCCATCTTCCCCTGAGTAAAATCTCAACTCTTGCCGGAAGCCCCTTTGTACAGAGAATAGAGGAGAACTGCTCTCACGTAAAACCTCTAAACGACAGGGCTGCCGTTAACAGCAGGGCCAACATTGTGCAGATGGGCTTTCCCCCTCTCCCCCAGGGTTACGATGGCACAGGCATAGTGATTGGTGTGATCGACGGGGGTATTGATTATTTCCACCCCGACTTCCGGGATGAGTTCGGGAAGACCCGCATCAAATACTGGTGGAGCCACAACCTGCCTGATTCGGCAAATTCCCCGCAGCAATATGGGTATGGCCAGGAATGGGACAGCACCCAGATTGACAGCCTCATCAACAGTGACAATAAAGTAAAAAGCTCCAGCTTCTACCTCGGGCATGGCAACCACGTGAGCGGTATCGCAGCAGGAAACGGCCTTGCCCTCAACAACTATAAAGGCTCAGCTCCCAATGCAGATATTATTTCCGTAGAACTGAACTTTGACTCCCAGAACTGGCTCTCATCCGTGGGAGATGCCGTTGAGTATATCTTTGACAAAGCGGCTGCCATGGGCAAACCCTGCGTTATCAATGCCAGCGTCGGGGATTATTACGGATCTCATGATGGGCGCGACCAGCAGGCCATAAGAATCAACGACCTCATTGCAAACAGGAACGGACAGGTACTGGTGGCGGCGGCAGGTAACGCGGGGCACATCCCCTACCACCTCGGATACACCGTCACTTCGGATTCTCTCTTCACCTGGGTGAACAGCACCGGGCAGATTTTCCTCCAGATGTGGGGTGACACAGGCAGTTTCGAAAATGTACAATTTGCAATCGGTGCCGACCAGGTAACTCCCTCCTACATGCCCATGAGCCAGACGCCGTTTAAAACGCTTACTCCCTTCCTTGGAGTGTTCAAATATGATTCCCTGTACGCCGGCAGCAGCAGGTTTGCCCAGCTTACATACACTGCAGGCTATGCCGAAGGAAGGTATGCCATGACCATCATTATCAATCCGGATTCCACTGCCTACAACTGGAGGCTGATCACCAAGGGAAGCGGAAAATTTGACCTCTGGGCATTTGAACTTATTTCCGGCAACCTGCCTGACACTACCCAGTTCCCGGCAATAAAGAGGTATGTAATGCCCGATAAAAACCAGACTATCGTAAGCAGTTTCCAGTGTGCCCCAAACACCATCACCGTGGCGAACTATAACAACAGGATCTCCTATTCTTCCGTTATCGGGGTGGAGCATGATACAACGGGAATGGTTCTTGGAGACCTTTCAATTGCTTCAAGCAAGGGCCCCACACGCGACGGAAGGATTAAGCCGGAGATTGCAGCCCCCGGCGACTGGACACTTTCCTGCGGAGTACTCACGGACATGCCTTTCTATATTTCCAATTATCCACACGGCGTTGGAGCAGGCGGACTTCATATCCTCGACGGAGGTACTTCAAGCGCCTCGCCGGTCGTGGCAGGATGCGCAGCACTTTACCTGCAGCGCTATCCCAATGCTTCTGTTTCAGATGTGAGAACTGCACTCTTTGCGTGTCCTATTACAGACAACTACACGGGCACCACGCCCAATAATGCATGGGGATACGGAAAAGTAGATGCCTATACACTCGTTGCCGGATGCCCCACAGGGACAGATGAAACGGGTGCCCAAAGCCTGCTCCTGGCTAACTACCCCAACCCGTTCTCAGGCCACACTACTATATATTGCGACCTTTCGCGCTCCGGAAATTATTCGAAAGCAAATATGGTGGTGTATGACATCATCGGGAAAACGGTTGCAACAATTCCCGTTAACGAAAAGAACGGCGCCATCAGCTTCTCTTCCGCGAAACTGGAGGCGGGAGTTTACTTTTACAGCATCATAGTGGACGGAAAAACAATAAAAACCCGCAGGATGCTTGTTGAATAAGTTCCCCGCAAAATAACATTCGGCGTGAAACCCCTGCACTGTACTGCAGGGGTTTCTAATGAACTGCCTCGCCGCAAGCAGCGAGGCATCTTAAGGGAATTTGATCATCATTGCCGCAGCAGGCTGCGGGGAATTAACCCAAGACCTTCCCGTCCGCCGGAGCGGAACGCGGAGGCGGATTAAATCCATTTCTCATGGCCCGCATCGGAAAATATTTCTCCCTCGTAAAATTCAGTCACACTGTTTTTGCCCTTCCTTTTGCCCTTGCCGGCTTCCTGATGGGGGTATCAGCCCGGGAGGGAAATTCTTTCCCCTGGAAAACCTTGCTCATGGTGCTGGTCTGTATGGTATCTGCACGAAGCGCAGCAATGGCATTCAACCGTTTCCTGGACAGGGACATCGACAAGCTGAACGTACGTACCTCTATGCGGGAGATACCTGCAGGCGTGATATCCCCGCGCTCTGCTCTGCTGTTCACTATCTGCTGTTCACTGCTGTTTATGGGAGCGGCTGCACTAATCAACTCTCTTTGTTTTTTCCTGTCCCCGGCAGCCCTCGTTGTCATCCTCGGATACAGTTACACCAAGCGATTCACCGTACTCTGCCATTTCGTCCTCGGGCTTGGACTCTCGCTTGCTCCCGCAGGAGCCTATATTGCCGTAACCGGAGCTTTTGCATGGCTCCCGGTGTTATTCTCCCTGCTGGTTCTTTTCTGGGTAGGGGGCTTCGACATCATTTATGCCATGCAGGATGAAGCCTTCGATAAGCAACTCCGGCTGAAATCACTTCCTGCCCTCTTAGGAAAAAACAAAGCCCTGGCACTGTCAAGAATTTGTCATTTCTTCTCTGCAGGACTACTCGTAATAGCAGGATTATATGGGCATTTCGGGCTGTATTACTGGACAGGTGCCGCCTGCTTCACAGGATTACTCATATACCAGCAAACACTTGTAAAGCCGGGAGACCTGCGCAGGGTAAACCTTGCTTTCTTCACCACCAACGGACTGGCGAGCATCCTCTTCTTCATTTTTTTCTGCCTGGATTTCTTTTCGAAATAACAACCCTTCAGAACAGGCTGTACTGTTGCGGTTCGCGTGTAAATGCAGAAAGATTAAACTCAAAGCCGGAAGGTTTCATATATTTTTTCACTGCAATTTTAAACACCTGACGCAAAGCCTCTGCGAAAAGTCCTTCACCTTTCATCCTTGTTCCAAAGCGGCTGTCGTTTATCTTTCCGCCATGGCATTCTGCTACCTGATTCATAACTTTCTCCGCTGCATCAGGGAAGTTTTTATACAACCATTCTCGGAAAATATCACCTACGGACCCGTTGAGCCGTACGATGGTATAGCCTGCAGTGGAAGCTCCATGATCCGCAGCATTGCGTATGATGCCTGGCATCTCTTCACTGTTAAGCCCCGGAATAAGCGGGGCCGTCATTACGCCAACAGGTACTGATGCTTTCGTAAGAGCCCCTATCACCCGGAGCCGGTTCCTGCCCGTTACTGTACGGGGTTCCATCTTCAGGCGGAGTTCCTCTTTAAGCGTGGTGACAGTAATCATCACGTGAACAAGGTTTTGTTTTGCCAGATCAGAGAGGATATCAATGTCCCGGAGAATCAGGCTGTTCTTTGTGATAATGCTGACAGGGTTCCTGTACTTCAGGCAAACAGCAAGAAGCTTTCTGGTGATTTCCAGCTTCCTCTCAACAGGCTGGTAGCAGTCGGTATTGCCGGAAAGCAGGATGGGAGCCGGTTCCCATTTCCTGTCAAGAAACTGCTTTTCAAGCAGGGCCGGGGCATTATGCTTTACAACTATATTCCTCTCAAAATCCAGACCAGCACTGAATCCCCAGTAGTGATGGCTGTTTCTTGCATAACAATAAATGCATCCGTGCTCACAGCCCTGGTAAGGATTCATGGAATACCCCATATGGGTATCCGGGCTCTCTACCTTATTGACAATATGCCTTGCATGCTCATTGAAAAAACGGGTGGCGGTATTTGAAAGAAGCGGCTCATCAATCCCCTCAAGGTGCTCCGCGGTATATGCATACCTGCTGAAAGGGTTGGCTGTATTGAGGCCTGCTCCTCTGCCGTGTACGGGAATATGCTGATTTTCTTCGCTCATGGACACCACGCCGGACAGATATTACGTGAGTGAAAAGATACGTAAATTCCGGACAGAAAAACATCTGACGGAGAGTCCTGCTTGTCCGCCGTAGCGGAACGCGGAGGCGGAATGAACTACCTCGCCACAAGCAGCGAGGTATCTTAAGGGAATTTGATCATCATTGCGCAGCAAGCTGCGGGGAATTAACCCAAGACCTTCTTGTCCGCCGTAGCGGAACGCGGAGGCGGAATGAAAAATTATCACGGAAACTTTGGAAATAAAAATTGTTTCCATAGTTTTGCGCCGGCAATAAAACCCCTTTGAAAACAAAAGATCTGATAATACCCGCCGCCAGGGAGCTCTTTTTCAGGTACGGAGCGAAGAGCGTCACCATGGATGACATAGCCGCCCACCTCGGCATGTCCAAGAAAACAATATACCGGCATTTTAAAGACAAAGATGAGATCATCAACAATCTCTGCAAGAAAGACTATGCATGCCACCGGGAAAACCTTTTAAAAATAACTTCTTCTTCCCGGAACCCTATCGAAGAAATTTTTCTCTCCATGAAATACATGAAGTGCGTTTTCAACCAGGTGAATGCCATCCTGTTCTATGACCTGAGGAAATACCATCCGCATGCGTGGAACCAGTTCAGGGAGTTCAAGGAAAAGAACATCCTGAAAGTGGTTGAGAATAATATCAGGAAAGGGGTGCGGAAAGGCTTATACCGTAAAAATCTCGATCCCACCCTGATGGCAAGGCTGCGCATAGGGGAAGTGGAAATGGCCATGGACCCTGAAATTTTCCCGCCCGACTACTGCGACCTGCACAAGGTACAACTGGCGATGCTCGAACATTTTCTTTATGGGATTGTCACGCTGAAAGGATACAAAATGATTCATAAATATAAAAAGGCATCCGATTTGCCGGTAATAAGCATCTGATTATGAGAAAAAAATTCTTCTCTCCCCTTTTCCTGTTTATGGCAGCCACCCAACTGCTGAATGCCCAGGATAACAACTCTGCAGCAGGAAGATTCTCCCTCGCCGAAGCCCAGGAGTATGCACTGAAAAACAGCGCCGGCGTGCTGAATGCAGGGCTCGACAGGAACATTGCAAAGGCAAAAAGAAACGAAGTGGCGGGCATGGGGTTTCCCCAGGTGGGCAGCAGCCTTGATGTGAAAGACTTTATAGAGCTGCCAACCAATCTCCTTCCGGGGGAAAAATTCGGAGGGCCGAAAGGTTCTTTCATACCCCTCAAGTTCGGGACACAATATAATGCCACGGCAGCGATCCAGGCCAGCCAGCTCATTTTCAACAGCGATTACCTCGTGGGGCTGCAGGCTTCGAAAACTTTCATCGAACTGTCAGAGAAAAATTATGAACGAACATGCATAGAAACAAAAGCCGCCGTAGCAAAAGCTTATTATACAGTGCTTGTAAGCCGTGAGCGGATGAAGCTCCTTGACGCCAATATCAGCAGGCTTAAGAAACTGAAAGACGATACGAAGGTCATGTTTGACAACGGGTTCGTGGAAAAGACCGACCTTGATCGCATTGAGCTCGCATTCAACAATATCCTCACCGAAAAAGAAAAAACCGGCCGTCTAATCGCACTTTCCGAAGCACTCCTGAAATTCCAGATGGGCTTTGACCTTAATGCGCCCCTTATTTTATCCGACTCATTAAACATTTCTTCCTTAGATAAAATTCTTCCTGCGGATACGGCTGCTTTTAATTATTCAAACCGGGTCGAATATTCGTTATTGCAATCTCAACTCCGGCTCAATATGCTTGATGCAAGGCGAAACAGGCTCCATTACATCCCCACTCTCGTCGCATACGGAAACTTAAGCACCCAGGCACAGAGGAATACAATGGATATTTTTGAATCGGGAAAGCCATGGTACCCTTTCAGCATCGTGGGCGCCACCCTTAATGTTCCTCTTTTCGACGGGCTGCAGAACTCCCAGCGTATCCGCCAGGCATCCCTGAATGTCCTGAAAACAAAAAACTCACTTAAAAATCTTGAGTCGGCCATCAGCCTGGAGCTCCGTTCCTCACTTGCAGGATACCGCAATGCTGCAGCCTCCCTCGTCACACAGAAAAAAAATACCGAGCTGGCAGAAACCATTTACAATACGGCCAAAGCCAAATATGAACAGGGAGTAGGATCCAGCCTTGAAATCATGACCGCGGAAACAACACTGAAGGAAGCCCAGGTTAATTATTACGGCGCCCTGTATGATGCACTTATAGCCAAAACGGATTACGAAAAAGCGTCCGGACTAATAAAATAAAAAAACTCACTTAAAACAATCTCTATTTATGAAAACAAATTATTTGCTCCCTCTCTCGCTTCTCCTGCTTGCGGGATGTTCACCCGGCGACAAAAAATCACAGCTTGATAAACTGAAAAAACAACAGGCTGACCTGCAGGTAAAAATAGAGTCTCTTGAAAAGGAGATTTCTGCCTCGGATACCACGGCAGTCAGCAGCAAGGCAAAAAATGTACTGCTTACCGCCATTAGCCTGCAGCCGTTCAGGCATTTTATTAAAATCCAGGCAAAGGTGGACGGAGATGAAAATATAGGCGTAAGCCCAAAAGCGCCGGGCACCATCAGTAAAATAAATGTGAGCACCGGGGAAGAAGTGAAAAAAGGCCAGGTCCTTGCCGAACAGGACAATCAGGTCATACTCCAGGGAATCGAGGAGGTTCAGAATGCAAGGACTTTTGCAAACACCCTCTTCCAGAAACAGAAAAATCTGTGGGAACAGAAGATAGGAACGGAAATACAATATCTCTCGGCAAAGAACAACCTCGAATCCCTTGACAAAAAACTTGCTACCCTTAATGAACAGCTTGAGATGACAAAAATAAAATCTCCCATCAGCGGGGTGGTGGATGAAATTGATGTGAAAGCCGGGCAGGCCGTAATGCCCGGCATGACCGCAGTGAGAGTGGTCAATTACTCCAAACTGAAAGTTAAAGGGGAACTGGCAGAGTCGTATATCGCAAAAGTGAAAAAAGGAGACCGCGTAAAAATCGAATTCCCGGATCTGCATAAGGAAACGGAAACAACTCTCACGCATGTTTCTGGAGCCATTAACACGCTCAACAGGACTTTCAACGTGGAGATTACCCTGGAAGGAGGGGGTTATTATCCCAACATGATATCCATCCTCAAGATTATGGACTACGAAAACAACGCTGCTGTGGTTGTCCCTGTTAACATGATACAGTATTCGGCTGCGGGCAATTTCGTTTATGTCGCTGCCGAACGCAACGGGAAAAACTACGCGCAAAAAAGAGCAGTGGCTGCCGGGAACGCCTGCGACGGACTCACGGAAATAACGAAAGGCCTTGCTGCCGGCGACAGGCTTATCACCACAGGATACCAGAACCTCAATGAAGGGGATGAGATAAAATTCTGACACTGCCGGGATTCAGTTCCCCGGGGCAAAATATTAAAACTTATGAAAGATCTTTTTAAAGAATTCAGGCCTACCAGCTGGTCAATTGATAACCGGACAAGCATCTTTGTCCTGACGGCAATCATCACCCTCTGCGGCATATTTTCATATATGAGCCTCCCGAAAGAAAAATTTCCGGATATCGTAATTCCCACTATATATGTCAGCACTTTTTACCCCGGCACTTCTCCTGCTGACATGGAAAACCTGGTGACCAAACCTCTTGAAAAACAAATCAAATCCATCGCCGGGGTTAAAAAACTTACGAGTAACTCCATACAGGATTTTTCTAATGTTATCGTGGAGTTCGGAACCGAAACGGAAGTGGCTCCGGCAAAGCAAAAAGTAAAAGATGCTGTGGACAAGGCAAGGGCCGACCTGCCCAATGACCTTCCAAAAGATCCAAACGTCATGGAGGTTGAGTTCTCTGAACTGCCCATCATGTTCGTGAACATCTCGGGGGATTTTGATCTGAACAAACTGAAAAATTTCGCGGACCTTCTCAAGGACAGGATTGAATCCATGAAAGAGATCACGAGGGTGGACATTGCGGGAGCGCTGGAAAGAGAGATACAGGTCAATGCCGATATGTACAAGATGCAGGCAGCGCAGGTGTCCATGGGAGATATAGAAAGAGCTGTGAAGTATGAAAATATGATTATTTCCGGCGGTACCGTAAAAATGGATGCGATGAGGCGTTCCATAAGTGTAAGCGGGGAGTTTAAAACCGTGGATGAAATTGGAAACATTATCGTGAAATCAATCAACGGCGCTTCTATCTATCTTAAGGATATTGCGGAAGTAAAGGACACCTACAGGGAGCAGGAAAGTTATGCACGGCTGAATCACAAAAATGTAATCACACTGAACATCATCAAGCGGGCCGGGGAAAACCTCATCGAATCCTCCGACAAAATAAGGTCCATCGTGAAGGAGCTCCAGGACAGTACTTTTCCCAAAGACCTGAAAATCGTCATCACCGGCGACCAGTCAACACAGACGAGGCATACCCTGCACGACCTTATCAACACCATTATAATCGGGTTTGTACTTGTTACCATAGTGCTGATGTTTTTCATGGGCACAACGAACGCGGTATTCGTGGGACTGTCAGTCCCTCTGTCCATGTTCCTGGCCTTCCTCATCATGCCCGGCATAGGATTCACCCTGAACATGATTGTGCTGTTCGCCTTCCTGCTGGGGCTGGGCATAGTGGTTGACGATGCCATCGTGATCATAGAAAACACCCACCGGATATACGACAACGGGAAAGTCGGCATCATTACCGCTGCCAAGAATGCCGCCGGAGAAGTATTCCTGCCTGTACTTTCAGGAACACTCACCACCCTTGCTCCTTTTTTTCCGCTTGCCTTCTGGACAGGTATTATCGGAAAGTTCATGCACTTCCTCCCCATCACCCTTATCATCACCCTCCTTGCGTCGCTGCTGGTGGCGTACATCATCAACCCCGTATTTGCCGTGGCTTTTATGAAGCCTCACCATGAAGGAAAACAACCGAAGAAGAGTCTGAAAGTCCTCTCCATCGTCTTTATCGCGATGGCCCTTATTTTTTACATGAGCCATGCATGGGGAACAGGCAATTTTATCCTCCTTATGCTGCTGCTTATATGGCTGAACCGTTATGTCTTCAGTAAATGGATTACTGCCTTCCAGCAGAAACTATGGCCTGCCTTCCAGAATAAGTACGAAAACCTCCTGAGGTGGGCACTTCAGCGCCCCTATAAAATGCTGGGGCTGACCGTCCTTCTCTTTTTCTTCTCCATTTTCCTCACTGTAGTGAGGAAGCCCAAGGTGGTATTCTTTCCCAGGGCGGAGCCCAACTTTGCCTATGTATACCTGAATCTTCCGGTGGGCACCGACCAGGCATATACCGACTCGGTCACAAGAATTGCCGAGAACAGGGTTTACAATGTAATAGGAGAGAACAATCCTCTTGTGGAGTCAGTTATTTCCAATGTGGCTGTGGGGGCAACCGAAGGGGGCGCGGGAGGCGACAGAGGCATCTATTCCAATAAGGGAAAAGTGGAAGTTGCTTTCGTGGAATACGCAAAAAGAAACGGGAAGTCAACTTCCGCAGTTCTTGAGAAAATAAGGGAAGGCGTGAAAGGTCTTCCCGGCGTGGAAATAAGTGTGGACCAGGAACGTGCGGGCCCTCCCACGGAAAAACCCATCAATATCGAAGTGAGCGGCGACAAAATGGAAGATCTCATTTCCGCTTCGCTGCGCCTCAAGCATTATCTTGACTCTCTCCAGGTTCCCGGTGTGGAAGACCTGAAGTCCGACCTCCAGGATAACAAGCCCGAAATTGTTTTCAGCATTGACAGGGAAAGAGCCAACCGGGAGGGCATCTCCACTGCACAGGTTGGCATGGAGCTCAGAAACGCCATCTACGGAAAGGAGATTTCAAAATTCAGGGATGAGGACGATGAGTATCCCATACAGCTCCGCTACAGGGAAGATCAGAGAAATAATATAGAAAGGCTGAAAGAAATAAAGGTCATTTACAGGGACATGAACATGGGCGGAACTATACGGCAGGTACCTGTTTCAGCGTTTTCGGATATTCATTACTCGAGCAGCTACAGCAACATCAAGCGAAAAAATCAGAAACGCCTGGTGACACTCTCTTCCAATGTCCTCGGCGGGTTCAACCCCAACGAAGTGGTTTCAAAAATCAAGAGCAGCATCAGTGGCTTCAATGCTCCCGAAGGCGTCAGCGTAACCATGACCGGGGAGAGCGAACAGCAGAAGGAAACAGCCTCTTTTCTCGGAAGAGCACTGCTCCTGGCGCTTGGAATCATTTTCCTGATCCTTGTCACACAGTTTAACTCTACCTCCAAACCGGTAATCATCATCAGCGAAATCCTGTTCAGCATTATCGGTGTCCTCCTCGGACTGAGTATTTTCAATATGGATATCTCGGTGGTGATGACAGGCGTGGGAATCGTTGCTCTCGGCGGAATCGTAGTAAGGAACGGGATTCTCCTCGTGGAATTCACAGATATGCTCAGGAGCCAGGGTGTGCCGGTGTTTGATGCGGTGATACAGGCAGGAAAAACGAGGATGACCCCGGTGCTGCTCACGGCCACCGCCACCATCCTCGGCATGATCCCCCTTGCGGTGGGACTGAATATAGACTTCGGGACGCTGTTTTCCGAACTGAATCCGCACATTTATTTCGGGGGCGACAGCGTAGCCTTCTGGGGGCCGCTCTCCTGGACGATCATCTTCGGCCTCAGCTTCGCCACCTTTCTTACCCTTATACTCGTACCCGTGATGTATCTCCTCTCCGAGAGGGCGAAAGCAAAAGTTGTCAGACTCATAAAATAAAACAGGAATGAAGACAAATACGCAGTTCCTTTCCGGCAGTCTCCTTCTTGCAGCCCTTGCTGCATGCTCTCCCGGCGGCAACACTATCAGCCCGGTGCGGAAAAATATTACGGAAGCGGTTTATGCATCCGGAAAAATATATCCCGCAGGGCATTACAAAGTTTTCAGCAAGCTGCCGGGATACATTCAGCATATTCATATAAAAGCAGGAGATGCCGTTGCTGCCGGACAGCCTCTCATAACAATCCTGAACGAGGCTGCAGAACTCAGCGTAAGCACTGCAAAAAACATATTGGACCTTGCAAGGAATAATGCAGATGAGCAGTCGGCCATAATTACAGCCATGAAGCAGGAAGTGGCTTCTGCAAAATCAAAATATGAGCTGGACTCGGCTAATTACGCCAGGTTCTCAAACCTGCTGAAAAGCAATGCCACCTCTCCCCTTGCCTCTGACCAGGCCAAAACCCAGGCGGATATATCAAAGCAAAATTACACCCGGGCACTCAACACCCTCCGCAGCACAAAAGAACGCCTCGGCATGGAGCTTAAAAATGCAGAGAACCAGTACCAGGCGCAACTGCTGGGGAAAAAAGACTTTACCATCTTCTCGGTTATGACAGGCATTGTCTATGATGTGGCCTTTAATGAAGGAGAACTCATCGGGCCCCAGCTTCCCCTGATGGAAATAGGTGACCCGGCAAAATTTGAGGCTGAGCTTCTCGTAGATGAAACAGATGTCGCACGGCTCACGAAAGGCCAGCAGGTGCTGCTGTCGGTTGATGCTTTCAAAGAGCAGGTCTTCAAAGGAACTGTGCAGGAAATTTATCCCAGAATAAGCCTGCTTAACAAAACGTCAAAAGTCATTGCCTCATTAGGCAGCACAGGCAGCGCGGTTTTTTATTCGGGCATGTCGGCAGAAGCCAACATTCTTATATCCGAAAAACAAAATGCACTGGTCATACCGAGAGAATTCATTTTCGACGCAAATAAAGTCAGGCTGAAAAAAGGCAGCGCGGCCCGCGTGGTAAAGAAAGGCATCGAAGACCTGGAATACACCGAAATTCTATCCGGCATTGATGAGAAAGATGTGCTGGTGAAGCCCTGAAAAAATAATGAACAGCAACAAACCGCTCGCCAGGATTGCCCTCACGCATCTTGTTGCCAAGAAAAGGCAGACCATCGTGGCAACCCTGGGCGTAATGTTCGGCATCGCCATCTTTATCTTCCAGGCAGGCCTCATCACGGGATTCCAGACTACCTTCATCGACAAAACCATCAATACCACGGCGAACATCCGCATCCACAACGAAGCGGACAAAAACAGGAAAAGCATTGCCGGCAAACTGCATGACCCCCGAAAAGACTGGGTTGTTGTCCGCAATCAGAAACCCAGGGAAGATGACCTGAAAATCCGGAACGGGAACGAAATTGTAAAAATCATCGAACGGCATCCCGACGTCGCGGGGGTTTCGCCTTTCCTTGCGTCCCAGGTTATTTTCAAGATGGGGATTGCACAGCAGGCAGGATTTGTTTCCGGGGTGCTCATCGAGAAAGAAGACCTTCTCTTCGGCCTTTCCGCGAATATGAAAGAAGGAAACACCACCCGGCTGCTGACAATACCCAACGGCATTATTCTCGGCGCAGGGCTGGCAGAAAAACTGGGCGCAAAAATGGAAGACTTACTCAGCATTATCTCTCCCATGGGTGTTACGCTCGAAATGAAAGTGGTAGGAATCAATGAATCCGGGCTTACCGAAGTGGATAAAACGCGGGCGTTCGTGAATCTAAGAAATGCACAGAAGCTCCTTCAGGTTGACGGCTCCTATATCACGGACATTAACATAAAACTTAAAAACATTGACCGGGCCGGCGAACTTGCATCTGAATTTGAAAAACGGTTTGGTTATAAGGCCGACGACTGGAAAACTGCCAATGCCAACATCTTCGGCGTTTTCAAGCTGCAGAATATGGTCACCAGCCTGGTTATCGCTTCTATCATGATTGTTTCCGGATTCGGAATTTTTAACATACTCATGATGATTATCTACGAAAAGATGCCGGATATCGCCATCCTCAAAGCAGTGGGCTTCAGAAACGGAGACATTAAAAAAATTTTTCTCATGGAATCCCTTATCATAGGGCTTTTTGGCGGAATACTTGGCATGGGGTTCGGCTTCATCATCACGCATATCGTCGGAAGCATCCCCATGAATATCAAAGGATTTGTTTCCATGAAATACCTGTACTTCAACCAGAGTCCGGCTTTTTATGTTACTGCATTCCTGTTTGCTCTTCTGGTCACAGGAATTGCAGGCTACCTGCCTGCCCGCAAAGCAGCAAAGATCGACCCGATGGATATTATAAGGAGCAAATGAATGCGGGCAGCCACATACTCCGGACTATCGGTCTTAACAAATTTTTTCACGACCCCGTGGAATTCCAGGCCCTGAAAAATGTAAATGTGTCAATAGAAGAAGGAGAATTTGTGTCTATTGTAGGCGCTTCCGGGAGCGGGAAATCAACGCTGCTCTATACCCTTTCCACACTTGATACCGGTTACAGCGGAACCATTCTTCTCGACGGGGAAGAGCTTGGCAAAATGAGGCCCGATGATCACGCACGTATCAGGAATGAAAAAATAGGATTCGTATTCCAGTTTCACTATCTCCTCCCGGAATTCACCGTGCTGGATAATGTCGCACTGCCTGCACTGAGACTCGGAAAATACAGCGAAGAAGAAATATACAGCCACGCACATGAAAAATTGAAACTGCTGGGGCTCGATGACCAGGCCCTGAAAAAAAGCAGCAAACTCTCGGGCGGGCAGCAGCAGCGCGTTGCCATAGCAAGGGCTTTAATAAACAACCCGAAGATTATTTTCGGGGACGAACCCACCGGGAACCTGGATTCGAAAAATTCGGAAACAGTGTTCGGAATTTTCAAAGAACTTAAAGAGAAATTTAACCAAACAATCTTAATCGTCACCCATGACATGGGTCTGGCGTCCAGAACAGACCGCACTATCACACTGAAAGACGGGGAAGTGGTTAGCCCGTAAAAGACCATGAACTTCCTCAGCCACTACTATCTCGAACAGCATCACCCCTCGCCCTATTTCAGGTTTGCCTCAGTATTCCCCGACCTCCTCCGGCAGAGTCATCCACGGCTGAAGCTGCACTCCATGAAACCATACGAAACAAATACCGGAAAATTACTGCAGGAAGGAATTGAAAAACATTTCCTGGCGGATAAGGCTTTTCACAATTCCGAATTTTTCAAGCTTCATTACGGAATGATTAAAGATCAGTTTGCCCGTTCCGGGTTTATCCATCCTGAACGTAAATCTTTTTTCATTGCACACATCCTTCTCGAAATTATCCTTGACAGGATGATTGTGCTGCATGAAAATCACGTCTGCCGTAATTTCTATAACGACCTGGCGGAAATTGATGAGTCTCACATAGAAAATCTTCTCGGCGGACATCCCGGCTACTCCCACGAAAAATTCTCCCGCCATTTTATGAGGTTTAAAACCAGCAGGTATTTATACTCATACTCCGGGACACAGCATATTGTGTATGCCCTCAATAAGATCTGCATGCGTACGGGCATCCGGGAGCTTGATCCCGGGAACTGCAGTAAAATAGAATCCTGTATTACCGAAATTTCCGGGAAGATGGAAAAAAATTATCCGGGTGCATTTGATGAAATCAAGGCTTCGGAGTTTGCTCCCGGCATTTCATGAAGGGCTTCATGATATGAAAAATGAGAAAAAAATAAATGTCTCTGCGGTATCTTACCTGAACACCCTGCCCATGATTTTCGGCCTTGAATCAGGCGCTGTTTCCGGGTTGATAAAACTGGACAAGGACACTCCATCGGTATGTGCGGAAAAACTGCTCTCCGGAAAAGCGGATATCGGCCTGGTTCCCGTGTCCGTTCTTTCCTCGCTTCCCAATCACCGCATCATCACGGGGTACTGTATCGGGGCAAAAGGCAAGGTGCGATCTGTGATGCTATACAGCAGGGTGCCCCTTGAAAAGATCAAAACAATATACCTCGACAGCGAATCGAGAACATCCGTTTCACTCGTCAAAATCCTGTCCAGGCACCACTGGCATATCTCCCCTCTCTGGAAAAAAGGAAAGCCTGGTTATGAAAAAAAAATCAGGGGTACTACAGCAGGTTTAGTGATAGGCGACAGGGCGCTTAACCTGAACGGGCATTTCAAATATGAATATGACCTCGCTGCAGAATGGATGAAGTTTACGGAGCTCCCTTTTGTCTTTGCATGCTGGGCAGCACAAAAAAATATTCCCCGGAAATTCCGCAGCACCTTCGGAAAGGCCGTTGGAAAAGGAATTCATAATCTCACTGCAACAGCAAAAAAATACAAACTGGGGAAAAAGGAGGAAACTTATCTCTCGAATTCTATCAGCTATTCTTTCGATCCGGAAAAGAAAAAAGCCCTTAAACTGTTCCTGAAACTGTGTAGTCAAACAGCCGAAACGTCAGCGGATTAACCATAGACTAACCCCTCAACACCCTTCATCACACTCAACTTTATGCTTAGAAACCAAAGTCACCTCGACAAGCTCAATATCTAAGCCCACGTATATCCACCTCTATATTGCGTGATACCCCACAACATGTGCCTGACATTTGCGAAAATGGCGGCTTCTTTGCGAGTAGAAAGTTTTGTACTTTTAAATATCTTTGTGCTATGGGACAGTGATGTGCGTTTTAATCCGCCACTTCGCAAACCCCCGAACCGTTCTGCTATACTGCGATATCGAAATGAAAGATTGGATAGTAATTCTTTTTGCCCTGGCAATTCCAATAATTGGGATTACAGTTTGGATAATTCAAGAAATTCTTGACTTTATATTAAACAAAAGGAAAGTTGAACAAATGTTATTAGAGGCAGAGAAAGTCTCGTTTGAATCTATTGAACAAAACATATTGAATCATAGGGAAAAACTAAATTCATTGGACGAGTGGACACAAAAGAAATTGGAAATTATGAAACGTAATCGTGAACTGGATGAAAAAGAAAGGAAAACATACTATGTTAGAGAAAAAAAGGCAATCAGAGCAGAGCAACTTACATTAGAAAAAAAGTCAAATGAAATAACAGAACTATTTTCAACTAAAAGATGGGGTAAAGGAAAGACAAAATGGGAGATAGCAGTCGAAAAAGATTTAAGAAATATATTTAACCCTCACTAATGTACTTTACGAGCAGAAACAAAGAATTATCTCTCAAGCTCAAACAAATTCAAGAAATTGAGAAAACAAATAAAGAGCTTTTTAAAAGCTACAATGATATTCTTACTGTCTTAGAGGAAAAAGAAAAAAAATTTACTGAAAGAGAAGCCGAGCTAAGAAATGAAATTGAAAGACGGCAACAGTATATTCTAAGTAACGAGAAAGCACTTAAAAAAATATTTGAAGAAAAATCTAAAGCTTTCCCGTGGCTTGCGGATGCAATTTCGGAATTCTATCAATATATAGACTCTGAAATAGAGCATTATCTAAAAGTTAAAGGCCATCCTGCATATAGCAGTGCGGAAGCCGTAAAAACAATTGGTTCACAGAATAGAACACTTAGAAAGCAATTCAAAATAGCACAAAATTTCGTGACCTACTATGAGACATTATTCCCATGGATAACTGAATACATCGGAGAAAATCTTGATGACCTTTTGCAATCGGTTACAAAGCAAGATGAGGATGAGGACGAAGATATTGATCCTGTATTAAAATATATTCCAAGAGCAGAGTATGAGACGTTATCCGAAGAAGTTAGAAATCAAAAAGCTCTTGATAGGTATTTCTCTTCGAGAGGTCAGCCATGGCAAATAGGTAGAGATTATGAACGTTATATCGGCTATCTCTACGAACAGAATGGTTTTGATGTTAATTATCAAGGCATAGAAAAGGGATTGGAAGATTTAGGAAGAGACTTGGTATGCAAGAAAGGAGAGACTATTGAAATTGTTCAATGTAAATGTTGGGCTTCGTATAAGACAATACATGAAAAGCATATTAACCAATTATATGGCACAGCCGTTAAATATTTTATTGAACATAAAGAGATAGTTAACAGGAAAAAGACATTAACACTGTTCCCGGACTTGATAAGTTCTGGCGAAATAAAAGCAACCTTCATTACCACTACCAAATTATCAGACACAGCTAAGCGATTCGCTGATGCTCTTGGTATTAAGGTTGAGCAAGAAAAACCATTAGCTAAATATCCAGTAATTAAATGTAATCTTGCTGTTACTGGAGAAAAAATTTATCATTTGCCATTTGACCAGCAATATGACAAAACTTTGATTAAGAATCGAGGAGAGTTTTACGTTACGACTGTGAAAGAAGCAATGACAAAAGGATTTAGGCGAGCTTACAGATGGAGAGGGACAAATGTTATCGCTTGAACAAAGTGTGTGCGGATTTCGGGCTGAATCGCTTCGTGTGAAAAGCACGGCAGCAGCTAACATAAAGTCAATGTTGCACAACTCTCTTTTTTAAACCATTCTGAAAATTTCCCCCCGTTTGGCGTAGCGTCCCGCTACGTCGCTGAAGCAACCCGGCCTCCGGCCGAAAAGTCAAAAGGAATACAAAGGCTCTGGTTACCTGATAAATATTTGCTTTTATACCTTACGCTGCAGGTAGTAGAATGGGTTGATCCTTTTACGCGGAAATAACAGAGCCACTCGTGGGGTCTTGGTGGATAGCAAACCGGCGGATGGAATACTGTACAATGATCAATCAATGGCAATTCGGTAAGGTACCGGAAAAATCAACGACGTAGCGGGACGCTACGCCAAACGGGGGATGGAATACTGTACAATGATCAATCAATGGCAATTTGGTAAGGTACCGGAAAAATCAACGACATAGCGGGACGCTACGCCGAACTGGGGGTAAGCTGCGGGACAATTACCGTAGACAAATGACTTTCTGCTTGACAAATTTATTCGTACCTTTAATTTATGCTTGACCTCAGACATAAAACAATCACGACGGCAAAGACCTTGCTTTTCTTTTCGGCTTTCGTTCTCGTAATGACAAGTTGTAAAAAGGACAAACTGACTGGGGACGCCAAGACTTTGTCTGGGACTTGGCAGTGGGCAAAGACCAGCGGTGAATTCTCGACCTTGACACCCGACAATACCGGTTCGACGAAGACAATAGAATTCATTGACAAGGGCAAATACGAAATCAAAAAGGACGGTAAAAGGTTTGAGGGTGGACGAATCACATATAGTGAGAGCTCAAATTCATACGGTAACTTTTTCAAACTTGAATTCCATAGAAATACTTTGTTCTCAAAGAAAAGAGAATTCCCAGGTGAAAGCCTAGTTAGACTTTTAGGAATTGATTCTTTATATATTACTGAAAATGCTTTTGACGTGCCGACACATATTTATGTTAGGCAAAAATAAAGCGGACATGTACATAGACGTACCTGTGTGCCGCAGCCAACCTATAACACAGGTCTTGCTCCATTTTTTGCGTGTTAACGCTCAAATATGTAACTTGACATAGCAAAAAACGGCGCAAGGCCTGAAAACGTTGAACAAAACCGCTTCGCTTGAAAGTGGCTACGTGGCGCTTGGGCGCCACTCCCGCCCCTTTCATTTTGTTCAACGGGGCGATTTACTTTTCGCTAAATTTGTCCTGTACAAAAACCGCGAATGCGGCTTCGTACAACACCCGATTTACGACAATGTTCCGTACAAAGCGAAAAGTGTCCACGATATTCCCGCAGCCACTCTGTAACGCGAAATGCTGTTCTAATCCCCTAATTGGCTGGGCAAAACTTAAAGAATAGTTTTGTACCGCTAAATCAGGAAACATGGAAAACAAGAAAAGAAAGTTTACCCCTGAAGAGAATCTGAACCTTCTTAAGTAAGCAGAGCGTGAAGGCGGATTAAGAAAAGCCTGTTTTCCCGCTGTGGCGTTCTTTTTGACTGGCGATATAATCAATTACATCAAAAACTTTTCACTTCATCTCCCTGATCTTCGCCAGCAGATCTTCCGTTGATTTGTAATCATCCCCCGACTTTTTAGCAAGGGCGATGGCTGCCTCTGCAGCCTTCATCGCCTCATCTTTCCTGCCCAGTTTGTACAAAAGGCTGGCACGGGTATCATTGTTGAAATAATTATCGCTGAGCTGTATGGATTTATTAACCCAGCGCATGGCTTTCTGGAGATTCGTATTATCCTCAAGGTGTTCATAAAAGTTCCAGGCAACACCGTTGAGAAGCTGCCATTCGTTCATGCCGTATTTTGCAATGTAAAGCTCCGCCGCGCCTGCATATTTATTCCACTGCCCGTTCGCACTGAAATAAGACATATCGGCATACAGCATTGTTTTTTCCGCCTGCTGCAACCCGGAACTCCTGAGCTTTTCCCTGAAATGGAAATAAGAAGCCGAATCCTTCTTATGCAAAGCAGTCATCATGTTATCATAATACACATCCGTAATTTTCTCTCCCACGGAATCCCTTGTATAAAGAGCTGAAAAATCATTCAAATGGGTCTCGAGGTAAATGAATTCAGGGGACTCAACCCTGCGTGAAAATGATTTTATCATCTCCCAGTTAGCCCTTGAGGTGAGTGCTTCGGGCTTCTGTGTTCTGAAATATGCATTCAGGATATCATCACACGGCATACAGGCATTACTAAGATAGGAGATATAGCCACCGAGAAATGAAGGATCCATATTCCCACCCTCAAATTTTTTCCTGTACCCGGCATAGTTCAGGGAATTGTCAAATGCATTTTTTCCATCCTGCACAAAAACCGCAGCCTCACGCGACCCGCACAGGCGGTGCAACACCTCCCCGTTCTGCCCGATAAACAAAAGTGTCGGATAGGCCCTCACATCATACTTCTTTGCTATCTCCACCCCTTCGCCTTTTTCCATGTCAATCTTCGCACATATAAAATTCCCGTTATAATAATCCGCCACCGTGTCATTGGTAAAAATATTCTTCGACATCCATTTGCAGGGACCACACCAGGATGTATAAGCATCAAGGAATACAGGTTTCTTTTCCGCTGCAGATTTTGCAAGAATATCCCGCCAGGATCCCTCTTCAAAACGGATAGAACGGTTCTGAGCATTTAAACACAGACCGGCAGCCAGCATTAATCCTGTAAGCGTGATTTTTATCCGGAGATTTTTCATGTGTGTAGGTTTTTATTATAATGCAGATGACAACAAAGCTAAGAAAAAAAACTTGCGAATCAGAAGTTTAAGATGTATATTTCAGGGGTATTTGACCGGGTAAGAAAAAGAGAAGATGGGCTTGACCCCGGAAGAAACACAGGTTATATTTGTCCTGCTCAGGATAGAATTCTGCCAAAGACTTATTCACATAAAACACCCCTAACCCAATTGCTCATGAATATTACTACTTCACCCTCCCGCAGGATCCTTGCCGGATTCCTGCTCCCCGTTCTTTGCATGCTGCTCACTGCATCCCTTCACGGTCAGAACATCCAGCTGGGAAGCGGCAACGTAATCACATCTCCCAAGGATGCGTCTCCCGTTAACATATGGTACAGGAGCCTTCACTGCCAGGTGTTATACACCGCTTCGGAAATCAATGCTGCAGGGAAATCAGGAGCCGGCACTCTTTCAAAGTTCGGTTTTTTCATGGAAGGTTCCCCCGTATATTCTCTACCGAACTTCACCATCAGGATGAAGCATACCACCGCCGGAGATGTCTCTTCGGAAGATACGGTGAGCATGCAAACCGTTTATTACACTCCATCCTATTCCCCCTCCGGATACGGATTTGACCTCCTCAACCTCTCCCCTGCATTTTCGTGGAACGGGACGGACAACATACTTCTTGACATTTGCTTCGATCAGGTTACCAACTACGACCCGAGCGGGCGCCTGAGGATATACAACTCACCGGTAACCAACGGGTTCCGTTATGTACGGCTTGATGCTGCTTCCCAGTGCGGAGTTGTTACCACAACTGTTTCAGGGCAAAAGCCCCAGTGCAGGATGATCTTTACACCCCTTCCCTCAGCGGATGTGGCGCTCCTCGGCGTGGATACTCCTTTTTCCGCATGCGGGCTTACTAATTCCGAGCTGGTTTCCGTCGGTGTCGCCAACCTCGGCAATGCCGGACAGGGAAGCGTGAACATTTCCTACCGCATTGACAACAACACCCCCGTTACCGAAGCTATGGGATTCATATCGGTAGGACAGTCTTTCAACTATTCATTCTCTACCCCGGCAGACCTCTCCGCCCCCGGCACACACACCATCAAAGCCTGGACTTCCCTTGCAGGAGATTTGAACACCATGAATGATACTGTCGTGAAAACAGTTGAAAATGTAAACCCCCAGGCGGTATGGCCTATCAACTACCATTACGGCTTTGAGCCCGCCGATGACAATGCAGGCTGGAAAACATTAGACGGTAACAGGGACGGATCCTCCTGGGTTGTCAATACAACAGGAAGTGCGCACACCGGCACCCGCTATGTGAAATATTCCACAAACTGCACCATGGATGCCGATGACTGGTGGTTCTCCCGCTGCTTCCAGCTTGACACAGGCAGGGTTTACCGTGCCTCTTTCTGGTACAGGTCAGGAACGGGATCAGCAGAAAACCTGATGCTTAAGATTGGCGTCGCTCCGGATACCCTTTATATGAACGACACCCTCATTAACCTCTCAGGAGTAAGCAACACCCAGTATAGCGAGGCTGCACAGAACTTTATTGTCCAGGCTCCGGGAACGTATTATCTCGGATGGCACGCATACTCACCTGCCTGCCAGGGATTTCTTTATCTGGATGATGTTGAGATCTCAAGCGTACACCCGGGCGATGCAGGAGTCGTTGATGTGAACCCTCCCGCACCAGCCGTATGCGGGTATTCTGCATCCGAACCGGTAACAGTAAGCATCCGGAACTACGGACTGGATTCTGTTTATAATGTACCCGTCAGCTTCCGTGCCGACGGAGGAGCCATTGTTTCCGAGACATTCCCGGGAACCATTTATTCCGGGAACACCGCCACTTATACTTTTACAGGAACAGCCGATCTCTCGGGACCCGGGCTCCATCATATCAAAGCATGGACAGACCTTACCGGCGACGGAAACAGTAACAACGACAGCATTTATCTTCCTTTCGACAATCTCACCCCCATCGACATTTACACAAGCTCCTACACCGAAGGTTTTGAGGGAGCAGGTACAGGATGGCGGGCTGTGAATGCAGATACCAACATCCCATTATGGACTAAAGAAAGCGTCCCGTCCAAAGCCCATTCAGGATCCTCGCTCATGACATCTCCCGGCAACCCCGATGGAACTTATGTTGAGCACTGGCTGCTTTCCCGCTGCTTCCAGCTTGATGCAGGGAAAAACTACATTATCGATTTCTGGTATAAAGCCGGAGCACCGTATAACGCCCAGAATCTCCAGCTCAGGATCGGAGCCTCCCAGGATACGGCAGCCATGACAACACTGATCCATGATCTGGGCTTTCTGAACGACACGGCATGGAACCTCTCGAGCGATACCATTACTGTAGGCTCCAGCGGAGTCTGTTACTTTGCATGGGAAGCAAATGGCAGCGGTGCTTTTAACTCGATCTCCATTGATGATGTCCATATTTACGGAACCTCTCCGCTGGCTAATTTCAGCGGAACACCCAACAGCATGTGCCCGGGAGGCAATGTTACTTACACAGACCTCAGTACCAATGCTGCTGCATCCTGGTCGTGGTCCTTCCCCGGCGGAAGCCCCGCCACCACTGCGGCACAGAACCCCGTTGTAACATATTCTGCAAGCGGAACCTATGACGCTACTCTCGTAGCATCAAATATCTACGGGGCAGACACCCTGCTGTTGTCCAACTACATAGTTGTAAATCCGTCTCCTTCTGCCTACGCAGGCGCTGATACTGCTTTTTGCCAGGGATTCTCGCACGTAATCGGCGGATCCCCCGCTGCCAGCGGAGGAAGCGGGTCTTCATACAGCTACACATGGACATCCTCTCCTGCCGGGTTTTCTTCCACCCTCGCCAATCCTTCTCATGCCCCATCTGCAAACACCAGCTATTTCCTGACTGTTACGGACTCTGCCGGCTGCCAGGCTTATGATACCGTGCTTGTTACAGTAAACTCCCTCCCTCCGGCCAACGCAGGTGCTGACCAGTCCATCTGCCAGGGCGGAAGTGCTTCGCTAAACGGAACAGGGGGAACCTCTTACCTCTGGACTCCCTCCGGAGGACTAAGCTGCACTACCTGCGCAAACCCCTCCGCTATGCCTGCGGTAACCACCACTTACACCTTAACCGCCGCAAATGCAAGCGGCTGTTCGTCTACAGATACAGTGATTGTAACAGTTAACAACAACCCCACTCCTGCTATCACTCCCGGCGGCCCCACCACCTTCTGCGGGGGAGGCAGTTTAAATCTCTCTTCAAGTGCCGCATCCACTTACCTGTGGTCCCCTGGCGGAGCTACAACCCAGTCTATAAACGTGACATCGTCCGGAAGCTATTATGTGACTGTTTCGGATGTGAACGGATGCACCGGAATATCTCCCAGTACAAATGTTACAGTAAATCCCGCCCCTGTTGCAAATGCAGGAGCTGACGTGAGTATTTGTAACGGAGCATCTGCAAGTATCGGAGGTGCTCCCTCAGTCTCAGGAGGTACTGCCCCTTACTCCTATTCCTGGACCTCATTACCGGCAGGATTTTCTTCAACGCTTGCCAATCCTAATGTTACACCAGCTTCCACTACCACTTATGTGCTGGCTGTAAGCGACAATCTCGGATGTTCATCTACAGACACCATTCTCGTTACCGTTAACACTCCCACTACTCCTGCCATCACTCCCGGAGGGCCTACTACCTTCTGCTCAGGCGGAAGTGTTGTACTGACTGCTTCATCCGGCTCCTCTTATCTATGGAGTAATTCCGCTACCACTCAGTCCATCACAGTTTCTGCTTCCGGTTCCTTTACCGTAGATGTTACTGATATCAATGGCTGTGTCGCTACTTCCGCTGCGGAGGTTATAACTGTAAATCTTGTCCCTTTGGCCGGATTCACATACGGCATCAATGGGTTGTCCGTGGCATTTAACAATACATCTTCCGGCGCTTCAACTTACCAGTGGGATTTTGGCGACGGGGGCGCTTCATCTTCAGCCAATCCAATACACAGTTACTCCACGGGAGGATCCTATACCGCCATGCTTATTGCATACAGTGGTTCAGGATGCAGTGACACGATAAGCACTATCGTCAGCATCACCACCCATATCATCTCAGGAACTGTATACAACCAGACTTATTCATCTGCCGTAAACGCGGGCATGGTGTTCCTGATTGTCAACGACTCCACCAACACAGCCATGAGCAAGTATGATTCCACGGCTATAGGTGCAGGCGGGACGTATACCTTCAGTGCGGTAGTTACCGATAATTATCTCATCCTTGCCGAGCCGGACAAGATTGCTTACCCGTTATCTATTCCCACCTATTACGGCGATACAGCATTCTGGGTCAATGCAAAAATCCTGTCGGTCGTTTCGGACACTTCGGGTATTGATATCGGGGTGAGGGAAGCCATATCTCCTTTGGGGCCCGGCACCATCAGCGGGATTGTAGTAGAAGGAGCCTTCAAAATGATGGGGCCCGGCGATCCCCTTGGAGGGATCAACACCTCGCTGGTAAGCAAGAGCACGGGGATCCCTGTCATGTCTGATGTAACCGACAGTGCAGGACCCACCAAAGGTATTTTCTATTTCAGCAATGTACCGGTTGGCAGCTACTACCTCTGGGTTGATGTAACGGGCGTTCCTGTTGACACCTCTGTCCTGTCCAAAACATTTGATGTCACCACTTCCGACACCCTGTTCAACAGTGTGATTATAACCATAGACTCCAGCCTCATCTTCGTGGACAACTTTAGTGCTGTTCATGAGATTGCGGAAAGCGACGGAATGTCTCTCTCTTCAGTTTATCCCAACCCTGCGGGGGATCATATCAGCATTGAGATGCTGTACGACCGCGAAGAGCCCGGCACTATCCGTTTCCAGGTAAGTGATGTTACGGGCAGGAAGGTGCTGCAGACAAGCAATTTCACTCTTGTAAAAGGCGTACAGAGGTACAGCATGGATGTGTCGTCGATCTCAGGGGGAGTATACATCCTGTCATATCTCAAAGGCAATGCTGCTCCGGTGCCCCTTTCAAGGCTTTCGGTAGTAAGATAACTCTACCTGTTCCCGGGAGTGAGCGCTGAGCTTACGGAAGTGTTCAGTCCCGGGAACAATTCTTTAACAGCCTTTGAAAATCCGATCCCGGGGAATCCTTTTTATCGTCCTCCATACCGAAACTGCAAAACTTTCTATCTTTGCGGCCACATGCCATGCCGGGCAACTCCCGGGAATAACCATACCCTTAAAAACAAAGTCTATTAGCGATATTCAACCATGCAACAGACCACTGACAAAAAAGAAGAAGTATCCATCATTGAAGCCATGCAGAAGCTCCGGGAATACCGGGATTATTACATTTCCAGGTGGAAACCAATCATTGCATGGACTTTACTGGCTGCAAGCCTGGGCTTGACTTACTCTATTATCCGGAAAACGACTTACATTGCCCAGAGCTCGCTCATGCTCGACGGAGGCAAAAATGCTCCCGGCGGAGGGAGCGGCCTTTCAAGCGCCCTGCAGCTTGCAGGACAACTCGGACTCATTGCAGGAGCGGGGGGCTATGCCGTGGATGAGGATAAACTGGTTGAAATCCTGAAGTCAAGAAGGGTTGTGTACACCGCCCTGCTTATGAAAGCCGAGATTGGCGGGAAAAAGGATTTTCTTGCAAATCACTACCTTGATATGTATAATATCAGAAAAAGGTACGAGAAGATTGATTACCTGAAAAATTTCAGGTTTACCACCCCTGACCTGGAAAAGCTTACTTTTCTTCAGGACAGTATCATAGGCCTTTTCTACAGGAATATCATAAAGAAATGCCTCACCATCGGGAAGGATACCAAATCAGGAATCATTGAAGTGAAAGTAGAAACTCCGTCGGAACTGTTTTCCAAATACTTCTGCGAATACACCATTGATGCCCTGAGCGAATTTTACCTCTCAAACAAAACACAGAAAGACAGGGAAAACCTCACGGTAATACAGGATAGGGTTGACTCTGTTGCAAATGCACTTAACATAGCCGAAAACACCTATGCCAGGTGGAAAGACGGAAGCAACAGGCTGGTAAAGGTGCAGGGATACATTGAGGAAGTAAAGATGAGGAGAGAGGTTGAAATCCTTACCGTAATGTATGCCGAAGGCACCAAAAATCTCGAAATGGCCAAGTTCAACCTGTTGCTTAACGCACCTGTTATTCAAATCATTGACAAACCCATACTCCCGCTGGAACGGAACAAGGCATCCAGGATTTTATACACTGCTGTGGGGGGATTTCTCGGCTTTATTATGATATTCGGATACCTGGGACTCCGGAAAATATATTCGGATGCATACAGGCTCTCTTCCCGCTCATAATCCCGTGCAGGCATTCCGAATAATGAAGCCATGAGTATTTTCAACAGGACTTCTTTTTTTTCCCTCGGCGGGTTCAGGATCTTTTTCAAGTCAATGTCTATCTATACTTTCACAAGCATACTGAACTCCGGCGTTCAGTTTTTACTGCTTCCCGTTCTGAGCAGCTATTTAAGCACGGAAGATTACGGCACCCTTTCGCTCTTATCAGTAAGTATATCTTTCGCCATCCCGCTCGTAATTGCGGGAGTTGACAGTGCCATCGGGACTGAATTTTTCCGGATGGATAAAGAAGAACTTCCCCGTTATATCAGTTCAGCCCTGATCATTCCTGCCTGTTCAATGCTGATCCTCTCTCTCCTCTTTTTCATCTTCAGGGATTTCCTTGCGAATTTCCTGAATCTTCCCTTCTGGTGGATGATTGCCATCCCGCTCTTTGCTTTCCTGCAGGGCTGTTCAAACATCATCCTCATCATTTTTCAGGTCAGGAAGGAACCCCATAATTACGCCACCTACCAGATAGCACTTACCCTGACAAACATCACTCTGACGCTTTTTTTTGTCATCGCCTGCAAAATGCAATGGCAGGGAAGGGCCTATGGAATCTATCTCTCCTATTTCATCTTCCTGCTCATAGCTGCAGCAGTAATCAGAAAAATGAAATATTTCACTTTAAGTATCCGGAAAAAGCATATAACCGAAGCACTCCGGTTCGGGATCCCGCTGATCCCGCATGTGATCGGGGGAATGATACTGAACCTGTCCGACCGGCTTTTTATTTCAAAAATGACAGGAGAAAGGACACTCGGCTTTTATGCCATGGCCTACAATATTGCGATTCTTGTTTCCATCGTAATGAGTTCTTTCAACAACGCATGGGTTCCGCACCTGTTCGGGCAACTGAAAGAAATCACTCCCGAAAAAAAGAAAAAAATTGTAAAGCAGATTTATCTTTTTTCCGCCTTTGCACTTGTATTTGCTTTCGCCGTAAACCTCTGCGCCCCTCTGTTCTTCACATTTTCTTTCATTAACATTAAATTCATTGACTGCCTTCCTTTTGTCCTCTGGATTGCACTCGGGTATTCTTTTTTCGGGATGTATTTTACCGTAACGAATTTCATTTTTTATGAAAAGAAGACTTATGTACTCGCCTATCTCACCTTCGGGAATGCGATCCTGAACCTCATCCTGAATTATTTTTTCATCCTGCATTTCGGAGCCATAGGGGCTGCCTATGCCACTGCCCTATCCAACCTTATTTTCTTCCTTCTCACATGGTACCTTTCCAATAAAATATACCCCATGCCGTGGTTTAGTTTTTATAAATAATATTACTTTGCAGGAGCAAATACGGGTTCGCCCATTCCACGCCTCATGAAGGAAAACCTGAAAAATCTGGTGCTCACAGTAAGTTCCATGCTGAAAGTCATCCGGAACTACCCCCACCGTACAAAAACAGAAGATACGGAAGAAAAGCCGCAGCCCTGTTATGTATTCGGGAACGGACCTTCCCTGAAAACCGATATCCTGGGGCGGGAGTCCTTTTATGCGGGGAAGACCGTCTGCTGCGTCAACCTGTTTGTAAAATCAGAAAGCTACGAATTGATCAGGCCGGCCTATTACGTTTTTCTTGACCCGCTTCTCTGGGATGAAAACGCAACCGAGGATATGCTCGAAACCATTAAAGAGGCTATCGGTCTTATAAGAAAAAAAACAACCTGGAACATAACCATCTACATTCCTTTCAGGGCGCGGAGAAGCATATTATGGAAATCCGTATTTGATGGCTGCAGCAATATACATGTTTGTTTTTTTAACGACACTCTCGTTGAAGGCTACCGATGGTTCCGTCTCTTTGCTTATAAAAAAAATATTGGCATCCCGCCTGCGCAGAACGTACTCGTTATGGCCTTATTCCTTGCCCTCAACAACGGCTTTAAGAAAATTTATCTTTTAGGTGCAGATCACTCCTGGCATAAGGAGCTGGAACTCAATGAATCCCGGCAGGTCTGTTTCAGGGATCATCATTTCTATGACAAAAGAGAAGCACCGCTGGTACCCTTTTACGACAATACTCCCGGCGGTAGAGCCTTTACCATGCACGGTATCTTTTCCGCCATTGCCCGTATGTTTTACGGCTATGAAGTCCTCAATGATTATGCAGAAGTACTTGGCGCAAAAATATCCAATGCAAGCTCGGTAACCTATATTGATGCTTTCGAAAGATGCGATACCGGAAAACTATATGATGAAAAACCTGTTCAAGAACCCGTTCACCATCTGGCTTAACTGGACACTGAAAAAAACCGCTCTTTCCTTTTCCATGATGGGAAGAGGGTTCAGCCTGGGATACTTATCACATGTGCAGAATTGCAGGTTCGGGAAAAACAACACCATTTATGACCATGTAACGCTTGTGGATGTGAAGATGGGAGATTTCTCTTATGTAAACAGGAACTCTTTCATAGCCAGGACGCACATAGGAAAATTCTGTTCGATAGGGGAAAATGTAAAATGCGGCCTGGGGAAGCATCCTTCACAGGTACTGGTATCCACGCACCCTGCATTTTATTCAGGGAACAAAAAGCCACAGGTCACCTTCGCAGATAAAGATTACTTCAGGGAATACGAGCCTGTTACCATCGGGAATGATGTATGGATCGGATCCAATGCCCTTATCATGGATGGTGTGGCCATTGGAAACGGGGCAATCATAGCCTCCGGTGCCGTTGTGACAAAAGACGTACCGTCGTATGCCATTGTGGGCGGAGTTCCCGCCAGGCTGATCAAATACAGGTTCAGCGAAGAAGAAATAAACTTTCTCAACAAGACCGAATGGTGGAACAGGGATGTCCCGTGGCTGAAAGAAAATTTCAGAATCTTTCACGACATCAGGAAATTCCGCGAAAAATATCAATAAGGGATGATAAAAAAATTAATTAAGGATGTCCTGCATGCCGCAGGTATCGACATAAAAAAGTACACCCCCCCGAATTACGGCTGGATCAGGGAAAGAAATATCTCCGCAGTCCTTGACATAGGTGCAAACACCGGCCAGTTTGCTGAAATATTTCATAAAATTCTCCCCGGGGCGCAGATCTATTCTTTCGAGCCCGTTAAAAAATGTTATGAAGAACTGCTGAAAAGATCCTCAGCCCTGAATGTCACAGCGTTCAACTATGCACTCGGGGAAGCGGACGGGGAAACAGAAATATTTGTGAGTGAACATTCCCCGAGTTCATCCATCCTCCCGATGACTAACCTGCATAAGGAGCTTTACAGCCATACCAGCAGATCCACGAAAGAAACCATTACTATAAAAACACTCGACGGGATTGCCCCGGGCCTGAATCTTGCCGGAAGACCTTACCTCGTAAAGATTGATGTGCAGGGTTTTGAAGACAGGGTGATAAAAGGCGGCATCAACACCATCCGGAATGCCGAAATTCTCCTCGTCGAAATGAGCTACGAGATTCTTTACGACCGGCAACTCCTGTTTGATGACCTCTACCGGATAATTGTCCCGCTTGGGTTTGAATTTGCAGGAAATATGGTACAAACCTTCAACTCCGGGAACGGGCACATCGTATATTCTGATTCCATCTTCCTCAAAAGAAAGCGTGTTTCGTGAAACAATTACTCTCGCCCCTTGTCACGGGCATATTGTTAATCGGCATAAATTTATACCTCATCCCCTCCCCCAATGCCACCATTGACAAGGATTACTATATCTATTTCCTGATGCTTGCGGTGATGCTGTGCTACAGCATTGCAGTCATCCTGAATCTGAAATATCTTGATGTCCTTGTTAAGGTGGTTCTGCTTTCCCTTTCTGTATTTCTTGTACCCATGCTGTTAAAGGGACGGGATAACGCCCTCACCAATATGATTATGAGCGGCATGCTCGGATACCTGGCTTATGAATCCGTTTCAAACAGGCATATCTTCTTTTACAATCTCATGCTGCTCTGCTTCTTTTTTCTCTCCTACTTTGCCATACACGGCACCCTTGAGGATGTCTTTTTCTCAGTAGGATCGCTTGTGGGAAGAAACTATGTGGGGATTTACCTGTTTAACCTGTATGTCATATATTATGCGCTTTCGCTCAAAAGCAACCACCGCCCCAGACATTATCCCTTATTCATCATTTTTATCACCTGCCTCTTCGCAGGGGGATTCTCTTCCTCCCTCACCGCCCTGTTCTACCTTTCAGCTCTTTTTTTCATGGGACTCTCATCGAAGAACAAATACAGGGCAATCCTCCTCTTTGCTTTTTTCATAACGGCATGTTATGTTTTCTCCGGTCTTTTTACCCATACTGAACTGTACAACAGGATTACCACCGAAGAAATAGGTACCGACAGGCTTATCCTCTTCTCCGACCTCGCCGAGCAGATGAACCTGAAAAGCTTCTTCGCCGGGCTGGAAAAGAACACTCAGTTTCATTACCACCTGTCGTCCGACGATACCACGAACAACCTACACAACTCATACCTCAATGCCTTTATACAGTCAGGCATCTTTTCACTTATTTACATCTTCTTCTTTTTCCATGTCATCAGGTCCCTGTTCAGAATCAATAAGATGCTCGGCATACTCCTCCTGGGGACTGCAATCCGCGGAATTACAGACGGCTATTATTTTACCAGCTTTATCACCGATTACATGATCTTTTATTTTTATTTTATGTCCCGTGATAAAAACCTGCTGGGAAGAAACACTCTGCTTCCCCCTCTTCCCCCTAACGGTCCAAGGCCAATTATTGCTGGTGCATCATGATTTACATCCTGATACCCGTTCATAACCGGAAGATCTTTACAAGGGACTGCCTTGCCTCTCTCGATAAGCAAACCTGCAAAGACTACAAACTGGTGGTTATTGATGACGGCTCCTCCGACGGGACCCGGGAAATGCTGGCCGCCGAATTCCCGGGAGTTACCGTACTCACCGGAGACGGGAACCTCTGGTGGACCAGATCCATCAACAAAGGTGTGGATTACGCACTAAAGCGGGGAAGCAACAACGACTATATACTTACACTCAACAACGACCTTATCGTAAACGAAGACTATCTTTCCTCACTGCTGTCCTGTACCCTCGCTCATCCGGGCAGCCTGATTGGCTCTGTATCAGTAGATATTAACGACAATGAAAGAATTTATGACGGGGGAGTTTCCATCAATTTCTGGACAGCCAAACACAGGGTTTTCAACCAGGGAGAAAAGCTAAGTGCCATCCTCCGGGAATCATCGGGCATTTTCCCCGTATCTACCCTGCCCGGCAGGGGAACGCTGATTCCGTTTCAGGTCTTTACAACCATCGGTTTATACAATTTCAAACACTTCCCTCACTACGGAGCCGATTATGAGTTCTCGGCCAGGGCAAGAAAAGCCGGATTTAATTTACTGATAAATTACAAAGCTGTTGTAAAAAGCCACATCAGGGAAACAGGAATTTCGAAAGCGAAAGTCAGCATCAGGGATTATTTTTTCAATATCAGATCTTCTTCCAGCCTCTCTTACCGTTACCACTTTGCCTTAAACATATCCTCAAACCCTTTGCAGATACTTTCTTATCTGCTGTTTGACACAGGAAGAAACCTGTACCGCTATGCCAGGGGACTGATTGGGTCCTGAACGGCCGGGAAATCACTTTTTTGCCGGCGGCAGCAGCACCGCATCAATTACATATATCATCCCGTTGGATGCGGGAACTGATGCAAGAACATTGGCCCCGTTGATCCGGATTTTCTCATCCTTCACACTTACAGACACATTGTCGCCATTGACCATCCCCAATGTCTGCCCGTCTTTCAGATTTTCAGGCTTCAGGGCGCTCAAGGTCACATGATATTCCAGCACATTGCGGAGATCTTTCTTTGCTTCAGGTTTGAGAAGACCATCCACGGTACCTGCAGGAAGCTTGTCAAAAGCCGCATTGGTGGGAGCGAAGACAGTAAACGGTCCCGCATTGGAGAGTACATCCACGTATTCGGCAGCCTTCAGTGCAGCGACAAGAGTGGTGTGATCTTTTGAGCCCACAGCCACCTTCACAATGTCTTTCTGAGACTGGTCATCCTGGACCAAGGATTGCCCGGCGGCAGGTTGTTCCGCAGGCACTGCCCCGCCATCATTATTTTGTTCCTTTACACCTTCATTGCTGCAGGCAGCAAGAGAAGCAATTAATGCAGTATATAAAATCCTTTTCATAATTTTTCTGGTTTTAATTTAATCGTTATATATTTAAACCCACAACAAAATTATTTCGACCTATCCGGTCTGAGAATGATTAAAATCACCCCCCCGGCTTATCTTTGTCATACTGCAAGCCGGAAAAAATAAAAATTATTGCCGTTGCATTTTATTTACCCATGAGGCTAATCCCTGTTTTACTATTATTCTTATTGGCTTTCAGTTGCGGGGCTCCCTCCGGTGACAATGCCCCCGCTGCGGAAGAAGACACCGGAACTTTCCAGGCTGCAAGAGTAAACGGTAAATGGACTGCAGACCCCTCCACTGCCGAGGAACTCAGAGGGCTTCATTACACCATTGAGAATTTTACCCTGCTCAATAAAAAGAAATTTGAGAACCTGAAAGCATACGAGGAGTTTGCCTTGCTCCTCCGCAACCACGTGGATCGTATTAATAAGTATAACCGCCTCGGAAAAGAAGCGGAACAGGAACTGTTTCTAAGACTGGAACCCTTAAAAAAAGAAATTGAAGTTATAGGCGGAAGCAGTGTCGAACAGTCAAGAATTTCCTTAAAAAAAATCAATGGGATTATGAACGGAATTGACTCTTTATACATCTATTGATTTCAATCATGAAGGCCTGTGACAATCGTCATTCGTCCCGGAACTGCATGAATCTAACTTTGTAACCAAAACCAAACCCCCAATACTATGAAAACCATGAACACACAACTGAGAACAAAAATGCTCCTCCCCGCATCGTTAATCTCCATAATGATCGGAGTGAGCAGTTGCGGAAATAATTCCACAAAAGAAGGAACCGAAAATGCTGCGGCTGCGGAAGTTCCCGCTGCTGCCGAAGTCAGGGACGACGGGCAGGGAGTGGGAAGATTCAAAGACATCACCCTGGGAGCCCCCGATCAGGCAGCCTCAACACAGGGGAAAGTTGTCTTCGAAGCCAAGTGCTCCGCCTGCCACAATACAAC
>JAHEYN010000043.1 GCA_023251555.1 Bacteroidota bacterium | reverse complement strand
AAAATATTTGGTAAGAATGATTTTCGGCCATGAAACATACTCATAACGAGGCAGCTAACAGCTTATTGTAGAGGTTCCTGGTATCATTTACGAGGCGTGTGTAATGGAATTTTGTTTCTACGTATGTCCATCCGTTATCCTGCATCTCCTTCCGCAGGGAATTGTTCTCAGCAAGGCGGATCAGTTTTTGTGCAAAATCAGTGACATTATTATTTTCTGCAAGAAACCCGGTAATGCCTTCTGCCACTACGTTTTCCACTCCCCCCGCTTTTGTTGAAATGATAGCTTTGCCGGCGGCCTGGGCCTCGATAAGGCTTACAGGGGTGCCTTCGTTCAGGGAGGTGAGGGCTACGATATCCAGCCCCGCCATGGCAACATCAATCTCCTTGATCCAGGATGTAAAAGCCAGTGTTTTCTTCTCTTTGCCGGGAGAAGATGTGAATTCAATGCCCAGATCCCGTGCCAGTTGTTCTGTTTTTAAGCGGTCTTCCCCGTCACCGATAATAAAAGCGCGTATTTTTTTTTCTGTGCCCTCAAGCACTATGCGTAAAGCTCTCAGGAAGAGTTCGTGATTCTTAACAGGGACAATCCTGCCTATTATTCCCACTGCCACTTCATCATCTTCAAGAAGATACTTTTTCCTGAACTCGGTTCTTTTTGTTTCCTTGTTTTCACGGAACCGGTTGAGGTCGAAGCCTAAGGGGATAACTTCTATCTTTTCACTTTCACAGATATGGTGAATCCCCGAGAGTTCGTGCTTCTGTTTGTCGCTGATGGCAATGATGGCAGAAGATTTTTTTGCGAGATAACGTTCAATGTTCTTATAAATTTCTGTTTTAAGGTTGCCGAAGTATGAGTGAAAAACATGCCCGTGAAAGGTGTGAATGATAACGGGAACCCTGCACTGATATGCTGCGATTCTCCCGAGGGCGCCTGCTTTGGATGCGTGGGTGTGAACAATGTCGGGGCGGAAGGATTTAATAAGCTTCTTTATTTTGCGGTAAGCGCGGTAGTCGTTCATCGGATTGACAGACCGCCTCATTTCAGGAATTATTACAGGTTTTATGCCGAGGTTTTCAAGTATGAATTCGGAGCTGTCCTCGCTTTCATCTTTCATGCCTCCCACGAGCATGGTTTCAAACTCCGGTGCAAGGTACTTTGTAAGGTAGGCGGCGTTATAGGTCGGGCCTCCGAGGTTGAAACGATTAATGATGCGGAGAATCCTGGGCATTCTTTAACTTTTTTCCTGTATGTATTTTTTCCACCAGTACTGGAACACGATTAAACCCCATACCCGGGCGTGAGTTTCGCCGGGATCCCGGGAGAATAACTTCTCTTTGAGGCTGCGGGTTTCGTTAACATTGAACACTCCCTGCTCTCTCACAAAGTCATCATTGAGCAGATCGTCGCTTATCATTCCGCGGAGATCATTTTTCATCCATTTCAAAAGAGGGACTTCAAATCCCTGCTTGCGGCGATGGAACAGTTCTTCGGGCAGGTAATTGCGGAAAGCAGTTTTCAGGATTTTTTTCCGGGAGGCGGAATCGATTTTAAATTCTGCAGGCAGGTAGGAAACGAAATCCACCACAGTGTAATCAAGAAAGGGAACCCGCACTTCCAGGCTGTTTGCCATGCTCATCATGTCCACCTTATGCAACATATCATTCTGGAGTACCAGTTTCATGTCGGAGTACAATACCTCGTTCATATCTCCTGCTTCATGCAGATACCGGAGGATAACTGCTTTTCTTTCCCGGTACACTTCATGGAGATATTCCTTGCCCGGGAGTGCAGGAGAGATGAGCCGCAGTGCGTCGTTTTCACCTGTGAAACATGCCCATCTCCAGTAACGGTCTTTTGTGTCAAGCCGGCTACCCTCGCTGAACCTGTGCAGCTGCCGTACCTTGTTTGTAACAGGCGAGTGCCTCGATTTTGGAAGAGACTTCCATAGGGGATGCAGCGCCCTGACCACCGTGCCGGTAATTCCTTTCTGCCGTGCCTTCAGTTCTGCCGCGTGTTTATTGTACCCGCCGAACAATTCATCTGCTCCATCGCCTGAGAGCGCGACGGTCACATGTTTCCGGGTGTGCATGCTGAGAATGTGAACTGCCAGTGCGGAAGAGTCCGCAAAGGGTTCATCTGTATATTCGAGCACCTGGCGCATATTTGCATAAAGGTCGTCATTGGAAAGTGAGAAAACGGTATGATTGGTCCTGTATTTCTTTGCAACGAGCAATGCATACCTGGTTTCATCAAACATCGGCTCGTCCTTATAGCCGATGGAGAATGTATTGAGTTGCCTGCTGTGAGTAGCAGCAAGCGCTGTTATGACAGATGAATCAATTCCCCCGCTGAGGAAACATCCGAGGGGAACATCCGAGATGAGCCTTCTCTGTACTGATTTTTCAAGGAGCGTAAAAAGTTTTTTGGAGGCGCTTTCATAACTGTAATGAACCGGTGCTGCTGCCGGGTGAGGTATTTCATAATACTGTTTTACTTCTGTGCTGTTTTCTGCAATGCGGATGAAATGTCCGGCCTCAAGCTTTTTAACGTTGTTCAGAATGGTGGCAGGTGCGGGGATGTAGTTCATCTGGAGATACTGATACAGGGAAGCGGCATCTATTTCCCGTGGCACTCCGAATGAAAGCAAAGCTTTCATTTCCGAAGCAAAAATGAACCGGTCGTTGTCGTAGAAATAAAGAAGGGGTTTTATGCCGTAGCGGTCCCGTGCAATGAAGAGGCTTTCTTCTGATTTATCATAAACAGCGAATGCAAAGAACCCGTTCAGGGCATGAAGGCAGTTTTCTTTTTCCCTGATATAAAGATTGAGGAGCACTTCTGTATCGCTCCGGGAGTGGAATGAGATGCCTTTTGCCGCAAGCTGTTCCCGCAGTTCCATAAAATTGAAGATCTCTCCGTTGAATACAATGGTATATCTTCCGGAGCTGTCAGTCATGGGCTGCGTTGCAGCATCTGAGATATCAATTACGGAAAGCCTCCTGTGCCCGAGTGCTGTGCGGTTATGGAAGAAGACACCTTCACCATCGGGTCCTCTCTGCTTGAGTTTACCCACGGCCTCAGGCAGCAGGGCATGAGTATGCATCCCCTGCCGGTTAAATGCCATTACGCCTGTGATGCCGCACATAAGGAATTCAAAGGTAAAATTTTAAAACATAGATGAAGCGATATTGTATTTTTGTCTTTTTATGAAACTTCACCGCAATCTTGTAACAGGGATTATCCGCTGCCTGCGCGAAATTTTCGCGGAGGGCCGTTATGCCGACAAGGTGCTGGAGTATCATTTTAAAACAAATCCTTTATGGGGAGCGCGTGACCGTAGGTTTGTTGCCGAAACCACATATGATATTGTGCGGTGGAAGCGGCTTCTCCTTCATCTGTCAGGTTTTCCGGAAGAACCGGAGGAACAGTCATATTGGGCCATGCTGGCGGCTTATTTTATAAAGAAGGACATTGAACTTCCTCCATGGGAGGAGTTTAAAGAAATTTCCGTGGAACGGATCAGGAGTGTCTTGCGCGGCGAGCAACTGCTTTCCCGTGATTTAAGAGAATCCATTCCTGTATGGCTTGATGAATCAGGATTCCGGGAGCTGGGAGAGCAATGGGAGAAAGAGATCCATGCCATGAACACCCAGGCGAGGGCTGTTATCAGGACAAACACACTGAAAATTTCGCGTGAAGAGCTCCGCGTTAAACTGCATGATATTTCTGTTGAGACTGAGGTTCCCGCAGGTTCCCGGGAAGCGCTGGTTCTTTTGGGGAGGCCGAATGTATTCTCTACCAATCTTTTTAAGGAGGGGCTTTTTGAAATGCAGGATACCTCTTCGCAGGAGGTGGCTCATTTCCTTGATGTGCAGGGAGGCCAGAGGGTGATAGATGCCTGTGCCGGGGCGGGCGGGAAAACACTTCACCTTGCGGCGCTCATGCAGAACCGGGGTAAGATCATTGCGCTTGACGTAGAGGAGAGAAAACTAATGGAACTGAAGAGACGGGCTGCAAGGGCGGGAGTTTCCAACGTAGAAGCAAGGCATATTGATTCCACAAAAACCATTAAAAGATTGTCGGCTACTGCCGATCGTCTTTTGCTGGATGTTCCCTGCTCCGGCACGGGGGTTCTCAGGAGGAATCCGGATGCAAAATGGAAACTTTCCGCAGAATACATTGAGAAGATAAAAGCTGATCAGCACAGCATCCTCGAGACATACTCCGGTATGCTGAAAACGGGAGGCATCATGGTTTATGCCACCTGCAGCATATTTCCTTCGGAGAATGAAAACCAGACCGGAAAATTTCTTGCAGGGCATAAGGATTCATGGGAGCTGCTGAGGGAAAAACATTTTTTCCCTTCAGGGGGGTACGACGGGTTTTATATGGCAGCGCTTTTAAGAAAGTCCTGAGATACGTCCGGGTAAAAAGCTACAGGTGAATTACTTCCCCGTATGCGGCGGCGGCGGCTTCCATGATTGCTTCGCTCATGGTAGGGTGGGGGTGTACCGATTTGATTATTTCATGCCCTGTTGTTTCGAGTTTCCTGGCGGTTACGACTTCTGCGATCATCTCGGTTACATTGGCTCCTATGAGATGGGCGCCAAGCCACTCGCCGTATTTTGCATCGAACACAAGTTTCACAAACCCGTCCTTGGTTCCTGCTGCCGTAGCCTTTCCTGATGCCGAAAACGGGAATTTTCCCACTTTAACATCATAACCGGCTTCCCGTGCACCTTTCTCGGTGAAGCCGACAGACGCGATTTCAGGCTGGCAATAAGTACATCCGGGAATGTTATTGTAGTTGAGCGGCTCAGGATTCTTCCCTGCTATTTTCTCCACGCAGATGATTCCCTCCGCACTGGCAACATGTGCGAGAGCTTGCCCTTTTACGCAGTCGCCTATTGCATGCACACCCGGAATATTGGTCTGGTAATAATCATTGACCATGATTTTTCCTTTGTCGGTCATTATTCCGGTTTCCTCAAGGCCGATGTTCTCAATATTGGCAGAAACACCTGCAGCGGACAGCACCACATCACACTCCAGCGTCTGTTCTCCCTTTTTGGTTTTCACTTTCACGATACAGTTTTTCCCGGAGGTGTCAACTGCCTGTACCGATGAATCCGTCATTACTTCTATCCCCGCCTTTTTAAAGGAGCGTTCCAGCTGTTTTGAAACCTCTTCATCTTCAAGAGGGACAATGCCGGGAAGCACTTCTACCAGTGTTACCTTTGTTCCTATGGTATTATAGAAATAAGCAAACTCCGATCCGATAGCACCGGAACCAATGATTACCATTGACTTTGGCTGCACAGGGAGAGCCATGGCTTCGCGGTAACCTATGATTTTTTGCCCGTCTATCTTCAGGCCGGGGAGTTCCCTGGATCTTGCACCCACGGCGAGTATGACGTTTTTCGCTTCGTATAAAGATGCTTTCCCGTCGCTGCCGGTAACCTCCACTTTCTTTCCCGGCTTTACTTTCCCGTTTCCCTGTATCACGTCAATCTTATTTTTTTTCATCAGGAACCGGACGCCGTTGCTCATAGTGCCTGCAACGTCCCTGCTGCGTTTGACGATGGAGGGGAAGTCGGCTTCAGGATTCCCGGTTTTGATACCGTATTCGGAAGCATGCTTCAGGTACTCAAACACCTGAGCGCTTTTCAGGAGGGCTTTGGTAGGGATGCAGCCCCAGTTGAGGCAGATGCCGCCCAGTTCCGCTCTTTCCACCACGGCAGTTTTCATTCCGAGCTGCGATGCCCTGATAGCTGCCACATAACCTCCGGGCCCGCTTCCTATAACAATCAGATCGTAATTCATATGTATTTTACTTATAAGAGATGAGTCGTGCGAAAGTAGAAAAAAAAGTGTGAAAAAACTCAGGCTTTCTGCTTGCGGTTGCTTACAGGTGAGAAAACACCAATGATCCTAAACTATTGAAAATCAATAAGAAGTATCAATTGTGCAAAATATATATGATAAGCAAACGTAAAATAAAAAAAGATTCACCTTTCGGCGCAGTTTGTTCATAAAATATTGGTGAACAGTTGTGGGCGCAGCCTTCGCCTGACATGGGGGAAATAGCTGCACGCTAACTCTTCAATACTTTGATCAACTCCTTATTGAGATAAAGTTTTTCCTTGCCTACGGTTTCGCTTTTCAAAAAACCTTTTTCTTCCAATCGAATGAGATAGTTTCCGGCTGTTTTTAGCTGGGCTATACCCGCATCCGTAATGAACTGCCTCTTGCAATAAGGCTGCATGAAAATAATTTCCACCAGCTCTTTGGAATAAATATCCGGCAATTGCCTGCGGATGGATTTCCCGGCTTCATCCATAAGGTTGACAATAGAATCAATTTTTTTCTGAGTAAAGAGTGCCGTCTGTTCAATGGCTTCCAGCATATATAGTATCCACCCTTCCCATTTCTCATGTTCAGTCACAGCACGCAATTTCTGGTAATAATCGCTTTTGTGCTCAATGATGTATTTACTCAGGTAAAGTATTGGCAGTTCGAGCAATTGATTCTGTACGAGGTATAATATGTTGGCAATTCTTCCGGTTCTTCCGTTACCATCTGTAAATGGGTGAATGGCCTCAAACTGGTAATGCATAACAGCCATTTTGATAAGAGGATCCGTCTCTTCGTCATTCAGATTGATATAACGTTCCAGATTTCTCAGCTTTTCACGAATAACCTGTTCTCCTTCAGGAGGCGTATAAACCACCTCGCCCTTAACGGGATTGGAAATAGTAGTACCCGGAGTGTTCCGGATTCCGGACTTGTTCTGCTTGATGATATTCATCAGTTCGATGAACAGGTTAGTGGTCATGATTCCCTTTTTTCTCACCGCGTTGTATCCATGCCACAAAGCATCCTGATAATGTAATACTTCGTTGATAGCCGGATCGATGTTTTTCTTTTGAGAAGAAAGCGCCTGATAAAGATCATCATTGGTAGTAATAATGTTTTCTATTTCCGAACTCATTCGGGCTTCCTGAAGGGAAACAGAATTAATGAGCATGGACTGATTAGGTAACTTGCCGGCCGACCCAACCAGCCTTGCCAGAGATTTATTAGCGAGAATTGTTTTTTTGAGAACAGCACAGGTCTCCACATCCGCTTTGGGAGGAAGCAAAGGCAATTGATTGTAAGGTTTGTTACGATTAAAAGTCATTTTTCCTGTTTTTTGAACGAGGGCATTCAATGCCCTTGTTGTTTATACGAGGGCAAAAATAGCAAAAAAATGCCCTTGTTTAAAATAAATGTTAAAACGGTTAATATGTTCAAATAAGGTTTTAACCTGAAATATGTCGTCTTCGGAAGTCTTTTTTCACATTTTTTGAATAGTAATATTCAGAGCGCAGTCTTCGCCTAACATTGCGGAATGCAGATTTGTTATAAAATCAAAGGCTTTTGTATGTTATGATTTTTTTTTAAGGAATATATTTGCACCATCCGTTTAAATAGTCATTATGAAATATAAGTTTTCATTCACCGATCCACACCGGCATTTCATTGATATTGAGATGATCATTGAGAACAACGGCGGGAGTGTTTTACAGCTTCAGCTTCCTGCCTGGAGGCCGGGGCGTTACGAGCTGGGAAATTTTGCAAAAAACATTCAGCGCTGGGCGGCATATGACGGGCAGGGGAATACGCTCCCTTCAAAAAAGATAAAAAAAGATTTGTGGGAAGTGCAGTCTGCCGGGGTGTCGCCGGTCCATATCAGGTATAACTATTATGCAGATCGTCTTGACGCGGGTTCCTGCCGCCTGGATGAGACCCAGCTTTATGTCAATCCCGTGCATTGCTGCCTGTATGTTCCCGGGAGAACGGATGAGCCTCATGAGATTGAGCTGAAGCACCCGGCGGGGTACATCGTTGCCACTTCGCTTGCACAGCACCGGCAGGCGGAAGAAATAACAATTCTTGAAGCATCCGGTTACGATGAGCTTGCGGATTCTCCGTTTATCGCAAGCGATACACTGAAGCATGAGTTGTATGAAGCGGGAGGGACAAAGTTTCATATTTGGTTCCAGGGTGAGAGCAAGCCTGACTGGAAAAGGCTTCTTCCGGATTTTAAATCCTTCACGGAGGAGCATATCCGTACCATGGGCAGCTTCCCGGCGAAAGAATATCATTTTCTTTTCCAGGTGCTGCCTCAAAGGTTTCATCACGGGGTGGAGCATACGGCATCCACGGTGATAGCCATGGGGCCTTCTTACAATCTCATGAAGGAAATAATGTATTATGAATTTCTCGGTATAAGCTCCCATGAACTTTTTCATGCCTGGAATGTGAAAGCTATACGGCCGGCGGAGATGATGCCCTACAACTACGCTGCTGAAAATTACTCCAGGCTTGGATTTGTGACCGAAGGTATCACCACTTATTACGGGGATCTCCTTTTGTACAGGGCAGGTTGCTACTCTGATTTTGAGTATTTCAAAACGGTTCATAAGAATCTCCAGAAACATTTTGACAACTACGGAAGATTTAATCTTTCCGTAGCCGACTCTTCTTTCGACACCTGGCTTGACGGTTACAGCGAAGGCATCCCTCACCGGAAAACATCCATCTATACCGAGGGCTGTCTCTGCGCCCTTATGGTTGATCTTCTCACCAGGCGGAAAACAGGAAACCGCAAATCCCTTGATGATGTGATGCGTGTTCTGTACAATGATTTCGGGAAAAAGGGGAAGGGCTATTCGGAGAAAGATTACCAGTCGGTTATTGAGGAGGTAAGCGGAACACCGTTCGGTGATTTCTTCCGGAGGTATTATTTCGGTACGGAGGATTATGAACCGCTCCTGAACGAGCTTCTTGGCTATATCGGGCTGGAGATAGTTAAAACCCGCTCCCGGCTGTATTTTGAAAACCGCTTTGGTTTTAAATCGGAATACACTCAGTCAGGTTCCGCAAAAATCACCGTGGTAGCACCCGGTTCCATTGCTGACAGGGGCGGCCTCACGCAGGGTGATGAGATTACTTCCATAAACGGGATAGAGCTCCGGCACAACCTGAAGGAGTGGTGCAAATATTTCGAGGAGGAACCGCTTGCCCTGGTGGTGCAGCCCTCCGGAAAAACAAAAGAAGTTGTTTTAACTCCCGGGGAGGAGAGGTACTTCAGGATTCATTACCCTTACCGGAAAAAAAATATTTCGGCGGATGAGCAGAAGAACTTCGAGTCCTGGTCGCACAGGAAAGGATGAGAGGCATTTTTGCTAAATTGCATTCAATCCGCCGTAGCGGAACGCGAAGGCGGACAGGAGGCTCCGGGGCTTGCCCGGGGTTAATACCAATTTATTCGTTCCGTGATGATAAAGAAACTTCTTATAGCAAACCGCGGTGAAATTGCATTGCGGGTTATGCGCACAGCAAGGGAGATGGGCATTGCCACGGTGGCAGTTTATTCTGATGCCGACCGGCTTTCCCCGCATGTTTTGTATGCGGATGAGGCAGTTTGCATAGGTCCTTCGCCTTCTTCCCGGTCATACCTTATCCCCGAAAGCACTATTAATGCCGCATTGAAGACAGGCGCTGATGCCATTCATCCGGGTTATGGGTTTCTTTCGGAGAATGCCGTTTATGCAAGAAAGGTAAAAGACGCCGGTCTTATATTCATAGGGCCTGACCCGGAGTCCATGGAGATGATGGGCAGTAAGCTGGGAGCCAAAGCTGCCGTTAAAAAATTCAATATACCAATGTTACCCGGTACTGACCGGCCTGTTGAAAATGCGGCGGATGCAAAAGCAATTGCGGAGAAAACGGGATACCCTGTTCTTATAAAAGCTTCTGCCGGCGGCGGCGGGAAAGGGATGAGGGTTGTCCACCAGGCTTCAGAACTGGAAACTGAGATGAGCATGGCGGTGAGCGAGGCGAAGTCGGCCTTCGGTGACGGTTCAGTATTTATTGAGAAATATCTTGCCTCTCCCCGGCACATAGAGATACAGATCTTTGGAGACAGGCACGGAAATATTGTTCATCTTTTCGAGAGAGAATGTTCCATACAGAGGAGGCATCAGAAAGTCATAGAAGAGGCTCCGTCTTCAGTGCTTACGCCTGAGCTGAGGGCTGAAATGGGGCGTTGTGCGGTGCAGGTGGCAAAGGCTGCAAACTATTCCGGGGCGGGCACTGTGGAGTTTCTGCTTGATGAGAACAAAAAGTTTTATTTTCTCGAAATGAACACCCGCCTGCAGGTAGAGCATCCGGTTACGGAATTTATTACCGGCATTGATCTTGTGAGGGAGCAGATCAGGGTGGCGTCAGGGGAGGCGTTGAGTTTCAGGCAGGAAGATCTCCGGGTAAACGGCCACGCGATAGAGGTCAGGGTTTGTGCGGAAGATCCGGCCCATGATTTTTTGCCCGACACCGGAACCCTTCACAGGTACCGCCGGCCTCAGGGACCTGGCACAAGGGTTGATGACGGCTATGAAGAAGGGATGGAGATTCCCGTTTACTATGATCCTATGATTGCCAAGCTTATTGTTCATGCAGGCGACAGGAAGTCGGCCATTGCGAGGATGCTCCGTGCGATAGGTGAGTATGAAATATCGGGTGTGTCTACCACCCTTCCGTTCTGCCGCTTTGTCCTTAAACACCCGGCTTTTGCTTCAGGTGATTTCGATACGCATTTCGTTTCAAAATATTTTAAGCCCGAACTGCTTCAGGAAGCCAAAGAAGATGAAATGGAGATTGCAGCCATCGTTGCGGTCATGGCTTTTGAAAACCGTTCCCGGTCTTCCTTATCCACCGGCAGCGGGAATACCTTCCCCGGACGGTGGAGGAGAAGGGAACGCCCTGAGTGAAAAGAAGGTTCCTGCCATGAGATACAAATGGGTTTTGGTATTTGCTTCCTGCTGGCCTTTTGCGGGCAATGCCCAGGTGGCCGAAGGCAGGATTATTTTACCTGCGAAGATTGTGAATGGGGACACCATTCCCATCATAACGCTCCCTCCCTTTGATGTTATTGCTCCTGCAAACCCCGATGCATACAAAAACATGCAGCGCTATAACAAGCTCAGGAGGGATGTCAGGAAAACATACCCGTATGCAAGGCTTGCGGCTGCAAAACTGGAGGAGATTAATGCGAACATCGGGAAATACACAACTGAGAGACAGCGGAGGCTTTATGTCAAGAGTGAAGAGAAAAAGCTGAAAGAGGAATTTGAAGATCAGCTTACCAACCTTACCGTGACACAGGGTGTCATTTTAATCAAGCTGATTGACCGTGAGACAGGTCATACATCTTATGCGCTGGTAAAAGAGCTGCGCGGCTCGCTCCAGGCATTTTTCTGGCAGGGGCTTGCGAGGATTTTCGGGCATAACCTCAAGGCGGAATACGATGCTTCGGGCGAAGACAAGGATATCGAAGTCATAGTGAAAGAACTGGAGAGCGAGAAAAAATAAAATCTGTTATCCGGTTCTCAGGTGGCGGGAATGGGTTTGTTACCAAGAATTTTTTCAATTTCTTTCAGCACTTCCGGAGTAAGTTTTGAAAGGACAGCGGGGGCCTGGAGGTTATCCTTCAGTTGTTCCAGTTTTGATGCGCCTGTTATCACTGTGCTTACATTGGGGTTTCTCAGGCACCATGCGAGGGCAAGGCGCGGAAGGTTTGTATCAAGTTTCTTTGCGAGTTTGGCCAGCTTCTTCACCTTTTCTGTTTTCTCTTTGGCTTCCGGACCTGTAAGGGAATCTTTGAGCCATTCCAGCCCTGTTAATTTCGCACGGGTATTTTCTTTCGGAAGACCATTGTTATATTTTCCTGTGAGCAGGCCCGAAGCGAGCGGAGACCATACGGTAGTGCCAAGGCCGATTTCGGAGTACAGCCTGGAATACTCGTTTTCAAAGCGGTCCCGGTGAAACATATTGTACTGCGGCTGTTCCATGGTTGGAGGAACCAGGTGGTGCTGGCGTGCCACTGCGTAAGCTTCCATAATTTGCTGGGCGCTCCATTCCGATGTTCCCCAGTATAGCACTTTACCCTGCTGGATAAGGTGGTGCATTGCCCATACCGTTTCTTCAACAGGTGTGTTTTTATCAGGACGGTGGCAGAAGTACAGGTCAAGATAGTCCGTCTGCAGCCGTTTAAGGGCTGTGTTACATGCCTCAAAGACATGCTTGCGGCTCAGGCCCATCTGGTTGGGAAGCTTTCCTCCCCAGAACACTTTGCTTGAAAGCACGTAGGTGGTGCGGTTCCATCCCATCTTACGGAGAATATCGCCCATCACGATTTCCGACTGGCCTCCTGCGTATGCCTCAGCATTGTCGAAGAAGTTAATACCTGCATCGTATGCGGTTTTCATGCAGGCTTCCGCTACGTCATTTCCTATTTGTTTCCCGAAGGTGAGCCAGGACCCGAAAGAGAGTGCGCTGAGCTGTAAGCCCGATTTGCCGAGTTTTCTGTATTCCATAGTGGGGAGAGATTATTGGTGCCCCAAAGTAAATGATTTTTAACGATGAGATAAGCAATAAAATAAAAATAGAAAAGCAGGCAGTTGGGTATACATTAAA
>JAHEYN010000022.1:3212-44946 GCA_023251555.1 Bacteroidota bacterium | reverse complement strand
AAAGATGCTTCTTCTAAAACTTTTGGGCATTCAGGTTTTACGGGAACATGCGTATGGGTTGATCCGGAGCAGAACCTGGTGTATGTGTTTCTCTCCAACCGCGTGAATCCGGATGCCGGCAATAACAAGCTGGCGAACATGAATATCCGCACGGATATCCATCAGGCTATATACGATGCCATCAGGAACGGGAAGAAGTGAAAACAGGAGGCGGAGCAATCCGGGTTCTCGCTATTATTTGTTATTTTTAACCGCTCAAGAAAGCCCATAGTACTGCCTGCTGATGCAATCTTCCCAAGAAAATAAATGGACAAGCATTTTAAATCCCAAAACAGGATGGTTTGACCTGAACCTGCGCGAGTTATTCCGTTACAGGGATCTCGTGACACTTTTCGTAAGGCGGGATTTTGTTGCTTACTATAAGCAGACTGTCCTGGGCCCTGCCTGGTTTATTCTCCAGCCCCTGTTCACTACGGTTGTTTTCACTGTTATCTTTGGAAAAATCGCAAGCCTTCCCACTGACGGGACTCCTGCCATGCTGTTTTACATGTCTGGTGTGGTCTGCTGGAATTATTTCGCCGATTGCCTTAACAAGACTTCCAATACCTTTGTAAGTAATGCAGGCATTTTCGGGAAAGTATATTTCCCCCGCCTTGTGGTGCCGGTTTCTGTTGTCATCAGCAACCTTGTAACATTTGCCATACAGTTTACCCTGTTTCTTCTCTTTATTTTTTATTTCCGTTTTGAGGGAGTCCGCCTTGCGTTCAGCCCTTTTGTTTTCTTTCTCCCGCTGCTCTTATTGCAGATGGCCATGCTCGGGCTCGGGATGGGGATTATTATTTCATCCCTCACAACCCGGTACAGGGATCTCTCTTTTGCCGTGGGTTTCGGGGTTCAGCTATGGATGTTTGCCACTCCGGTGGTGTATCCTCTTTCTTCCGTGCCAGGGAAGGCAAAATGGTTTTACTATCTTAATCCCATGACTTCGGTGATTGAGAGCTTTCGTGCTGTCATGCTGGGGAGCAGTCCTGTTGATTTTATAAATTTTTTCTGGAGTATGGGGTTTGCCCTCGTTATACTTTTTGCAGGAATTGTGCTGTTCAGCAGGGTTGAGAAAAACTTCATGGATACTGTATGAGCGGGGTTGTCATAAGTGCAGAGCATGTATACAAAGAATACCGCCTTGGTGTAATCGGACACCGCACGCTTTACCGTGATGTGCAGAGCTGGTGGAGCAGGGTAAGGAGAAAAGAAGATCCCAACACGCTTCTCACCGGAAATTCCGGTGTCCGGGGGAAAGAACGTTTTCTTGCGCTGGAAGATGTTTCGTTCAGTGTGAACAAGGGTGATGTTCTCGGAATTATCGGAAGGAACGGGGCAGGTAAGTCCACCCTGCTGAAAATTCTTTCTAAAGTTACGTCCCCCTCCCGCGGCCAGGTCAAACTGAAGGGCCGTGTGGCCAGCCTCCTCGAAGTGGGAACAGGGTTCCACCCTGAACTCACGGGAAGAGAAAATGTGTTTCTCAACGGAGCCATCCTGGGCATGACGAAAAAAGAAATCGCTTCCCGTTTTGACCAGATCGTTGCATTTTCAGAGATAGAAAAATTCATCGATACACCCGTGAAAAGATATTCATCAGGGATGTATGTACGGCTTGCCTTTGCTGTTGCAGCTCACCTGGAACCCGAAATTCTTATCGTGGATGAGGTGCTGGCTGTTGGCGATATTGAATTTCAAAAAAAATGCCTGGGGAAGATGAAAGATGTTTCGGGGCAGGGGAGAACCGTGCTCTTTGTGAGTCATAACATGGGAGCCGTGAAGCAGCTTTGTTCCCGTGCCATCCTGATGGGAGGAGGAAAAATTCTGATGGATGATGCTGTTCCTGTTGTGGTTAATCACTACCTCTCTGCGGGCGAACATCAGCCCGGGGAGGCATGTTGGGATGAAAACAAGGCTCCGTTAATGGCAGAATACGCCCGTATCAGAGCCGTGCGTATACGCGGGGCAGACGGCAGACTGAAAACACGTTTCGATGTGAAAGAGCCCGTGTTTCTTGAGATGGAGTATGATGTGATGAAGGAAAAGTTCCCTCTCAATGTTCACTTTTACCTGAAAGACGACAGGGGTAATACGCTGATGGTTGCCATGGATAACAACCACACTCCATATAAGAGGGGAATTCCCAACAAGGCCGGAAAATATACCGAATGCTGCCGTCTCGCACCTGATATGTTCAATGAAGGAAGCATTACCGTTACAGCTCTCATATGTACCAATCCTACCGGAATCTATAATGTCATACAGAATGATGTGGTTTCATTCATGATGACGGATGATATGCAGCAGGGGGGCGTGAGGGGCGATTGGGTGAGAGAATGGCCTGACAGTCTTTTCAGGCCGGTCACCTCATGGGAAATCAAACATACAGATGCCTGATGAGTGAGAAAAAAATATTCAGGGTACGGCTGTACGGTGATTCCCTTGCCCTTCCGCGCAAGGGAATGGTGAAGAGCGAAGAACGTTACATAGCCCTGCTTGAAAATTCATGGAGAGAAAAAAAGGGACAGGGCTGCGTGGATATCGTCAACAGGGCATGGGGAGGGGCATCTGTAGATATGCTGCACAGGGCATACGTTCAGGATAACAGTTACTTCGAACTCCCGGGCGATGTTCTCATCATACACTCAGGTGTGGTAGACTGTGCCCCGAGGCCGGTTCCTGTCTGGCTCAGGGAAATCATCTCCGGGCTTAACTGGAGGATACAGAACCCCGTTGTGAGTTTTCTCCACAATAACCGCAGCAGGATCCTGCGATCCGGATTCGTTTATGTGAGGACAGAAATCAGCGTGTTTGAAAAACACCTCAGGGAGTTTCTCTCCCATGCATCCCGGAATTTCTCCAGGGTGTATGTCATCAACATAGCGCCAACCAATGAAAAGATAGAGAAACACTCACCGGGGTTTACATCCAATATCAATAAATACAACGAAAAAATCCGGAAAGTTGTTGATGAGCTCCGGTGCCCTTCGGTATTGCTTGTCAACATCCATGATTACATCAAAAGCCGCCCGGAGCATATTGATAATTTTGTTACCACCGACGATGGCCATCATCTTACCGCCCGCTCGCACCGGTTTATCTTTGAATGTATTGAGGCAGAGGAAAAAATCCGGGCGGCACAGGCATAGCCGGATCTTTATCTCCTTCCGACTTTTTCCCTTACGATATCGGCAAACGGCCTGTTTTCGATTTTACTTTCAAGCCAGCTGATAAAATCAAAATATTCGAGAGCCCTTCTCTCTAACGGATCCCTGGAAATGTTGATGAGTTTTTCCCTGAGCAGGCGGAATGCAGGTGTTAGTTCCTTCGCGGATGAGGCGGAGGGAAGCGTCTTGAGAATAAAGTTCAGGACAAGAGCCTCAAACTTATAGAGCCGGTTTCTTTTATACAGGAACCGCAAAACTGATTTTACAAAATATTCAAGCACACCTGTGTTGCCCAGTTCGTAATGAATAATCAGGTTGAAGATCCTCGCAAAGCTGTATACATCCTGGCGTGTATCGTTGTTCGTTTCGTTAATCACCCTGTTAAGCCACGACAGCGATCTGTTGTATTGTTTTGCTCCGAAATAGATATTGGCAATGTTAAAGTGAAGAGTGATAAGCTGTGACATCTTCAGGCTTTTCTCATAAAGACTTAACCCTTTCTCAATTTCCGGAATCAGGGAAATCCCTGATTCGAACTGGCCGGTATGTATATGAATATCGGTCTCAATAATATAGATATACTCAAACAGCCGGGCTTGCTCGGTCTTGTTTACCTTCGAATGGTAAAGTATATGTTTCAGTTTCGAGAGGGATGAAAGAGACTCTGTGTAATTCCTCAGCAGTCTGGATTCCATGACGTGGTTGGATAAAGCCCCGATGTAATTGTCAAATTCCTCCCGTATAGTTTCCGGGTGTTTCTCCAGAAGGAGAATCCTTTGCCTGGTATGCTGATTGGCTTTTTCATAATCTCCCCTCAGGTAATAAATGTTGCTGAAGATGTGGTGGTAAAGTGATTTTGAATTGAGCGAATTTGCATTTCTTTCATCCCTCATCAGGGGGCTTCCCGCAATGGGAGCTATCTTTGCAAGATCCTTTTTATCCCTCATGGACCCTTTTCTTTCAAGCAGGTAAGATTGTGTGTAAAGCCGTTTATAGCGGTTCAGCTTAGCCTGCTTTTCAATAATATCTTTTTGCTCGGCTACATTCTGTTCAAGCAGTTTTTTCAGCTTCTCGTAATTCGTTTCATGGTTTCTCGCAGCAAGTTCTTCCCACCTTAAAATCTCAAGAAGGAAGATATGTTTTTCATGATGTACCGCAATCCGGCGAGCCCTCTGCAGCATCTTTATTGCCTGGCTATAGAGTCCTTTTTGGTACAGGATACCCACCTGGTTAATGAACTCTCTCAGCATCCCGTCAACAGAGTTATTTCCGTGATAGGCGGAAAGACTTCTCATGATGAGGTTGTATAAATAGTTTTTGGTCACAGTAAGCTGATTAATGAACTTCTCTTTATGGAAATGCCTTTTGACGGCAGCCTCATCATAGGACTCCTGACTTGCAATGATTTCAAAAAGATTCAGGTAGTTTTTTTCTCCTTTCTGCATGGAGGCAAATAACCTGAAATACCTTTTTTCATTTTTATCGAGAGATTTAACCAGCTTGAAAAGATCTTCGGAATATTTCATGGGAACTTATGAATAATTAATTTAATTTATGTAAAAGTATGAATATAGCTTTAAAAACATATATTTATATTTAATATAACATATTGGGAATTTACGAATAATTAAATAATAATTTGTTTCTGCGGGATCAGGCGATTACATTTACAGCCATAGAAGAAATCTTCACTGAACAGGAATCTCCATAATAATAAATCATCCAGGAAATGATCAAAACTTTCATATCATATGCAGCCCCCGCTTTGCTGGTGTTGCTTATTCCCTTTAAAACGGTACATGCCGCCCTGTCATATTCAATGAGCACAGTTTCAGTTCCCTCCACTGCCCCTGTATTGCAGGGGAGCACAGGTCAGGCAATACTCGGCATTAATATCATTACCTCAGGCTCCGGCGGGACGCTCAATGCAACAAGCTTTGCATTCAATACCAATGGTACTACCAGCGCAGCCGATATCCAGAACGCCAAGGTATATTTTACCGGATCAAGTTCCACTTTTACCACCACCACTCAGTTTGGCAGCACGTTTTCGTCTCCTTCAGGGAATTTTGCAATAGGAGGTACACAATCCCTTTCCTCCGGCAATAACTGGTTCTGGCTTGCTTATGACATTACAGCCGCTGCTGTGAAGTGCAATGTGGTGGATGGGGAATCTGTTAATATAATTGTGGGTGGCACAACATACACTCCCACAGGGAGCGGGCCCATCAGCGGAAACAGGATGGTTAACGGTACAATGACTTATACTTCAGCCACTGCTACCCAGGCCAATACATCAGATGCGGGCATTGGCAGCACCAATAATGAAATTATAGGTATCCATCTTGTGACTCCCGGAAGCGTTTCTCCTTTTACAACCACCAGTTTTACCTTTACTACTACAGGTTCCACATCACCTTCGGATATTACCGGCGCTAAACTATGGTTTACCGGATCAAGCGCGGTTTTTGCAACCACTACTCTGGTGGGTTCCTTTACGAGTCCTTCCGGCTCTTTCACAATCCCGGGCTCGGTAACACTTTCAGGGTGTGATAATTACTTCTGGCTGACATATGATATCAGCACCACTGCAGTGGCAGGAAATATAGTGGATGCAACATGCACTTCATTCATTCTCTCGTCCGGGACATACGCTCCTTCTGTCACTGCCCCTGCCGGCGCCCGCACGATTGCCGCCCTGACCTATTACCAGGTGACCAATGATGTGAGCGGAGGGTATTCGGAATTATGGTCCATTGAGCCAACTTCTGACGGCGGTTATATTTCCTGCGGCCCTTTCAATAATGGAGCTGCAGTGGGTGGCTTCTTCCTGCTTAAAACCAATTCCGACGGCTCCGTGGGCTGGACAAAAGATTACGGCGGAAGTAATACTGATGACGGGGAGCAGGCAAAGCAAACCTCTGACGGCGGATATGTTGCAGTGGGATATACTTCTACTTTCGGCTCGGGCTGGTCGGATGGTTATGTGCTGAAAACCGACGCCGGCGGAAGTATTGGGGGAGCAGGAACATGGTCTAATGCATACGGAGGAGCAGGCATAGACGAATTTTATAATATTGAAGTTACCACAGGCGGCTACCTGATGGTGGGTAAGACAACCAGCTATGGTGCGGATCCGGGCATCAGCTACAATGACATTTACCTGGTAAAGATAAACGGAAGCGGATCGGTCTTATGGTCCAAGACCTATGGCATCAGCGGATCAAGTGAGTACGGGTCAAGTGTGCGGCAAACTACTGACGGCGGATTTGTCATCGGCGGATACGGCTCTGCTACCTATCTTGTTAAGATCTCAAGCACCGGTGCGCTGCAGTGGTCCAAAAGCTATACTCCTGCCGTTTCAGGGCAGAACTGTGTTGATGCAAGGCAGACAACCGACGGAGGTTATATCTTAACAGGTGCGAGCGGTATGAATATTTTTGTTATCAAAACCAACCCTTCGGGAGTGGTGTCGTGGGCTAAAAATTACGCAGGAACAAGTTCTGCAACATCTTACCAGGTTATACAGACAACCAACGGAGGCTATGCCGTGGCGGGAGGAGGATTTGCTACCTCGGGTGGTTTCGGGATGGGTGATGCTGCACTCCTCCGCCTTGACCCCTCCGGTAACCCCCTCTGGACACAGGCCTATGGAGGATCCCGTGCAGAGTATGCCGGTGCTGTTGCCGAGACAAGCGACGGAGGATTTATCTTTGGCGGCGGATCAGACAGCTTTCATGGTCCCGGAAATGAAGAATTGTTCATAGTGAAAACAGATCCTTCGGGTAACAGCGGCTGTAATAATGCAGGAGCCTCCTATACCGTTTCGTCTTACGCACCCGTTGAAAATTCCAACGTGCTTACCGACAATGGCTCCGGGGTGATACTTACCGCCAACCCGCCCACAACGGTCAATAATACCGTGAACAGCTCGAATACCCTCTGCCAGCTGATTCCCGTACTACCCACAGAACTGCTTTCTTTTTCGGGAAGACATGAAAACGCCGTGAATGTTCTTGAATGGACAACGGCCTCTGAGGTGAATAACGACTTCTTCAGCATTGAACGGAGTGCTGACGGTAAAACATTTGATAACATCGGTACCGTGAAGGCGTCCGGCATTTCCTCTGCTGGAGGAAGCTACCGCTTCACAGATCTCCACCCTTTCCCTTCGGTTACCTATTATACGCTCAGGCAGACTGATTTCTACGGCCATTATAGCTACTCCCGGATTATCTCTGTATCATCAGGCAAGGATGCAGCCGTATTCGTTTATCCCAACCCATCCGGCGCATTTATTTTTGTGGATGCCGGGAACAGCCCTGCTGATGCCGTATATGAAGCTTCAATCACAGACATAGCCGGGAAAGTGGTTTGTGAAAACAGGATTCAGGTTCATGCTGCAAAGATAGATGTCAGTTTCCTCCCCGGGGGAATGTATTTCCTGCAGCTCTCGTCGGGCTCTCAGCAAAGCCGTTTTAAGTTTGTAAAAGAATAAGGGGGCTGTATCACACCGCTCCCCGGTATTTTTGCAAGAAAAAAATCTGAAGAAACCTGGCTTTTAATCCGCCTTCGCGTTCCGCTACGGCGGACGAGAGGGTTTGGTTCCACTCCTCCCAACTACTTTGGAATACTTCGCCTTCCTGTTTCGCTATGGCGGACGGAATGTCCAGGACTTGCCCCGGGTGAATACCAATTTAATTAAAGGTGATATAATATATACCTTTACGGTTGGTTACGCAGACCAGCACAGGAATTCCTTCCGGAATAACCAGATCGCTGAAAAGGTAGCATGGAACAGGTGAATGGTATGCATATTACAGGAATCATGATATAAAAAGCATTGAGATGAGAAAAGACAGGCGCATCGGGGTATACATTGAGAAGGCCCGGCCTTTCGCACACCCTATTCTTAAGCACCTCCGCAAAATTATTCATCAGGCTTGCCCGCGTATGGAAGAAACCATCAAGTGGAGCTTCCCGCATTTTCAGTACCTCGGCACGGTATGTGCCATGGCGGCTTTTAAAAATCATTGCTCCTTCGGCTTCTGGAAGTGGTCACTGATGAAAGATCCCCACGGAATTTTCGGGGAAGGCGAACGTGCGGGTATGGGTAATTTTGGAAAAATCACCAGCCTCAGGGACCTACCGCCTGATAATATCATTATAGAATATATCCGCGAGGCTGTATGGCTCAACGAACAGGGAATTCGCCCTCCCGTGAGGGAACGGGACCGCAACGTGGAGAAGAAACTCGAGATCCCCCCTTACCTCATGAAGGCCCTGAATAAAAATGCAAAGGCGCTGAAAGTATTCGAGGATTTCAGCTACACCAACAAGAAAGAATACGTAGAGTGGGTTACAGATGCAAAAACAGAAAGGGCAAGAAACCTCAGGCTTAAGAAATCCGTAGCCTGGATGGCACAGGGAAAAACACGAAACTGGAAATACATCCGGAAAAAGTACGGCAAGAAAGGCATCAAAGAAGAAATGGCTGTTGTGTAGATTTCTTTATGGGTATCATAAAAGAAGGGGTAAGCTACTTATATCGCACCGCTCAACCGCTTACCCTTGCTCCCTTCCGGACCTGGGGGATTCAGCAGGAGCTGGTCGTATAAGACTTACCCCCTGCAAAGGTAGTTAAAGGAAATTTATCGTACGATTTTTTCCAGCTCCTTGGGATAGCAGAGAAAATGCTTTACCACCGGGCGGGAAAGCACGGAGATGTTAAGGGTATCCGAAGCCTGGGCAATATCAAGCACTGCTCCGTCTTTATATAAGATGTTGATTTTATCGCTGGCAGAGTTATATGCATTGTTCTCAAGCTTACCGGTGAAAACAAAATAGGAAACATCTTCTTTCCCGATGCCGAGCAGGGAGCAAGCATTCCCGGTAAAGTAATCCGTTGTCTCTTTTTCAAAAGGCCTGTTCCTGATTTCTATTTTCAGCAGTTTCCGCCTGGCCATGCGTTCGCAGAGCAAAGAAAGAACTCTGTCCCTGTGCCGTATCCACACCTTGATTGAGGTAAAAATATCATCATCGTCCAGCTCGGAAAACAGGTCGAGCAGGGAGGGCGATTTCACAAAGTCTTTTTTCGTGTAATGATGACGGAGAAACTCTGTCAGTGCCGGGGTTGCGAATAAATCCTCTCCCTGGTCTGCCAGTTTTTTTGCGCGCCGGAGAATATTTACCAGGAGATGCTCTGCCGAGACGGCTGTTTTATGGAGGTATACCTGCCAGTACATGAGGCGGCGGGCAACAATAAACTTCTCGACAGAGTAGATCCCTTTTGCCTCAATCACAAGGCTGTCGTTTACAACATCGAGCATTTTAATGATGCGGTCGGAGCTGATAATACCTTCGGAAACGCCCGAATAAAAACTATCCCTGTTGAGGTAATCAAGACGGTCCATATCAAGCTGGCTTGAAACAAGCTGGTGTAAAAAATGTTTATGGTATTCATTCCTGAATATTTTTATAGCAAGCGTGAGTCTGCCCCCGAATTCATCGTTGAGTCTGTCCATCATGAGCGCGGAGATGTCTTCGTGGGAAATGCCCTCTGCAATGCTGTTTTCAAGGGCGTGGGAGAAGGGGCCGTGGCCGATGTCATGAAGCAGGATGGCTATAGTCACGGCTTCCGCTTCTTCGCCGGTGATTTCGCAGCCTTTTGACCTGAGTACTTCAACAGCCTGCCCCATCAGGTGCATTGCACCCATGGCATGGTGGAAACGGGTATGCAGGGCACCGGGATACACAAGGTGGGTAATCCCGAGCTGGCGTATTCTCCTGAGCCTCTGGAAATAGGGGTGTTCAACAAGAGAAGAGAGAAGATCATACGGCAGCTCAATAAATCCGTAGATGGGATCATTGAATATTTTTTTCTTTTTCATGGCCTCTTTCCTGCATAGAATACTCCCGCAAAGATGGGAATTATTTGGTTCTTTGATTCGAAGTGAAGGGTTCTGTATGGCATGGGATCCTGTGTGCCTTTTTGTGGAGTAAAATGTAAGATCTCATACCCTGCCGGCTTTCTCCCGGACGATATCTGCAAACGGCCTGTTTTCTATCTTGCTGTCAAGCCATGAAATGAAGTCAAAATATTCGAGCGCCTGTTTTTCGAATGGATCATGGGAAAGCCGGGTCAGATCTGTCCTGAGGGATTTGAAACTGTTCAGTAATTCCCCCCGGCTTGCTGTACGGGAAATTTTATTCCTGATAAAATCAAGCACGCAGGTCTCGAATTTGTAAAGACGTTTTCTCCTGTACAGGTAGCCGTATGTTGACTTTACGATATACTCAAGGAGTTCGGTGTTTCCGAGTTCAAAGTGAATAATGAGGTTGAGAATTTTTGCAAAACAATAAATGTCGGTTTTTGCATTCGCTTCGTTGTTGATAATTTTATTAATCCATTTCAGGGAAGAATTATAGTCGGCGAGCCCGAAATAAGTATATGTGATGTTGAAGATGTCAACGGTGTTCTCATAAGGAGTACCGGAGGAATGCTGCATTTTGTGTTCTGTTTTTTTTGCAAGCGGCAGTCCTTTTTTAAAATCCCCTGTGCTGGCGTACATGTCCAGTTCAAGGGTATTCGCCCTGTCATCAAAATGGATGGATCTTATTTTTGAAAGAACAGGGATGCACTCGTCGTATTTCCCCATCAGCCTGAGGATTGCGAAAAAATTTGTGAGTGTAGTGAGGTATTTTCTTTTTTCGTATTGAAGCCTCCCGGGGTAAGCTTCCATGAAAGCGATCAGGGATTTCTGGTTGGAGTAGCATTTTTCCCAGTCGCTGGTCGCAAAATAACACACTCCTCTGGCAAAGTAATAATCGCACTGTGCATTATAGGGCAGTTTTTCCTTTCTGTTACGGAGAGCATCCTTCTTAAGAAGATCAAGATATATCTGCTGCTCTTTTTTTGTCCTGGCAAAGCCGTTTCCTGAATAATGCCGGTGAATATAGTAACGGATATTCTGATAGTTCCTCATGATTTGTAATTTCTCAGACAGCATTTTTTCTTCATTCTCTATGTCATTTATATTGCGGGAGAATCCTCCGTATACCCGGGCTTCTGCCATGCGTTTTTCCCATTCAATTAAATGAAGAAGTTCTGAAAAATCTTCCTTTTCATAAGCAAGTTTTCTCGCGCTTCTCAGGGTTTTTATGCATTGGGAATACAATCCTTTTTCGAACAACAGCGGGATTGTTTCCGAGAGTTCATTCAGGCGGCTTTCCATTTTACCGCCGGCATGCAGGTCTCTCATGGCATGAAGCACAAGGTTGTGCAGGTGCTTTTTCATATTTGCAAGCCGCGGCTTGCCGGATATTTTCAAACTCCCGATTATTTTTTCTTCACTGTATTCATCCTGTTTTTTTATGGCATCGAAGAGTTTTACATATTTTGCTTCTGTTCCTCCCGGGCGGGAAGAAGCAAAGCGCCTGAAGTATTTTTTTTCTTTCTTGTCAAGGGATTTGATAAAGTGAAACAAATCGCTTGATGATGACTTTGACATGATATTTATTTTGTGCAAAAATGTTCAAAATATTTAAATAAATGTAATAATTAATCATATTTTATATTTTATGTATGATATAATAAAATGAGATTGTTTTGTAAAAAGAGAATTCCTTCCTTTTCTTTACTTTTATTAAACGGGAAAACAGGACCACACTTCCTGTTCCAAATAAAAAAACAGAATGAAAAAAATAAGACACGCCGGTTTGCTTTTACCGCTGTATGGCTGCTTCATGGTCAGTATCAGTGCACGGGCAACCAATTATGCTCCGGTATGGACTGCCATTACCCTGTCGAACAGCACTGCCGCCCAGGTGTCTGCATACACTCTGGATGCCGATAATGCTGCTGCAGGCGGCAGCGGGTGCGTGAACAGCTGTATTGCCGCCGGCGTATCCGTGGTTATTACATTTCCTGCCGGTACAGATGCAACTACTGCAGTGCTTGCGGGAAGTACGTTTGACGGAACTGCGATAGCTTCATTTACCGCCCAGACTGCAACAAGCTTGTCCTTCGCCGCTCCCGTGTCAATTGCCAAGGGCGCAACTTTTTCTGTTGTCATACAGGGTGTTACCAATCCTTCTGCCGGTACTTATAATACCTTATCTATGGTTGCACCAAATGCTTCCGGCGGAACAAATACCTTCAGCGGAGGTGCATCCTACACTGTAAATGCTCCCCAGTTTAACCAGATGAATAAGATAGTTGCTGCCGACAGGTTTAACTCGGATTTCTTCGGTTATGCCGTAAGCATCTCGGGCACCTATGCCATTGTGGGTGCATATCAGGAAGATGAAGATGTTTCAGGTTCCAATACCCTGGCCGACGCCGGAGCTGCATACCTCTATGAGTATAATGGCACAAACTGGGTACAGGTGCAGAAGATAGTGGCATCCGACAGGGCTGCGGGCGATAACTTTGGCCGTTCGGTAAGCATCTCGGGAACTTATGCCATTGTGGGCGCTTACCTTGAAGACGAAGATGCTGCGGGTGCAAACACCATGGCAGATGCGGGTTCCGCATATATCTTTGAACGTATCAGCGGTACCTGGACGCAGGTAAAAAAAATCGTTGCGTCTGACAGGGCAACCCTTGACTGGTTTGGATTTTCCCTGGGAATTTCAGGCACTTATGCCATCGTGGGAGCTTATCAGGAAGACCAGGATGCGGCAGGGGCAAACACTATGTCCATGGCAGGTTCTGCATACCTGTATGAACGTATCAGCGGCACCTGGACACAGGTAAAAAAAATCGTCCCTTCCGACAGGGCTGCAAGCGACCAGTTTGGTTACACTGTCAGCATTTCAGGAGTTTATGCCATGGCCGGAGCCAACTACGAAGATGAGGATGCCGCGGGAGCGAACACTATGAACTCTGCCGGCTCAGCCTATGTGTTTGAGCGCATCAGCGGCACCTGGACTCAGGCACAGAAGATTGTTGCTTCCGACAGGGCTGCCGGTGATTACTTCGGCGCCTCCGTTAATCTCTCCGGAACCTACGCTATTGTGAGCGCTTACCTTGAAGACGAAGATGCTTCGGGCCTGAATAATATGCTTAACTCCGGATCAGCCTATGTGTTTGAACGCATCAGTGGAACATGGACTCAGGTGAATAAGCTGGATGCTTCCGACAGGGCTGCCGGTGATTACTTCGGCATATCTGTCAGCATCTCCGGCAATTATGCCATTGTGGGGGCTAATAACGAAGACGAAGATCCCGCAGGATTGAATACAGTAAGCAATTGCGGCTCCGCTTATATTTTTGAACGCGACGGAGCAGGTGCCTGGAGCCAGAAGCAGAAAATTGTTGCTTCTGACAGGGGCATTGGCGATTCTTTCGGATATTCGGTGAGTATATCAGGTGATTACGCTATCGCCGGGGCTTACTTCGAAGATGAGGATGCCTCAGGGCTGAATACGCTGGGGAGCGCAGGTTCTGCTTATGTTTTCGGAATTGCATCTGCCGCCCTTCCCCTGGATATCCTCTCCTTTACCGGAATAAACGACGGCAGAATCAACAGGCTTGAATGGCACACTGCAGCTGAATCCAGTGAAGCCTTCTTCGTGGTAGAAAGAAGTTCTGACGGTTATTCATTTGAATCTCTGGGACAAGTGAAGGCAGCCGGAAATGCAAGCCTTTCTGCCCATTATTCCTTCACCGATGAACACCCGGCTGCCGGCATTAATTATTACAGGCTCAGGGAAACCGTTTATGACGGCAGATCCAGCCTGTCGTCGGTGATAGCTCTTCAGTCCGGAGATGCATCCGTGGCTTTGATCTCTCCCAACCCCTTCAGCCATTCGGCAGAACTTGTTATACAGGGATACCCCCTGAGCAGAGAAGTGAAACTTCTTATTTATGATATGCTGGGAAGGGAAGCAGCATGCATGAGGTTTACAGACGGCCGGCGGGTGATCGGGAGAGAAATGCTAAAGGATGGCCTGTATTTTTATGTGGTAAAAGCAGGTGATGAAACAATCGCTACAGGAAAAATAGTAATCAATTAAATATAGGGCGCTAAGACTCCTCTTTCTTTTTTATTTCGTACGCGTCTATAATTTCCCTCACCAGCCTGTGCCTTACGACATCCTGCCCGTCGAGCCGGATAAAATCCACACCTTTGATCCCTCTTAATATTTTTGAAGCCTGTACCAGTCCTGAAGGCTGATTCCGGGGGAGGTCAATCTGGGTAATGTCGCCCGTAACAATGAACTTTGCGTTGGGCCCCATCCTTGTCAGGAACATCTTGAGCTGGTTCTCGGTTGTATTCTGGGCTTCATCAAGAATCACAAATGCATTGTCAAGTGTTCGTCCCCGCATAAATGCGAGCGGGGCTATTTCAATGATACCGTCTTCAATGTATTTCCTGACCTTCTCGCCCGGAATCATGTCGTAGAGGGCATCATAAAGAGGGCGGAGGTAAGGATCTATTTTTTCTTTGAGGTCGCCCGGGAGGAAACCGAGGTTTTCCCCGGCTTCAACAGCAGGACGGGTAAGGACAATTCTTCTTATCTGCCTGTTCTTCAGTGATCGCACAGCCAGAGCTACAGCAGTGTATGTTTTTCCTGTTCCTGCAGGGCCTATGGCAAAAACAATATCATTTTTCTCACTGCTGTCAACCATCCGCTGCTGATTTACGGAACGCGCCTTTACCACAATGCCGTTCTGGCCATATACCAGCACATCCTTGCTTTCCGGTGCAGCGGCCTGCCTTTCTTCAGAATAAGAAGACAGTAAGTCCTCTACTTCATCTTCCCTCAGGGTCCCTTTCTTGTGATAATACTCAATGAGAAGGAGTATTTTTTCTTTCAGCTCGCTTATTTGTTTTTCTTCCCCAAGCACTTTAATCTCGTTGCCGCGGGCAACCAGCTTCAGTTCCGTGAAATGCTTGCGGATAATTTCAAGATTGACATCGTTTACCCCGAAAAATTCCATGGGGCTGATATTCTCAATCGGGATGATAATTTCTCTCAAGACTAAAGGTTAAGGATTATTTTTATTTAAGTATTTTTGACAATGCAAATAAACAAAATTCCGCGGATTTGCAGGGATGTGAATTGAGGTTTAACGGATATATCCTGAATGGCGATAATTACATTAACAAGCGACTGGGGTGTCAGGGATCATTACGCAGCTGCTGCCAGAGGCGCATTCCTTGGTATTGACCACTCTCTTGTTATTGCCGAAATTACTCATTCTGTTCCCCCTTTTGACTATGTACAGGCTTCCTTTGTTCTTAAAAATGCGTACCCTCATTTTCCTCCCGGAACAATTCACCTTATAGCTGTAAACCCTGATCTGGACAATGATATTCTTCCCCTTGCCGTAATGGCCGACGGTCATTTTTTTATTGGTGCCGATAATGGTATTTTTTCCCTTGTTCTTGATATGGAAGTCGATAAGATTATAGAAATTGACGCTACCCGTTTTGTTCCCACCGGTGTTTCTCATGATTCTCCTGTACTGAATATTTTTATCGGGGCAGCCTGTCATCTCGCTAAAGGCGGGAATATAAAAGAATTGGGTAAAGAACGCCCGCTTAATCTTGGCTTCTGGGAGAGAAAGATCGGAACGCCCGCCTATTCGGCAGATCATATTACAGGCACGGTTGTTTATAGTGATAACTACGGGAATGCCACCACCAATATTTCAAAAGCCCTGATTGAGAAGGTTGCACAGGGAAGAAAATTCAGGATTATGATTTCTGCTGCGGGGATAGTCGTCCATTCTGTGAGTACTTCATACGGACAGGTAGAAAAAGGAGAACCGGTGGCACTTTTCAACAGGAGGGGCATGCTTAAACTGGCGATAAACAAAGGACCTCTGACTTCTATAGGCATAAAGCAGGGCAGCAATATTAATATTGATTTTCCATGATAGTCAGAATAGTTAAACTTACTTTCTTACCCGGAAAAACCGAAGAGTTTCTTGGATTATACAGGGCTACCCATGAGAAGATAAAGGCTTCAAAAGGATGCTCACATCTTGAGCTTCTGTACGACATTCACAACCCGGATGTGTTATTCACATACAGTCTGTGGGATTCTGAAGACGACCTTTTGAACTATCGCAGCTCTGAATTTTTCAACTATACATGGAGCAGGGCTAAGCCATTGTTTGCCGGAGAGGCAGAAGCATGGACGCTGGAGAAAAAGATTTTATAAATCCTGAATAGCCACTTAGAAATATTTCCGGATTTCTCCGGCAATTTTTTTGCTGACGCTGATTTCCTCCGCTCCCTTTCCGCGGGATACGGAAAAAGCATTCTTTAATGCAGGCTCCAGGGCTTCCGTGCTGTTGATATGAATCACCTTTTTCCCGTCAATATAAGTCAGCACAGACTGTTCCCGGTATTCGAAGTTAATGGACGGAACCCCGAGCCAGCTTGCCTGGTAGGATACCATTGATGCAAAGCTGATGGCGACATGGGTATGCAGCAGCAAATCGAAAAGACTTTCATTTGTGGCGCTCCTGCTGTATGGGAGGATAATCATGTGCCCGTTCAGGAGCCCGGCAGTCTCTGTTGCAAACTGATCTTCTTTTTCCACCGGGTGCAGCCTGATAAGTACCAGGATATCGTTTTCTTTCCCGGTTAGTTTTCTGAGAAACCCCAGCACCCCGTTCCGCTCTTCCACAGCTAAGGGTTGAGTGAATACGGAAATAATTCTCTTGCCTTTTATCCTGTCCATGTATTTGTCAAGAGAGCCCCCATACCTGTGACCCCGGGCTTCGTCCTCTAAGAGGTGTCCGTGTACTGCAATCCGTTCGGGAGGAAGTTTGTAGGTTTCACAGAGCATTTTTTTCAACCCTTCATCATGTACGAACCAGAGGTCAAAGCCCGTTCCGCTGTTGAATGCGTCTCTGGATTTTGTGCCGTTCATGGTATTAATGGTAGTGATGCCGTATTTCTTTCCGGTCAATCCCATTACCATTCCCCCTGAATCACATTCGGCAGCGTTGTTGATTATCACCTTTGCACCACACTTTGCAAGCGCTTCATATTGGGCCACCCTGTCAAGCACTGAAGTACGCGCCTCTATGATTTCTTTCACCTGTGTGGCCGGAAGCATGAACATCAGCCTGGCGGCAGAGACCGGGTTTATAAACCCGGAAGCACGGATACTACTTACATCCACAGAGGGAATCCTGTGCCCGGAGAGCAGTGCTGCAGTTTCTTTTTCGAGAGGCTTATTGATCTGGAAGGCAGTAATGTTTTCATACCCCAGTTCCTTCAGGAGGTTCCGGTAAAAAACATAAGTCACCTTGTCTTCAATCCGGATGAGACATTTGCGGTGAATGTTTTCACGAACACTCCTTCTTCTTCCTGAAAGCAGGGCTGCAATATATTTCAGGTAGCCATTCAGCAGCAGATACAGGCAATAGATTAAATCCTTTACATGCGGACTTTTGTTCCTCACTATGGCAGTTGCCGCAGGAAAGAACCTGCCGCATGCGTAGTCAAGCATAAATTCCCGTGAGGTCCTCCAGTAGAGATCTTTCACAAGGGCGGCAGCGAGATCAATCGCCTGATATGTTATAAGTTCCGGACTTTTTCTTCTTACCGCCTCAATTCTTTTTTCAAGTATTCCGTAGCCATGCCACCCTGCCTCCTGGTAACATTTTCTTGCATGACAGAGGGTAAGCTCCGGGAAGGAAGTTTCATTTGCTCCTGCGTCTGCATCAAGATAAACCACCCCGTTAAACTTTTTTGTAATGAGGCGGGAAAGCAGCTTCCTGTTTATTCTTTCTGTGACAAATATTTTCATATTCCGCAATAGCTGTCTGTAAGAGCCAGCAGCCGGTCTGCTGCATGCCCGTCGATGCTGCCATAATCCTCTTTAATTTGTTCCTGCTCCTGTTTCGCAGCCCGGTAAAACAACTCATCCGAGGCAAGGCGGCCTGCATATTCCCTGTATCCGGCGGCAGTGTTTGTGTGGATGACTCCTTTTAATCCTTTGTAAAAAGTATAATTATAATGGAGCGGATCGTAATTCAGAACGGGGATACCGCAGGCAATGGCCATGCGGATAGTGGCGGAGAAACTGCTGACATAAAACCGGCAGGCAGGGATCAGTTCTTCCACGGGTTCTTCAGCAATGCAGGCCCCGTATTTTTCAAGAAAAAGATAATCTTCTTTTTTACTGCCCGGCCTGAGGCTCAGGAATACCTGGTGGCTGTTTATTGAGGTAAGTGTTTTCACAAATTCCTCAAGCAAATCTTTCCCTTTTCCAAGGTTTGGATTATATGAAGAGAGGTCGTCCTCGGGGGAAAGGGCGGGAAGGGCACAAAGTACCATCGGTTTACTGTTATTAATTCCATGCCGGTGATACAGGCTTTCGAGTTTTCTTTCCTTGTTCCGGAGCCCCGATGCCAGCACATCATGATAGAGGGCTCCTGTAAGTATAAGCCGGTTTTCTTTAATTCCTCTTTCCTGAAGATATTTTTTATTGAGAAAGCAGTCTACGGCAATCACATCCGCATGGCCGCTGTTATCCAGCCATGGACGGGGAGGGGCAATACCGGTAAGCTTCATTGCCCATGCGGCATGGGCAGGGGTCCTTAAAAAAATTCTCCCATTGAGGCTGTATTTCCATTGAGGCAGGAGAACAGATGTGATCCTGTTGGAAAGCAGGCCGGTACTCAGCGATTTATTGCCGGAAAGTGCAAGAGCAGTTCCTTCGGAGGTCATGGAGGTAAAGGGACAGACTATAACCTTTATGCCAAGTTTGTGAGCAGCTTTTACAAGAACGGCATAATTGTTTTCGGGGCCATCGTCAGGAATAATGACAAGGGAAATTTTTTGCTCCTGCAGGATCCTTGTGAATCGCCTGATCTTGCGGCGGTAAAATAAAACGGAGGAAACGAGTTTTGTGAAAAAAAAGGAAGGGAATGTTGTTTTATTTTTCTGAAAGAGATTCTTTCCTGCCCGATCCTGCCCATTTTCGTGTGCCGGAATTCTTTCCGGAGAAAGGAGAAAATCAAGAGAGTGCCCGGTGCAGTATTCCATTGCATCATCAAGCCGGTGCACAGACCCGTCAAGGTACATGACAGAATGGTATTTCCCGGATGCATTCAGCATTTCGGCAATTTTTACAAGAACCCTGAATTGGGTGCTGATATGAACCAGGAAAAAGACGTTTTTCATGAATCAGGTGACAGCAGAGAATTTGTTTTTGTAATGATTAAATTTCAGTAGGCCTGTGTGGAGAGGCGTCTCCACCCGCCTAAGTTACCTTCTTTTTTGCACACGGAAAAAAGTATCTATATTTGCAGCCTTTGTAATTAATACGGGAGCTTAGCTCAGTTGGTTCAGAGCAATTGCCTTACAAGCAATGGGCCGGGGGTTCGAATCCCTCAGCTCCCACAAAAAATCAGAGCGGGTGCGGAGAGCGAGAGAGAATGGTCTCGCTCTTATTTTTTTCCTCAATACTCACACCGGCACTCAAACTATTTTCTTTTAATAATTATCGTTTAACGTCAACATATCTACCAATAATCGGTTCGACAAAATGCCGGTTAAGTTTCCACTCTGCCCTCCGAATCTTTATCGAAGGAGGGTTTTTTCTTTCATAGCTAAGTCCTAAATTCGCTAAAGTTTCTTCGGGCTTCGGTGGGCACAGCCCAATACTTCCGGTTTTCACATACTTTTTATTTATGTGGATTGTTTACATTCTCAGATGCAATGATGGTACTCGCTGTACAGGATACAATTCCCATTTAGACAACATGTCTGGGTAAAAAGAGCGTGTTTTTTTAGTAATTGTACCTTCAATAGCTTAAGTTTGCAATAGCATTAGGAGAAGAATAAATTAGTACAAATGAAAAAAAGTACAATACTTACTGCGGCAATATTTTCAGCAGGCAGCTTGTTCGCGCAGAATACAGCACAGGACTGGACGAAAACAGACTGCGACGGCAACACTCAAAGCTTATTTGCTGATTACCTGGATCAGGGAAAAGTGGTTTTGATGCAGTTTGACATGATGAACTGCGGGTTTTGCACCTCTGCCGCTTATTATACCGACCAGATTTACCAGGATTACCAGGTTTCCAAACCCGGTAAAGTGTTTATGTTCTCTCTCGGTTATACCAATTCTACTGTTTGCAGTTCGATGAACAGCTGGAAGAGCAGCAACGGTTTCTCCTTCCCTTGCATTGAAAAGTGCCCGAATGAACTGGCTTACTACGGGGGTATGGGAATGCCCACAATAGTTGTGGCAGGGAACAGCAGCCATAAGGTGTATTATAAAAAACTGGGCTTTACAGCTTCCGATGATGCCTCTATAAGGGCTGCAATTGACCAGGCTCTTGCAGATGCAACCGGGATTGAGAATGAACAGGCTGGCATCAGTACCATTTCTGTTTTCCCGAATCCTGCCGGTAAAATGACTTATATAGAATATGAATTGAAACAATCATCAGATGTCAGGATTGGGATTTACAATATTCTCGGAGAGAAAATACAGGCACTTGAATCAGGGAAACAAAGCACAGGTAAATACAGGATCGCATTAAATACTGCAGATTTCAGTAATGGCATTTATGTTGTCAGCCTCAATGGCAGTATGATCAGGATCCAGGTTCTGAATTAGAATTACAGATCCTGCGCTCAGGTTTTTCATGCGCGGGATGTTTGGTGATAAAGTAGAAATAATGCTAAAAAGGATTTTCCTGCTGACGAGTGTATTGCTTTTATCAGTTCCGGATCGCCTGTATTCCCAATGCTGCGGGGGAGGGAGCGGAAGCCCCATTGCAGGCGGATCCTCCCAGGGCGTCCTCCAGGACAGGCAGGTGGAAGCGAATGTTAATTACCAGAATGTGAAAACCGGTAAATTCTTAAGCGGGGATACGGCCGCACCGAAATTTATTGACTATTATTACAGCCGGTATGTGTATTCCAGGATAGCATACGGGGTAACCAAAAATCTGACAATGTCAATCGAGTCGGGGTATTACATCAATAAAACACAGTATGGCCTGAATCACATTGATACAATTACTTCAGGCGGAATCGCGGACATATTAATCTTTCCAAGGTATGATGTTCTGAACCGCACTGATGAAAAAAAGACAACGGAAATTACACTTGGACTGGGATATAAAATCCCCCTTGGAAAATACAACGACTCCCTCGTTATTTTTCATAATGCTAAAACAGGTAAGACGGTCTATGACACTAAAATCCCCGCAGTGCAGCCTTCCACGGGTGCACAGGATATCGTTTTCTATACCTTCCTCTTCAGGGGTTACCCTTCAGGAAACTTCAGGATGTTTTCAAGCATAATGTATATTAAGAAAGGATGGAATCCCAACGGGGAGAAGTTCGGGGATTACGCAAGCATGGGATTATTTGCCGGCAAAACTTTTTTCGGGACTTTAGGCGTAACAATGCAGCTCAAAGGCGAATGGATGGACAAAATGAAACGAAACGAGCATATGCCTTTTCCCAACTACGACCCCTTGTCAACCGGAATGAAAAAAATTGTGCTTGCCCCCCAGTTGAGTTATGCTTTTTTTCGCGGAAATCTGACGATATATGCCCTGAGTGAATTTCCTTTATATCAATATGTCAATGGCACACAGGTGGCATCCCAGTTTCAGACCACCGCCGGAATAGCTTACCGTTTTTACGCATATAGCGTAAATAGCAGGAAATCCGGCTATACTTGCGAAATGCATCCTGAAATTAAATCCGATATACCCGGCAGGTGTTCCATCTGTGGAATGGATCTGATAAAAAATAAAAAATAGTCCCTTATGAATACGGCGAAAACAGTATTTGAAAACAATAGTGAAGAGGATTTTTTCCCCGTGCTGAGAGGCCGCGTGAATAAATATTTTTCAGAAAAAAAGATTTCAAAAAATGCCAACGGTGCAATGGTCTGGAAAACGGCCGTAATTCTTTCGCTGTTTATGATATCCTATCTTCTTCTTCTTACCGGGCATTTCAGCGGGTGGGTGATGCTTCTTCTTGCCGCAGCAAACGGAATCCTCACGGCCCTGATAGGCCTGAATATAGCGCATGATGCAATACACGGTTCTTATTCCCGTAATAAAACTGTGAACAAATGGCTTTCTCTCACTTTTAATATCGTGGGCGCAAATGATTATATGTGGAGGATTATGCATAATATCATTCATCATACCTATACAAATATGCCCGGTCATGATGATGATATCAACCAGATGCAGATTATTCGTTTCAGCCCGGGCCAGAAACGATGGTTCGTTCACCGTTTCCAGTATATCTACGTCTTCCTTTTTTATCCGCTGGCCACCCTTTCCTGGGTTTTTATAAAAGATTATGTGAAGTTCTTTAAGTCTGCCATAGGGAAGTATGACAACAGCAGGCACCCTGTGTCAGAATATTTCCGGCTTTTTGGGTATAAAACCCTTTATTATTTTCTCTTCCTTGCTTTACCCATGATAGTGATCGACCTGCCGTGGTACGAGATAATAGCAGGCTTTGTTATACTTCATCTTTTCGAAGGGTTGACTCTTTCACTTATTTTCCAGCTTGCCCACGTCGTTGAGGGGCCTTCCTTCCCTTTGCCAGGCTCAGGAGGCAGGATGCCGCACACATGGGCAGAACACCAGATGTATACTACCGCAAACTTCGCATGCCGGAGCGATCTTGCATACCTTTTATTCGGCGGACTTAATTTCCAGATAGAGCATCACCTTTTCCCGGGAATATGCCATATTCATTACAGGGCTCTCTCCCCCATTGTGAGGAAAACCGCAAAAGAGTTTGGGTTGCCATACTATGAAAACAGAACTTTTATCGGTGCCATTGCCTCTCACGTCCGGGTCTTGAAGAGGTTTGGCAGAGATGACTGATGCAGCATTTTGGGAGATACCTTTTGCAGATAGAGATTTACTTTTTATTTTTGACGAAAGTTAATACTGAAAATTAATATGAACTCCAGAGTATCAATCATAATGGGCAGCGCATCGGATATGGGAGTGATGGAAGCCGCTGCAAAAATTCTTGATGAGTTTGAGATACCATTTGACATCAGCGCGCTTTCAGCACACCGTACACCTGACCAGGTGGCGGATTTTGCAAAGAATGCCTATGCGAAAGGTGTACGCGTGATCATAGCGGGAGCCGGGGGAGCAGCGCATCTTCCAGGTGTGGTGGCAGCTATGACGCCCCTCCCGGTGATCGGTGTCCCGGTGAAATCCGCCAACTCTCTTGACGGATGGGACTCGCTCTTATCAATTGCCCAGATGCCCGCGGGGATTCCCGTAGCCACGGTGGCTGTTGACGGGGCTCAGAATGCCGGTATCCTTGCAGTCCAGATTCTTGCAGTCGGCGATAAGGCACTTTTTGATAAGCTTGTTGCTTTTAAGGAAAAACTGAAGGAAAAGGTGAAAAAGGCAAACGAAGAACTTCAGTCCAAAGGAAATTTCAGGCTGAGGGTAAAATGATTTTTTAAAGAGATAAACTTTTCATTCGCAGGGCTATACTGAAAACCCCTGCATCGTAACGGTGATGTTGGTATGTGCAGCTGGAAGGCTTTTATTCTACACTTTCTTTTATTGATTTCTTTTTCCCGCCTGCGGGGCGCCAATGATTATTTTTCGTCAGGGGCTCAATCTGCCGGGCTGGCCGGTTCGTCGGTAATGCTGACCGGCCTCTGGGCCATGCAGGATAACCAGGCAGGACTGGTGGCCGTGAGGAAGCCCTGTGCAGGAATTTTTCATGACCGGAAGTTTTTGCTCCCGCAACTTGGGCAAACGGATATTCTGTTTGCCTTCCCTGTCCGCAAAACGGGAACTGCAGGCGTTTCTTTTTCCTATTTCGGATTCGAACTTTATAATGAGAAAAAAATTGCCTGTTCCTATGCTATGAGTTTCTCTGGAAAAACATCCGCCGGAGTCCGCGTGGATTTTATTTCTTCTTTTATTGCCGGCGAACAGACATCAGCGAAAACAATTATCTCAGAACTGGGCATACAATCACAGCTTGCATCTGTCCTCAGGATGGGTATTCACCTGTATAATCCTTCTGTGGTCACGCTGCGGGGTTATGCAAATGAACCTGCGGCCACAACCTTGCGGATGGGCCTGGCTTACACACCTTCAGGGAAAGTAATGATATGTGCTGAAACGGGGAAGGAAGTTAGCTCCCCGGGTGTTTTTAAAACCGGAATTGAATACCGGGCATCGGATCAGGTGTATCTCAGGACAGGCATCTCCGGATTGCCTGTGTCCACATCCTTTGGTTTCGGCCTTTATAAAGGCAAATATAAAATTGATTTCTCAGCCTCCAGGCACCAGGATCTTGGCTATTCTCCTCAGTTTTCTATGGAGTGGGAATTTTAGAAGAACTCTATGAAAAATACATTTATTCACTTTTGTTCATGTACAGTCCTGTTTGTATCCCTTGTTGTTCCTGCATTTTCCCAGGATACAGATGACTCCGGCGTACAAATTGAAAATTCGATTTCCGGTTCGGAAGAGAGCCCGGAGATTCCATCGGCGGTTTATTCTCTGGAGAATCTAAGGGAGCATCCATTAGATCTCAATACCGCATCTGCAGAGGACTTATCTGCGATTGTCTTTCTTACCCCCATACAGGTAAGCAATATCCGGGATCATATACAGCGGCATGGTATTCTTCTTTCGCCCGAAGAGCTTCAGTGTATTGAAGGTATGAATATCACCACTATCCGCAGGATTCTTCCCTATATCAGGGTCAGGCAGCCGGCGTTTCCGGTAAAAGGCAGAGAGAAAAAAACAGAACATACTTTTATTTTCAGGACAGGGAAAGCATTATCTGATTCATCCGGAAGTCCATGGAATTCGCTCTTCCGTTACCGGATTTATGCCGGAAATAAATTCAGCGCGGGGTTTACCGGGGCAAAAGAAACAGGATCTTTTTTTCCCTGGAACGGGAACTCCCTGAAGATTGATTTTAATTCATTCCACCTTCAGCTGCATGATGCAGGGTTCCTGAAGTCTGCCGTGGCAGGAGATTACACCCTCTGTTTTGGTCAGCGGCTTGTTTTGGGTTCAGGGTTTAATGCCGGGAAGCCAGTCAGCATTCTTGACGTACAAAGGCAGGGGAGAGGCATTATCCCTTATCGTTCTGCGGGGGGAGGCCTGTTTATGCATGGGGCAGCGGCGTGCATCCGGGCGGGAAAAACCGAAGTGTCTCTTTTCTATTCGCATAAGCGGCAAGGTGTCACTGTTGTTGATTACGACAGCAGTACAGGGAAGCCGCTCTCGTTTTCTTCCTTTGAGCAGGGGGGATATCATGGTGCTGACACGAACTCTGTTTTGCTTTCTGCCCGTGGTGTTCACGTGGAATCAACTGCATGTAAATTAAAAATGGGAGCAACGATACTGGATGTCCAATGGGACGGGAATTTGACAAAGAACAACATTCCCTATAATTATTTTTATCCTCCTTCCGGCGGCTTGCTTTCCGGCGGTATTGATTACAGTTTCCTTGCCGGGAACTTTTCTTTTTTCGGGGAAGAAGCGGTGACAGATAACAGGGGAAAAGCCTTCATTAATGGTTTCCTGGCAAGCCTTCACAAAAATGTTTCGGTGTCTTTTCTTCACAGGAGTTACAGCCGCAGTTATCATGCATTGTTTGCAAACGGGTTCAGGGAATCTTCTGAAACAACTAACGAAAATGGTGCTTACTGGGGGATACAGCTTACTCCCGTGCAGCGATGGGAGTTGTCAGCGTATTATGACGTCTTCAGCTTCCCCTGGCTCAGGTATGCTGCGGATTTTCCTTCTATGGGGAGAGAATACCTGGTAAAGGCCCGGTGTGTCTTTTCGAAAACGGCCAATGCATATATCATCTTCCGGAGTTCGGTTAAGGAGCAGAACAATTCAGGGGGGAATAGGTTTCTGAATCGCCCTGGAGATATTTCATCGGACAAAATACGCTTTCATTTTACACAGCAGTTGTCGCCGTCTTTTGGGTATGAGGGCAGGGCAGAGGAGGTGTTGTACAGGGAATCAGGCAAACCTTCTTCGCACGGTTACATGATATACAGCGGCTTCCGGGTGAAGCTGAATATTGTTCCTGTGAAGATTTCATGCAGGTACACCCTGTTTGACACAGGTGGTTATGATACAAGAATATATGCTTACGAGGAAGACGTGATGTATGCCTACTCGCTCCCTTTTTATTACGGTAGCGGAAGGCGTTATTACCTGCTTGCTTCCTATGCTGCGTCAGAAAATATCAGCATCTGGATCAGGTTCGGGCAGGAGGTGAAAATCAGTGCCGCCAAAACGCTCTCTGACCTTAAGCTCCAGGTTCTATGGAAAATACAGTGAGTACATAAAACCACAATCACTTCAAAACCATTTTAACAAAAACGTACAGTTAATAGGGGGTTAGTATAATTTCAATTTAATCAATAGAAATTAGCATTAGAAGTTACTTCTTTCTCCGACTCTACTGTTTCATGGTTAAACTTTAATTGTCCAAGTAGTTCAGCACTCGAATGTCCTTCTCGATGATTGGAAACAATAAGAACGAAATATTTACCAGGTGTCAGGTTTGTTGAGTAAGAACCTGCACCATCTGCTATAAACGATTGTGAATATTTAGATATTTTGAAGTCCATAACCTGTGCTGATGCAAGTTCTGAGAGATGGTCATAATCTTTTTCTGAATTAATTTTTATCTCTTTTAATCGAGTCCAGTTTTTTTCAATATTTATTTGGTTACCTGCAATGTCCTTTTGCCTATTAGCAATGGCATTTTTATATCTTTCTTTCTGATCGGCAGAGCTATAAGGGCTTTTTAAAAAATCATTATCTGATTGCAAGACAGAAGAATCTAAAGTTATCATAGTCATGTTTTGTTCAATGATTCTCATGTAAATTTTAGCCGCAATATACTTTTCAATTGCCGTTACTTTAGAAGAATCCACATCATTTCTATTGGCAATATAAATTTTTGCTCCAACATCAGGTTTGTCACCATAATTTGCGTTAAAGTAATAAGTTACTACACCAGAAAGTTTTCCGTCAGGTTTCTTGCATGCGCCCAGCATTGCTAAGCAAATTGTAAATAAAATTCCACTTTTCATTTCTTATTAGTTTGATTCTTTATGCTTACATACTCTGTTGAACGGTTTACAGCATTTCCTGTTTTTGTTAGGTGTCAATTTTTAGTCGCTCGTTTCTTGTAAACACTTTCAAGTTTCGAGAGCGCCGAATGCCCGAAGCCAAAGGGCTTTCCTGTCGCCCATTCAGTCGGTGATAATTAATTTTTTTGTCGCGATTAATTGGTTGTCCTGTGTCACGTGAACGAAATACAGTCCGCCTGCGAGATTGTCACGCGAGAAAGTAACTGTTTGCCCGCTGATGTTTTTTATTTGTTTTACTGTCTGCCCGAAACAATTGTCTACCGTGATAGTTGCGTTGTGTAAAAAATTGTCTGTTTGCAAAGTTGTCTGTGTAGAAAGGGGGTTAGGGAAAATTGAATAAGAGAAATAATTTGTTAGGTCATTAATTCCAAGATAACTTTCATTTAAAGCAGAAATACCTTTTAAGAATGTTCCAATCCAAACAACATTGCTGGAATCAATTTTAATATCCCATACAAAATCACCTGATAAACCAGAATAGTAAGAAGCATAATACGTCCATGTTGAGCCGTCATATTTTGCAACTCCTTGTCCATCATAGCCAATCCAAATATCTCCATTTTTAGTTTCTGCGATTGCGTTTGTTTCAGTGTTACCATAAACTGTCCAATTAATGCCATCAAATTTTGCTAACCCGCCATACATCCCAACCCAAATGTCACCATTGTTTGCAATCTCAATACATCGAGCAAAGGAATCAGGCATAGCACAGTTCTGAGGATTGTATACTGTCCAGTTTATCCCATCGAATTTTATTAAACCCTTGTCATAACCTGAGAGCCAAAGCGTATTGTTTTTATCAACTTCAATGTCTCTAACCCATGAAAATGGGAGACCAGAATTGGATGAAGTATATACAGTCATCGAGTCTTTATTATCAATTTTTACTAGTTCGTATAATCCACACCACATAGTATATGCCCATACATTCCCTAAACTGTCAATTGCAACAGCCTGCGTATTGCCAAATGCAACAGGTGTTGATGTGCTATTGTATACTTTCCAATTTATACCATCAAAATATGCGAGTCCGTTATACATTCCATTACCAGTAGCAATCCATAAATGGTTTAGACTATCAACTGCAATTGCATTTATATAATTAGAAGGAATAGGCGAGTTTGACATATTATATATTGTCCAATTAATTCCATCATATTTTACTAATCCTCCATATGCTGTTCCAAACCATTTATTATCGTTTTTATCTATAGCAATAGTTCTAACATCATTAATTGGTAAAGGAGAATTTGTCGTGTCGTAAATTGTCCACAATGCATTTTGAGAAAATGTATTAGAACACATATAAAATATGAAAAGCAAAAGCAAATATTTTGTTTTTTTAAGCACGTCTTACAATGTATTTCGTAGTCTAACGTAAGTAAAGATATTGAAAAGACATCTCATCCTGAAATAAGTTGACACGTTTTAGAAGTCTTTTCATCGTTTTAATCCGCCTTCGCGTTCCGCTACGGCGGACAAGAAGGTTTGGTTCAATTCCCCGCAGCTTGCTGCGGAATTCTCCGCCTTCGCGTTCCGCTACGGCGGACAAGAAGGTCCGGGGCTTACCCATGGGTTAATACCAATTTATTTTCTTTCCCGGATTGCTTTGGCAATGTGTTTGCAAATAGCTGAGGATAAGCCTGTTTATAATTTTAGAACAAATAAATGTTTGATATTAAAACAATGCTTATCTTTGTCACGTTAAATGGTAAACACAAACTTATTATGAATATTAAACTGTCACAGAAACAAATTGGTCAGCGAATTGCAGAGCTTCGTAAAATGAAGGGGTTGTCTCAGGAAGATTTGGCCAAAAGTGTCAAAATATCCCGGCCGTCTTTGGCCCAGATCGAGTTAGGGAACAGAAGTGTTGATATTCTTGAATTGCAAAAAATATCAATGATATTGGGCTTTTCATTAGATGATTTTATGTCTAAAGAATTTACAACCAGTCAGGATCTAGAAGGCAAAGTTGAGGCTAAGACAAAAAAAATGGATGAACGTATTTCCGTTCCTGCACTGCAGGTAGGTAAGTTTAAGAATGTGCTTTTATATATTCTTGAGCGATGTGCAGGTAAACCCAATGTCGGGGAAACAGTTCTGTATAAATTATTATATTTTTCCGATTTCAATTATTACGAATTATATGAGGAGCATTTAACAGGTGCAAAATACCGTAAACTGCCTTATGGCCCTGTTCCGCAAAAGTTAGATTCAATCATTCTGCAAATGATTGCTAAAGGGCAATTACAAAGAGTTAAAACTGAATATCACGGTTATCCGCAAACCCGTTATCTCCCTTTAGAAAAGGCAGATTTGACTCAGTTAAAAGCAAGCGAAAAAGAAATTATTGACAGGGTTATTGAACAAATGAGTGATTGGTCGGCTGCCGCGATCAGTAATTTTTCTCATAAGGATATGCCCTGGTTAGCTTCAAAAGAAGGAGAGGAAATAAAATACGAATTAGCTTTTTACAGGGATGCTCCTTTCTCTGTAAGAAACTATGGGGACGAAATTGAAGAGCAATGATCTTTGAAGATCTTGTTGAGTTTAAGAAGGATTTAAAAAATCTTTTAAAAAAGTACAGAACGCTTAATGATGATTTGGACATTGTCAAAAAAGTGTTAGAAGTCACACCGGATGAAAGATCGCCATTCAGTTTCCGGATTGATAATTTGGGTCTGAGAACCTGTATTATCAAGGTAAAAAAGATTGCCTGTAAGGCATTGAAAGGACGTGGTGTAAATTCTGGTTTGCGATTGATTTATGCTCACTTTCAGGAAGAAGAAAAAATAATTTTTATTGAACTTTACCATAAGAGCGATAAAGAGAATGAGGACAAACAAAGAATTTTAACCAACTTTAATTGATAAACCCGATGAAGAAAAATATACAAAACTCAGGTAAGCAATGGTATTGCTAACTGGCTGTTATTGCTGGAACAGGGTTAGTTTCCACTATAAAAAAGAGAAGGTATTTTTGTCCCCCACATTTATGCATATATGTAAAAAGATTTTCTATTCGGCTTCTGCAAAGTCGTACATGCTCTCGGTTATAAACTCATTACGCGGTGAGATGTTTTTCCCGTGCTGACGGGCAGCCTGTTTTTTCCCGGCATGACGTGCCTGGGAAGAATAGGTAAAGAAGAGCCTGTTTACCATGATGATCCCGAAGGTGATGAATAAAGCGGTTATGAAGTAGCCGATGTAGCTTCCTACGTTGAATACTATGGCAGGAGACACTTCCCCGAAGTCGTTGATCTTTTCATTTGCCATTACGAGTGAAATGTTTTTGATATCAATGCCGCCTGTGAGAAACCCGAAGTGGGGCATGGCCACATCAAGCGCAAGCCATGAAAAAAATTTGCCGGCAATAATCCCTGTGATAAAACTTGCAAGCAGAACTTTTGAACTGCTTTTCCGGAGCGTATGAAATATTTTCATAAATATGAATTTAGGCTCCTAAATGTAATATGATATGCCCCCGGGAAACGTATCTTTTCGACCAATGATAGGTTTTGGCCGATGAAAAGCGGATTAAATCAGGTTCAGGCGTTTCATGAGATCATTCCTGTAAAGCCTGCCAATGGGGATCAGGTGTGTGTTTATCACCAGCATATTCTCCTGAATTTCCGTGATTTTATCAATTCTGACTATGAAAGAGCGGTGAGCTCTGATAAATTCATTGCGGGAAAGTTTCTGTTCCATGCTCTTCATGGTAGTGTGAATCGTGTAATTTTGCTGCGGGGTGTAGATAATCACATAGTCAGCAAGGGCCTCAATCCATAAAATTTTACTGGTGCTGATTTTAACCAGTCTCCCGGAATCGGCTTTAATAAAAATTTCCCCGGTATCATTGGAAGGCGGGGCATCTCTCCTGGATTTTTCCACAGCTTTCAGGAACCTCGGGTAGCTGATGGGTTTCAGCAGGTAGTCGAGTACATTCTGCTCGAAGGCTTCCACCGCATAGTCCTTTTTGCTGGTAATAAGGATGAAGTAAGGTTTTCGCTCAATGGATTTAATAAATTCAAGCCCGCTCATTTCAGGAAGTTCGATGTCGAGAAAAACAAGGTCAATCTGTTCATTCCTGAGAACCTTGTAAGCCTCAATGGCATCAGGGCATGACTTTACAAGCCTGAGGAAATCAGTTTTTGCCACAAAATGTTCAACAACTTTCCGGCTCAGGGGATCGTCATCTACGATAAGACAATTCATAACAAGAAAGGGAGTTTGCCATGCCTAAAGTAGACATAAATTTCTGATTATCAAAAGGATAGCGCAGAATAAACTGGTGTTAAACAGGACTTAAAAGTATCATTTTTGGAATCTGGAAATGAAAAACTACCTGCCTGTTGCCTGGATGGCTTCTTTGATGCTGATTTTCCTTCCATCTTTAAAAGCAATTACAAATGCTCCGTTCGCACCTTTGCTCAGGGCTTCTTCTTTAAACCGGTTGGCGGATTCATAGTTTGAAAAGGTTCCGGCAGTGTAGCGGGTAATTCCATCCCCTGTTTTTTCCTGCTGAACATTTTGTATCGAGGAGAAGACATTTTTTTGCTGTGCGGACGGTTCATTCTTAAATGCGCCAAGCTGTACTTTGAAAATAATTCCGGTATTCCTGTTTTCGGAGGGGGAAGGCTTAGGCAGGGATGTTTCGTCCTGCTTGCTTGCGGGCGGGTTTTTAATTTCGTTTTCTCCGGTATTGATTGATTTGAAGGTAACGCGTTTCCCGTTTTTATAAACGGCAACAAAGGCTCCGCCGAAACCTTTCTTTATCATGGTTTCCCTGTATGCTGTGGCTTCTGCATAAGAGCTGAACTTGCCTGACAGGTACCTTGTGGATCCGTTCGGGGCAGGCTCCTGTGTGAGATCCGTCACTCCCGAGAAGGTGCCTGGTGCGGGAGTTTTGCTGTAAGCTCCAAGCTGTACACGGAACTCAACGTCATAGGAAGAAGAGGAGGAGAAAGGTGTTTTTTCCTGCTGTTCTTCCTCTTTTGTATTATGCCCGGAAGATCCCGGTGCAAGCCCTGTAATCTCTTTTATGGTATTAAGGTCAACGGGTTTCCCGTCTTTGTCAGTTGCAATTACGAAGGCATCTTTTATGCCGTCTTTTTTAAGTTCACCCAACCGGCTTTCAGCTGCCAGTTTGCTCCTGTATGATCCAACGGTATAAGAGGTCGTCCCATCCTCTGCCGTTTTGGTTGTGACATCCTGGATCGACATGATTTTTTCTATAAGATCAGAAGGAATGCCATCACTTTTAAATTTGCCAAGCTGCACCATGAAGATATACGCGGAAGCCTCTCCGGAGGATGAGCCCGTGGATTCATCTTCAAAATTGAAACTGATATTTCTTTCTGTCGTGGCGCTTCTTATGGAATCCCGCTGCGCTATCTTACTTGCAAGGTACTCTTCGGTAATTTCAACACCCTGCTCATCCACGAGGGCTCCGGCAGCAGTGTTGGCTTGCTTGTCGGCATAATTCGGGATACCGTCTCCGTCATCGTCGGCAGGGCATCCGAACACATCCACCTTTTCGCCTGCCGGTGTTCCGGGGCATCGGTCATTGAGGTCTGAAACCCCGTCTGCATCGGAGTCGTCCTGGTCAAGAGCCTTAAAGTTAACATCTTTGTATGAGGCGTCTTTTTCTTCCAGCCAGGTGGGTACCCCGAGATTGTAGTGTATGCCAGCGTATGAATAAAGGAAATAATCGTTGTTGTTTGCCGATTTGAAATTATCTATCAGGTCGGTGTTTGTTATATGCAGCGTTGTACCCAGGTCTAAGCTCATCCTGTTGGAGATCCGGAACTTCAGCCCGCCGCCGATAGGGAAAGCGATTGCAGATGTTCGCTTTACGGCGTTTGTTTCGTAGTTATAATCCCGCTGAAGCTTAACGGCAGAGGAGGCAAAGGAGGCATACTGATATTTGTCCCTTATCGAACCGTCAGTCCAGTAGTAATAGGTTTTGCCGTTTGCATCTTTGAGATCGGAATTGGAGTCATAGCTGACAAGCTCAATACCTGTGAGCACGAAGGGAGAAACGAACGGAGGACTGGTACTTTTGCTGTAAAAAGGTTTGCTGAAGTTATAAATGATGTTTAGTCCGCCGGAATAAACAGTTGACTGAAAATTATATACGAAGGAAGTATCCCATTCATTTCCGTAGAGGCGCCCGGTGTGCAGGTATGCCGACACATCAAGAAAGGAGAGGACGGATTTCTGCAGAGACAGTGTATAGCCGAGCCGGTACCTGATAGGCTGCCTGATGTTTTTGTAACCGACATCCCCCACAAAGCTCATCAGGCCGGAGCTGAAGCCCACTTCGGGAAGGTACCTGTATTTGTAAGTATAGCGAAGAAGATAAACATCTTCATTCTGGGCGAATAGCAGGCATGGAAGAAAAATAAGCAGATAAGTAAAAATCCTTTTCATTCTTTTCTTACTTAACCCATTTTTGCCTTGTGATGATGAGAGCTTCCTGCACGCTGATGCGTTGTCCGTTGTTGTATGCGACAACAAAGGCGCCTGCAATTCCTTTCAGCCGTATTTCATTCCGGTAGTTTCTGGCCTGGGTATAGAGTTTGAGGTTGCCGGAAGTATATTTATGAAGCGAGTTCAAAGACTCATGAAAGACTATTCCGTCAATATTGTATTTTTCTTTAAATGAATTTTCCGGTGAAGGCTGCTGGGTTGCTGCAAGCTGAACTCTATAGGTCACGCCTGATGCAGAAGCAGGAGAGGGCATGGCCGGAAGGGTTGCCGGCATTACCGGTGCAACTGCGGGTTGTGCAGCAGGCTGCGAAGAAGGTTCGGCAGAGGGAGTAACGGGCATGTTGCTGTCTGTGGCGGGATTGCTGGCAGTCATGGCAGGTGCTGAATTATCCCCTGTAGAAGCCGCTGGTGAGGGTTCTTCCTTTTTCTCTGCAGTCTGCGCGGAAACACCTCCCTCTATGGAGATGTTGGCTGCCGTAACCGCAAACTTCTGCGTTTCGTTGTTTTCAATATAAGAGAAGGTGCCGCCTATGCTCTTAATGCCGCTTGCAGTTTCCGACACTTTCACCCTGAATACTATTTTCAGCTCCTGGTAGGCGGGGAGTGCCATCCAGATAAATTTCACTTTCTGGTCAGTAAAGGAAAAGGTAGCTGTTTCTGTTTCTATGGCCGTGGCGGTAAGTCCTTCCGGAAGTTCGACCTGGTACTTTGCAAAACCGGAGGTTGTTCCTTTGTCAATCGTAACGGAAACTTTAAATTCTCCCCCGGGAGGAACAGAGGGGGGCAGCACCTGGGAAACGTTTACGGCATTTGAAAGATTAACAGTTAGTAGTAAAAATGCTAATGTGTTGATTATAAAGCAGATATATTGTTTTTTCATATCGGTTTTTTCAGGGTTGCTGGTCGAAAAAGAAATCAATCAGTGCATTAATTTTGTCTATTGTAAAGGCTTTATCTCCTTCAAAGAAATGATCAATAACGGCTCCGAGCTCCCCGGTGGTGATTTTATCATTTTTATCGGTATCGGCAGGCTGGAAATCGCCTGGAATTTTGCTGTTTGGGTTGATAGTAAAGGAAGCGGTTTCGCTTTCTTCGGAAGTGTTTTTTACCGGATGGTAATTGGAGTAATCAGGCTGTGGAATCTCTTTTGGGAGAGAGCGTTTTGCGACGATTGAGTCGCTGTATGTTTTAGCGTCTGGGGTGTTGTCAGAAGAGGACGTCTGTTCTGCCTGGGAGTCAGTGCCGGCGGGGGAAGGTGCGGGTGCAGATGTGTCAATGATGGAGATGGGCGAGGACGCGGTATCCGGGGAGACGGGTGTTGTTTCCTGTGCGGATGCATTGATAGCCGTGGCACAGCATATCAGGGACGGGTAGAACAGAACTTTAAACACAACCTTGTATTGCAAGATTTATTATAACCCGCAAACTTATCTTTTTTTTAAAGATTTTGCAAATTTAAGCTATTTGAGGGCAATAAGCCCCTTTAGCTTTTTATAACTTACTAACCAAGAGATGTTAGTAATAGGCGGTGTTTTAGAAATTAGGATGAAGCAGGTACTTGGAATAGAAATCGTTGATATGCTTAACGGCTTCGTCAGCGGTATCCACGACTTTATAGAGGTTAACGTCTTCGGGGCTAATCATTTTTTCATCCATGAGGGTAGAGTTTACCCACTTCAGCAGGCCGTCCCAGTATTTTTTCCCAACCATAACAATTGGAAATCTTCCTATTTTTTTTGTCTGGATGAGGGTGATGGCTTCGAAGAGTTCATCGAGGGTTCCGAAACCGCCCGGGAGTACGACAAATCCCTGTGCGTATTTTATGAACATTAGTTTTCTTACAAAGAAGTAGTCGAAGTTAATGAGTTTGTCCCTGTCTATAAAGGGGTTGGAGGTTTGTTCGTGCGGGAGCTCTATATTCAGCCCCACGGATTTTCCTTTTCCTTTCTGGGCACCTTTGTTCGCAGCCTCCATGATGCCGGGCCCCCCGCCGGTAATAATGCCGTAACCTTCCTGCGTAAGCTTGTAGGCTATTTCTTCGGCGAGCAGGTAATTTTTATCGCCCGGCAATGTGCGGGCGGATCCGAAAATAGAAACGCAGGGTCCTATTTTTGCCATTTTATCAAAGCCATCAACAAACTCGGCCATAATTTTAAAAAGCTGCCAGGTGTCTGTAGCTTTGATTTCCTGCCAGTCTTTATCGGCAAAGGCTTTCCTGATTTTTTCTTCTTCTGAGGTCATAAGGCGTTGGGTTTTAGGGTTGTGAAGATAATTATAAATATTTCCGGGATTCAGTTTACTACAATACGCAGCTCCTCTTTGAGGAACCCGGCCGTGATGCTGTTTTTATTTTTGATCACATTTTCAGGGGAGCCTTCTGCCGCCACTTGTCCTCCCTTCATTCCGCCTTCCGGCCCCATGTCAATGATATGGTCGGCTGTTTTAATGACATCCATATTATGTTCTATGACAAGAACTGTATTTCCCTGGTCCACTAATTTATTCAGTACATCAAGGAGAATCCTGATGTCTTCGAAATGAAGGCCGGTTGTGGGTTCATCAAGGATGTAGAAAGTTTTACCCGTATCTTTCTTTGAAAGCTCCGAAGCAAGTTTAACGCGCTGTGCTTCTCCCCCGGAGAGGGTGGTGGAGGCCTGCCCGAGCGTGAGGTAAGAAAGCCCCACATCATTCATGGTAGTGATTTTCCGGAGGATGGAGGGTATGTTTGAAAAGAACTCCATAGCCTGGGCTATGCTCATGTCAAGCACATCGCTGATGGACTTGCCTTTATACCTCACTTCGAGTGTTTCGCGGTTGTATCTTCGTCCATTGCAGGACTCACAGTGCACATGGACATCCGGCAGGAAGTTCATTTCAATCACTTTCATGCCGCCGCCCTGGCAGGTTTCACAGCGGCCTCCCTTTACATTGAAGGAGAAGCGCCCCGGTGAGTAGCCCCGTATCTTTGCTTCTGGGAGCATGGAAAAGAGGTTTCGTATGTCTGTAAAAACCCCCGTGTAGGTGGCGGGGTTGGACCTTGGTGTCCTGCCTATGGGTGACTGGTCAATCTCTATAACTTTGTCAATGTGTTCTGTTCCTGAAACCGACTGGTAAGGGAGGGGGCGGTCTGTTGTGCGGTAAAAGTGATTTTTCAGTATGGGGTAGAGCGTCTCATTGACGAGAGATGATTTCCCGCTTCCCGAAACACCTGTAACACATATAAAGTTCCCGAGCGGGAAACAAACTTCTATGTTTTTGAGGTTATGCCCGGAAGCTCCTTTCAGGCAGATGTGTTTCCCGTTTCCGCGCCTTCTTTTCGGGGGAATTGCAATTCCTGTTTTTCCGCTGAGGTATGAGGAAGTAAGGGATGCGGATGCAATTATTTTGCCGGGAGGCCCCTGTGCAACTATTTTCCCTCCGTGGATTCCCGCTGCAGGGCCGAGGTCAATGACATGGTCTGCGGATTCGATCATCTGCCTGTCATGTTCAACCACGATAACGGAGTTACCCATATCCCTGAGGTTTTGCAGGGCATTTATCAGCCGCATATTATCTCTCTGGTGCAGCCCGATGCTGGGTTCGTCAAGGATATACAGTACGCCCACGAGCTGTGACCCTATCTGTGTTGCGAGGCGTATGCGCTGTGACTCTCCGCCGGAAAGGCTCACCGAGTTCCTGTTTAGAGTGACATAATCCAGGCCTACGTCAATAAGAAAACGTATTCTTTTCCGTATCTCCTTGAGTACTTCACGGGCAATACTGTTTTGTTTCGGTGACAGGCGGGATTCAATATTTTCAAACCAGGAACCAAGCACGCTGATATCCATCTCTGCGAGCTCTGCGATGTTTTTTCCGTCGATCCTGAAAAACAGGGATTCCTTTTTCAGCCTTGCCCCGTTGCATTCAGTGCATGTTACGGAGTGCATGAATCCTTCTATCCAGGATTGTGTACTCCCCGGCGGGGTATCTGTATATTGTTTCAGCAGTATATTGATTATGCCTTCGAAACTGCTGGTGTACTTACCGTGGTATTCGCTGTGGTAAGTGAAAATCTCATCTGATCCGAAGAGGATAACATTCATTGCTTCGGCTGAGATTTCGGAGACGGGAGTGCTGAGGTTGAAGAGGTATTTTTTTCCGATGGCTTCGACTTGCCTGAAAACCCATGTATCGCGGTATTCCCCCAGGGGTTTAAGGCCTCCTTTCCTGATGCTGAGTTCCGGGTGGGGGGTAATTGTTTTAATATCAATTTCAGGTGTGCTTCCAAGGCCTCCGCACTTTTTGCATGCACCGTAAGGTGAGTTAAAAGAAAAGAGATTGGGTGCCGGCTCTTCGTAGGATATCCCTGTGGTGGGGCACATCAGGTAGCGGCTGAAAAGCCTGGCGGAACCGGTTTCGGCTTCTGCAACCATGATAGTTCCCTTGCCGTGCTTCATCGCTGTTTTAACGGATGAGGAAAGCCTTTCGTCTGCCTGGTCCCGGACAGTGACCCTGTCCACGACAATTTCGATATCGTGTGTTTTGTAGCGGTCAACCTGCATAAGCCTTTTAAGTTCCCTGATTTCCCCGTCAACCCGCACCCTGATAAATCCCATCCTGATGATTTGTTCAAAGAGTTCCCTGTAATGACCCTTCCGGCCCCTCACGACGGGTGCGAGGACTAATATTTCTTTTCCCGAATATTCCCCCGGGATCCTTTTGATTATTTCATCTTCCGACAGCCGTATCATTTTCTCTCCTGTCATGTACGAAAATGCTTCCGATGCCCGTGCATAGAGGAGCCTTAGAAAATCATAAATCTCCGTAATGGTTCCCACGGTGGACCTCGGGTTGGTATTGGTTGTTTTCTGCTCTATGGAGATAACAGGGCTGAGCCCGGTGATTTTATCCACATCGGGACGTTCCATATTTCCAATAAAATGCCGTGCGTATGCTGAAAAAGTTTCGAGGTAGCGCCTCTGGCCTTCGGCATAGATAGTATCAAATGCGAGCGAAGATTTTCCGCTCCCGCTGAGCCCGGTGATAACCACTAACTTATTGCGCGGAATGGAAACATCAATGTTTTTAAGATTGTGCACCCTTGCTCCGAATATTTCCAAAAGTTCATTTTCCATACAGTCGGAAGGCAGTCAAAAAGATCAGTTGACAGAATCTACGTTGGCCATGCCATTCCGGAGAAAATCTCCGTAATCAAACCTGGGATCCGGTATTTTAATGAAGTATTCTTTGCGGGAAGGGTTGGTGAGAGTGTTCTGGCGCAGCCAGGGGTTGAAGAGCTTCAGTGTTTTAAATGTAATATTGTTGGCCCCTGCGAAATCAACAAGGTTCGAGACGGAAGAATCAACCATTACAGTTGTGAAGGGTATTGCAGGATATAAATCTTTTTTACGGAGATGGTAGCCGTACAGGGCAGGGTGGAAAAAAATTTCTTTCAGGGCGACGAGGCGGAAGATATACCTTGAGGTTTCTTCATTCAGCAAAAGGTCATAATAGTTTTTTACTCTTTGTTTTTCAAGTTGTTTTTTTACGCCTTCTGTTCCCATATTGTATGCAGCGGCAGCGAGTGTCCAGCTGCCGAGTTCTTTGTTGGCATCAAGCAGGTACCTGCAGGCGGCTTCGGTGGCTTTTTCAATATGGTACCTTTCATCCACCTCGTCAGAGATTTCCAGTCCGTATTTTTTCCCGGCGGCGCTGAGGAACTGCCAGTAGCCTGAGGCTTTTGCAGGAGAGACCACGTTCTGAAGCCCGCTTTCGGCGACGGCGAGGTATTTAAAATCATCGGGCACGTTATTGCTTTTGAGGATAGGTTCGATCAGAGGGAACCAGCGGCTGGCCCTTTTAAGAAGCAGGAGTGTCTGGGACTGCCAGTAGGTATTGATAAGCAGTTCTTTGTCCATCCGTTCATGGATGTCGAACAGGTCAAGAGGAATCTTTTCTCCTGCGAAATTAAGGTCAGCCGGGAGTTCTATTGCAGAGATATAGTAATTCTTTTTACTCCCGGAGGTATCCGGCCGTGCTTTATCAGCCGGTTCATTTGTAGCGGAGGAGAAGGTGAAAAGTTCTGTGCAAACAAATACCAGGATAAACAGGAAAAGGGCGGCAATTCCTTTTTTCATTTTTCTGCTTCGGAGTGTTTGAATTTTCTTGCGAGGAAAATAAAGCAGGAGAAGAGTAAAAGAAAATAAGCGATGAGGGCAGCGGAGTAATAGGGGTTCCATGTCAGGATATAGTGCACGATGATTATTACCAGCACAAGTGAGATACCGGATATTAAAGAAAATGCGAGTGCCACCTGCCGGTCGGAGAGGCCCATTTTTGCGAGGGTATGTGAGGTATGATCTTTCCCTCCGATAAAAGGTGATTTTCCTTTGGATATACGGTTTATCACCACGACTGAAGTATCAATGATGGGGATAATAAAAACAAGAAGGGGAAGGACGAGGTTCCTGACAGTCAGGTATGAGAGATGTTCGATCTTAGGTGTTCCGTCATGAAAAATGGAATATTCTGAATTCCAGAAGTAGATAATCCCGACGGCCGACAGAAATGCCCCCAGAAACTGGCTGCCTGTGTCCCCCATATATATTTTGGCTGGGTGCCAGTTGAAATAGAGGAATCCTAAGAGGGATGCGAGGACCCCGGTGAGAATAAAGGAATGAATGTTACGGGTATAATCATACAGGAAGAAGATCACGGCCATAGCGGCAAGTATAATACTTGCAGAAACGAGAGATGCAATAGCATCCATATTGTCCAGCATATTGATGGAGTTCATGATCCCGACAACCCAGAACAGGGTGATAAAATAATTCAGAAGCATGGAACCGGAGATATCAATATATACTCCTGATGCAATGAGGATGAGTCCGCATGTAATCTGGGCGGCAAATTTCAGGAATGGCTTTGTGTTGTAGGCATCGTCGGCAAGCCCTATGAGGAACCCGACAGTAGAGGATAAAAGCAGTCCCACAAATTGCTTGTTGAGGAAAACCTGGTTAATATCAAAGAATATTGAATAACAGGTGATGGAAAGGAGAAAAATAATATAGAAACTAAGTCCGCCTATGGCAGGCTTGGACTGGGGTCCCCAGCGGATGACGGTTTCTTTATCCTGACCGCGGATTCCAAGGGTAGTTGCAAATTTCAGGAACAGTCCGTTGGTGAGTACTGAGAAAAGAACAGAACAGAAAAAGAAAACAATGTAAACAAAAGGGTAATAGTAAACTTTTGCCATTAATAAATGGGGATGGAGATGAGAGGCGTAAATTTAAAAAATATCTGAATTTAAAACAAGCTTACAAAGTCTTTCCAGAGCGGCTGATTCAAATCCTTTTCCGAGAGGATAGGATTTTTGATTTTCCATGATATACCCAGGAACGGGTCATTCCACCTGATACCGGATTCAGAAGGCTGATGATATACATTGGTGCACTTGTACGAAAAAATGGTATTGTCTTCGAGTGTGAGGAATCCATGTGCAAAGCCGGGGGGAATCCATAGCATTGTTTTGTTTTCTTCGCTCAGTTCAACGGTAAAATTTTTCCCGTAGGTCGGGGAATTTTTTCGTATATCCACTATCACGTCGAGTACCTTTCCTGTAACGGCGAATACTAATTTCCCCTGCGTGTAAGGAGGATTCTGAAAGTGCAGACCTCTGAGCGTGTTTTTCTGGGATTTTGAAAAATTATCCTGCACGAACTCTGCCGGGAGAGCATGTTCTGCGAATTTGTTTTTATTAAAAAGTTCGTAAAAATACCCGCGGGTATCATGATAAACCTGCGGGTGAATCACTAGTGCTCCGCTGAGGGGAGTGGGTGTTACTGTCATGTTTTTGGTTTAAATATCCGGGTGATGAGGGATCGTTTCTCATCTTTTTTCTTATCCTCGTCATAG
>JAHEYN010000022.1:0-3202 GCA_023251555.1 Bacteroidota bacterium | reverse complement strand
CCGCCATACCCGTAGCCGCCATACCCGTAGCCGCCATATCCGTAGCCATATCCGTAGCCATAAGCGTAGGTATATCCGTAGCCATATTTTGATTTCATCAGGAGAGCGCCATTAAGAATCAGCGACATCCTGTTAATCTTGTTTTCATCCATCATCTTATTGATGTTTTTTATAAACATCTTTTTGGAAACATGGGATCGAAGGATATAAATAGGATAGTCTGCCTCCTGCAGCATGGTGATTCCATCGGACAATATTCCTACGGGAGGGGTGTCTATTATAATGATATCATAGATTGATTTGAGGTGTTTTAGCAGTTCCTGCATATTTTTGCTGACGATAAGTTCGGCAGGGTTGGGGGGGATAGGGCCTGCAGTGATAAAATGAAGATTTTCCAGAGAACTTTTCTGGATACAGTCTTCGAGTCTGTCTTTTTCAATGAGCAGCGTACTCATCCCTTTGTTGTTGGGAGCATTGAACCCAAGGTGGATTTTGGGTTTGCGCATATCAAGGTCCAGGAGTATGACTTTTTTTCCGGAAAATGAAAGTACTCCCGCAAGGTTGATAGCCACGAAAGTTTTTCCTTCCCCGGAGATAGTGGAGGTGATGACGGCTGTTTTGGATCCGGGTTCATTGGAGATGAACTGCAGGTTAGTCCTGATAGACCGGAAGGCCTCCGAGATAATGGACTTGGGGTTTTTATCCACTATAAGCATAGATACCGGGATGGGATTTTTGTATTTCGGTACCATGCCGAGCAGGGCTGCTTCGGTGTATAGTTCAACCTCCTCCAGCGAGGTAATTACGTTATGGAAGAGATAGTTCATGACAATGATAATAAATCCTGCGAGAGACCCGAGAATGATGGAGGCTCCCATTACCAGTGTCCTGTTGGGGGAAACAGGTGTGGTCGGGGTAAATGCGGGCTGAAGAATAAGAGTGCTGGAAGTCAGTCCTTCTTTTTTGATGTCAAACTCTGTTGTTTTTTCGAGAAGCAGGTAGAAAAATTTTTCACTGATGTTGTATATCCTTTTAAGCCTGGTGAATTCGGCATCCTGGTGGGGGAGGACAACAAAGTTTGTTTCAAACTCTTTCATCCTTTTCTCAAGACTGTTCTGGTTGTCAATGATAGACTGCTTTAATCCGGATATACTTTCAAAAAGAAGACTTTTGTTCGATTCTATTTTTTTATTGAGGTTTTTTATCTGGTTACTTTCAGGGGTTACCTGGAACAATAACTGATCTTTTTCATTCTGGAGCTGTTGAATAAGGTTAACCAGGTTATATATAATACCTTCTGTCTTTGATCCGGTGAGAATGGAGAGTATTGAAGAGAAATTTTTAGCGGTTGCAATATGATCTTCCATTTTTTCGGCCACACCAAGCTGAAGGTTGAGATCGATCTGCTTGTTTTCCAATTCGTACAGCCTGTTTAGAATGGCCGAGGCGCCTGCTTCAGGGTTGATAATCTTATTTTCTACTTTAAAATTTTCGAGGTTATTTTCTGATAACCGGAGATCTTCTTCAACTTTTCCCTTGAGGTTGTTGATAAAATTCAGGACTTTGTTAAAGCTTTCTTCCTTCCGTTCAAGGTCAAATCTCAGGAATGCGTTTGCCATGGCATTCAGGATATCGGAGGTTTTAAGAGGGTTTTTATCCTGGAGTTTCATCCCGATGGTCTGGGCATCACCGCTAAGCACCTGTACGTTTACAAGTGACATAAACCTGCTGATAACGGTTTCTATATTGTTGATGGTAAAGAAAAAAACATCTTTTTTCCCACTGAACTCTTTTGAGTTAAGTTTGCTTATATCGTTTATCTCCACTTTTAACCTTCCAAAAGGGACACTGGACCATTCGTTTGTTTTAAGGCCGGGGATGTTTATTGTGTTGTGATAGCTGAGGCTGTATCTGCCCTGGCTTCCAAATGAGATATAAATAGGAACATCTAATATGGACGAGTCTGCGATCTCGTACTGAACGGAAAAAGGGGAGGTGCGATAAAGTTCATTAAAAAGTACGGAACCCTGGGAGAAATAACTTTCCCTGAGAGGGAGAGACTTAATTGCTTTGGACAGAACGATCCTGGATTTAAGAAGTTCTACGTTTCCCTGTAACTCCACCCATGGGTTAATTTGTTCAATTGCCGAATAAGAAAGGAATGCGGAAGCTTTGTTTTCGGTACCTAACTTTATTACAATATTGGATTCATAAATAGGCTGTGTATAGCGGATATACAGCGTTCCGGATGAGATGGCGATAAACAGGAAAAGTAAAATCCAGTGAAAATTTTTCCTGTATATGAGGATGAAGAGCTTAAAGTCAAACTCATCATTGATGTTGCTTATTTTTCTTTTTGGAGACATCCGGGTTAGGCCTGCTGGTATTAGTTTCCGGATGTTGCCTTGGTCCTCACAAACAGGTCGTACATAAGAAGCATGCTTGTTATAATCCCGAGCAAAGGAGACATTTCTGTCAGGATACCCTGGCTCAGTCTTGGCAGAGGTTCCACGTAAATAATATCATTGGCCTGAACCACCATATTGGATTTTTTCACACCCTCCATGGTTGAGAGGTCGATCAACTGCACCTGGGGGTTTCTCAGGTTTCCCCGGATCAGCTTAATCCTGCTTGCCTTTCCGGTTCCGGTTATACCGCCTGCCTGTGCCAGGGCTTCAATAAGCGTAGTGTTTTCGTTCAGGAGCACAACCACGGTGCCCACTCCCCCCGAGCCATTAAAAACAACCACCCGCTTGTTTGTAACTTTAATGAGTACAAACGGGTTGTTGAAATATTTGGAGTATTGGGTTTCAAGAAACCTTTCAGCCTCACGCACATTTAATCCGGAAACGTAAACTTTTCCAAGCTGGGGGAGTTTTACAGTGCCGTCCAGTTCGACGATATAAGAGATCACTGTCAGGGAACCCTGCGACGTACTACCTGTTACGTCAATAAGTTTAAATCCGTCATTTGTGTAAATCCTGAATTCGATAACGTCATTGGGAGCAATTTTATACAGCTGTACGGAGTCTTTTGAAAAATCGGCGAACTTGTAATCCTCCGGTGTCCTGAACATCACGCTGGAGTTAATATGCAGGCAGCCGGTGAGTCCTGCCGTAATTGCGAGAAGCGCGAATATAATTCTGGTATTCCTAACAGGCATAAATTTACTTTTAGACAAAATTAGAAAATATTTGGTAAG
>JAHEYN010000021.1 GCA_023251555.1 Bacteroidota bacterium | reverse complement strand
GGCGGTAAAGCGTGTGCTGAAAAGGAAAACAGCCTAAGCCTATCATGAATGAATGAGTACAGCGACAGCGAATTGCTGGAAATATTCAGGAATGAAAACACCAGTAATTATGCTTTTAACCTGCTCGTCAGGAAATACCAGCAAAAAATATACTGGCAGGTGCGTAGAATGGTCATTGACCATGATGATGCCAATGACGTAACCCAGAACACTTTTGTTAAAGTATGGAAGGGACTGAACAGCTTCAGGGAAGATTCCCGCCTCTCCACATGGATATACCGCATCGCGGCAAATGAAGCCCTGTCTTTCCTGCAACAGAAAAGAAAAAGGTTTTTTCTCCCTCTTCATGATGTTGAACATGAACTCTCGGATAAACTGGCCGATGACAGCTTTTTCAGCGGGGAAGAAATACAAAAAAAACTCCAGAAAGCCATTCTTGCCCTGCCCGAAAAGCAAAGAATAGTGTTCAACCTCCGTTATTATGACGAGATGCCCTATGACGAGATGTCGGAAGTACTCAAAACCTCAGCAGGAGCGCTTAAAGCCTCCTTTCACCATGCTGTAAAAAAAATAGAAGATTATTTTAACAATAACCGTTAAACCTTTGAATGTTAATTATATCTAATTATTTACAAATGGATACAAACGTCAATATCAAGGAAAGAGAGGAAGTTAGGGCTGAAATATCTGCCGCTTCTCCTTTCCTGGCAAAGACGGAGAAGAAAAATCCCTTCTCCGTTCCGGAAAACTATTTTGAAAACTTTCCCCTGAGTATCGGGGAGAAATGCAGGAAATCAACAACGATCATTTCCCGGAAATGGATTCCCGAACCCAGGCTTGCTTTTGCCCTCTGCTGTATCATCTTGCTTATGGTAACGGGAATAAAACTCTCCACGAGGGATAATGTCCCGGCACAGGCAGGCAGCAGCCCGGAATCAGCCATCTTATCCCTGTCTTATGAAGACCTCTGTGCTTCCGGCATAATAAGCGAACTCGGTGAAGATGATATAATGGACCCCGGGATATCTTCAGGAATTTCTTCCGGAAAAAAAACGAATGAAAACGAAATTGAGGAGTACCTGATTTCCAACCACGTGGACATTTCCACTATTGCCGCATCCCTATGAGAAAAGTTTTATTGCCGCTGTGCATGGCGCTGGCCTCCATCTCATCCTTTGCACAGGAAGGTTCCGATGTGGAATCAAGAAAAGAAAAAATAGAAGCGATGAAGGTTTCTTTCATCACCAAAAAGATGAACCTCACTCCTGAAGAGGCCCGTGCATTTTGGCCTGTATATAACCAATATGAAAATGAACTTGAGCTCCTGAGAAAAAACCACCGCAGGGACCGCCAGGCCGCCAGAGAAGATTTCTCGGCCGTAAGCGACAGGGAAATAGAGAGGATGGTAGATGCTGTAATTGCTTTCCGCCAGGGCGAGGTTGATATCCTTAAAAAATATCATGCACTCTTCAAGCAGGTCCTGCCCGTGAAAAAAGTCGCGATGCTTTATAAGGCAGAAGATGACTTCAAGAAAGAACTCCTCCGCCAGGTTAAATCCGGGCAGTAAACTTATAACCCAACCCGATGTAACAATGAAAAAAATCCTGTTATTCATTTTATTCCCGCTCTCAGCGGCAGCTTCTGTTCTTGCACAAGCACCGCAGGACAGCACAGCTTCCGGGAAAAAACACTCCAACCTCCTGTCAATAGGTATACAACCGAACCTTTTTCGCCTGAACCTGTACGACCCTAACTTCTTTAACAACACCCGTTACAAGCCTGGACTGGATATTACCTTCCTTTACGGAAAAACTTTCGGCAGGCATTTTATCGGGAGAACCGGCCTGGACATAGTATTTAACCAGGGAAAATTCTTTATAGGAAAAGATAAGGATGAAAAATATTTTAACGAAACCTTTCTCCGTGTACCCGGGATAATTGTCAAACGCTTTCCCATCGAATGCAGTACCTGCATACTGAACCCCGTGTTCTTTATTGAAGGAGGAGGGTATGCGTCCCTGTCCCTTTTCCAGTCAACCTATATTAAGGATGCCCCTACCGGGCTGAGCTCCCTCGACAAAAGCTATAACGCATCCTATATGAAAAGCGGACTGACTGCAGGTATCGGAATCTCTTTCCTGAGCAATAATTTCGGAAGGCACGTGGTCGGGCTCCGCATATTCTCAGACCAGTGGTTAATCCGGGATTATAAATCCCCGGATTTCAGGCCCAGTTATACATCTATGGCTGTGTATTACAACATCGCAAACCTCTCCTGGTAAGGGTTTAAACAGGAATTTGCTTTTTTTGTAAATCAAAGATTTTTTTCTATATATTTACTCCCTCTCAAAAATTTATAATCAAAACATTCACGCTATGAAGAACCATTACTCTTTACAGAAAAAATCAGGGATAATCACCCTGGCATTGTTTGGCTGTATGCTCATTAACGCTGCTGTCGCCCAGGTAAGCTTTACCGCCGATGTAACCCAGGGATGCAAGCCGCTTAAGGTAACCTTTACCAACACGAGTATAATGTCCGGCAACGTTACCTACGTATGGAGCTGGAATGACGGCAGCCCTAATTATTTCGGGCTGGATACTGCACATACATTTTACTATACAGGAAATTACAACGTAGGTCTTTTTGCTTTCGATTCCAATACCGGAATGTTCCTCGGAAGTTCCAATATGAATATCAATGTGACGGGAGGGCCGAACAAGATATACAGCAATAAAGACTCCGCCTGCGTGGGAGAAGATGTTTATTTCTACACCAACCCCTCCTACTCGGCCACCTGGTACTTCGGGGACGGAACTTCTTCCGGGAATATCAGCTATAACCCTTCCCATGCATATATGGACACAGGGAAATATATTGTGAAGGCCGTTATGAATACACCCTGCGGACTGGACAGCCTTTTCAAAGTGGTAGTGGTTGACACCAACGCCATACCCAATGCGACCTACTGGGTAAACGGCAGCTGGACGTTCTGCCCCGGTGATCCTGTAAGCGTGAATGCCAATGACTGGAACCTGCCTTATTATAAGTGGGATTTTGGCGATGGTGATTCTTCCAACCTCGAAAGGCCTGTACACACTTATACAAATACAGGAGATTATCCTGTAAAGCTTACCGTAACCAACCAGTGCGGGAACACCAATTCACATACTGACACCATACATATCAAGAATAATATCTACTTCCCCAACTGGGCGAAACTTAATGTCTCCTCCGGTTCGGGCTGCCCGGGCGATATGTTCAGCTTTTGGTATTATCCCTCGGCACTGACACAGGTATGGGCTTTCGGCGACGGTGATTCTTCCTGGGACATTCAACCCACCCACATTTATCAAAACACAGGCACGTATACCGTTTCTGTTTATCTCAAGAACGGATGCGGCAATGACACCACGCTCTTTAATACCGTTACCATAGGTAATAATACACCATGGAACAATAACCCCAATATCTGGTCCAACAAAGACAAGGCATGCCCCGGAGAAGAAATTTATTTCGAAACCTGGCCCCAGGCAAAAGCCTACCTCTGGGTGTTCGGCGACGGTGACTCATCCACTGCATCCACCCCTCTCCACGCTTTCAGTAATTATGGTAATTACAATGTTGCCGTTACCATGACAAACAACTGCGGCATGGATACAACCATATACAAGAGCATAGTTATTGACAGTACCCTCGTTCCTTACCTCAATGCTCAGGGTAATAACAACAACTGGGGAACACCGGGCGACGGCACTGCATGTCCGGGCGACACGATGATCTTCTATTCTGTCAAAGGCGCTGCTTATTTCATTGATTTCGGTGACGGAGATACATCTACTGTTCCCGATCAGGAAATAACGGTGAACCAGGGAGGAATGCCCATCGTACTCTTCAAACATGTGTATACCTCTCTCGGAAGCTTTAACCTGAAATTCACCTTTTACAACAACTGCGGAAACAGCGCCACAGACTCTTTACTGGTTACCATCGGGAACAACCAGCCTGTGAGCGGGGACATCGGAGTCCTTACACCGGGCACTTGGTTCTCATGCGAAACCCTCGACTTTATAGGAGTCGGCGGGACACTCTACAACTGGCACTTCGGGGATGGCGATTCCGCCATTACCAATGCAGGCGGAACAAGCCATGCATACTCCGCCCCGGGTAATTATATCATGAACGTTGATATCACCAACTCCTGCGGAAACACGGCTACCGTAGTCCGCAGTATCTACATTAACCCTATCCCGGAGCCAAACATAACGCTCTCCGGCGATACCCTTATTTCCAGTCCTGAGGCAGCCTACCAGTGGTATCTCGATGGCACTGCGATAGCAGGTGCAACCGGGCAGTGGTATGTAGCCTCCCAGACAGGCCTCTACACACTTTCGGTCACTGACTCCAACGGATGCTCCACTTCATCCAAGGATACCGTATGCTATGCTGCCGTTGATGCAGGCGGAGACCTCTCCGTATGCTCGGGCGGCAGTGCCGTGATAAACACCACCGGCGGCAACAACGCCATATACAGCTGGACACCTTCGGCAGGATTGAGCAGTACAACAATTTCCAATCCCACGGCAACCCCGGCAGCAACCACCACCTATTACGTTACCGTAACCGAAGGCACCTGCACGGCTACCGACTCGGTGAAAGTAACCGTAGCTCCGTCCCTCACTTCCAATGCGGGTACCGACAAGACTATCTGCGCCGGTGACAGTGTAGTGCTGAACGGCTCAGGGGGAGGAAATTACTCCTGGAGCACTGCAGCAGGATTGAGCAGCACAACAGTTTCCAATCCCAAAGCAAGCCCTGCTTCCACTACAACATACTACCTGACTGTAAGCAGCGGATCATGCTCTGATATCGACTCTGTTAAGGTAACTGTAAACACAGCCCCTCCCACGCCTTCCATTACAGCAAGCGGACCGCTCAGCTTCTGCCAGGGTGATTCGGTAGTGCTTTCAACAGCTGCTTCAACCTCCTACCTGTGGAACACTGGCGAAACAACCCAGTCCATTACGGTGAAAGAGTCCGGCAATTTCACTGTTGCAGTACAGAACAGCAACGGATGTTCTGCATATTCTGCGGCGACAACGGTTACCGTTAACCCGCTCCCTGGCGCTTCCATTATTGCTAACGGCGGAACCACCTTCTGCCAGGGAGATTCTGTAACGCTTACCGCAAATAACGGTACTTCCTACGTGTGGAGCAGCGGAGAAACAACCAAAAGCATAGTGGTAAAAAATACGGGGACATACTCCGTAACCGTTACCAATGCTGCAGGGTGCTCTTCCTCCTCAGCAGGCAAATCAGTAACTGTTAACCCCCTTCCTGCAGTAACAATAACGCCCGGCGGGCCTACCACTTTCTGTCAGGGCGGATCGGTAGTGCTTACCGCATCAGGCGGCGCATCTTATGTGTGGAGCAGCGGAGAAACTACCCAGAGCATCACAGTTTCTGCGTCAGGAACATTTACTGTAACAGCAACATCATCCGCAGGATGTGTGGACGTGTCCGCCCCTGTGTCTGTTACAGAGAATCCTCTTCCGACTCCTTCAATAAGCCTGAACGGAAATATATTCTACACATCCCTCAGCTATACATCTTACCAGTGGAACCTTGAAGGCAACCCCATTAACGGGGCTGTTTCCCAGGTTTATGGCGCAACGGTTTCCGGCAATTATTCTGTAACCGTTACCGATGTAAACGGCTGCACCGCTACCTCTCCACAGGAGTGCTTTGCCACTATCAATGCAGGCCAGGATGTCTTTATCTGCCCGGGAGGAAATGTCCAGCTCAGCGCACTGGGAGCAGGTACCTACACATGCACGTGGAACCCTGCCACAGACCTGAGCGACCCGAATATTCCCAACCCTGTGGCAACGCCTTCGGCAACGACAACTTATACCGTAAGTGTTACTGTTGGCACCTGCACAATCAGTGACGATGTCACCATCACGATCACCAACTCCCTCACGGCAGATGCAGGTATTGACACCAACATCTGTTTAGGAGCAGGAGTGATGCTGAATGCCAGCGGGGGCGGAAACTACCTCTGGAGCCCTGCAGCAGATTTGAGCGATCCTACGGTGTTCAATCCGGTTGCTTCACCCCTTACACCTACCGTTTATACGGTAACTGTATTCAGCGGAAGCTGTACCAGCAGCGACTCTGTGCTGGTAACGGTGAACCCATTGCCACAGGCTGCCTTTGGTGCCACTGCTGCCTGCATCGGGGATGCCACTTCTTTCTCTGATTCTTCGGCAACATCTTCCGGTTCAATCGTTTCATGGATGTGGGATTTCGGCGACGGATCAGGCACCTCTGCCCTTGCAAATCCTTCATACACCTATGGAGGAGCCGGATCATACAATGCAACACTTGTGGTAAACAACAGCTTCGGATGCGCTGACACTGTTACAGGACCTGTAACGGTGAACAGTCTGCCTGCCAAGCCTGTTATCACGCTCTCCGGCAACACGCTTACGTCATCCGCCGCTACGGGCAACCAGTGGAATATAAGCAGTTCTCCCATCAACGGGGAGGTTAACCAGACCTACCAGGTGGTTGCGAACGGAAGTTATACTGTAACTGTTACCGATAACAACGGGTGCTCAGCCACTTCCGACCCCATGGTTGTCAGCAACATTGGAATTGCAGTATACAACTCGCCTCTTGCCAGCCTTGCTGTATATCCCAACCCTTACAGCGATGCTGTTAATATCGTTTACAGCCTTGTGAAGGAAAGCCAGGTAAGAATTGAGATCTACAATATGCTGGGAGAAAAGGTTGTTTCCATCGCAAATGAAAAACAATCCAAAGGAAGCCATGGCTTTACATTCAATCCCGGTGAGCCGGGCCTTTCGGACGGCATTTATTTCCTGAAGATGGTTACGGATGAGAAAGTTTATTCTGTACGCCTTGCCCAGGTAAAATAATCATTTGTCCCAATGCTTGGAAGAGAGAGGCTTAATGCCTCTCTCTTCTTTTTTTATAGCTAATTTCACATCATGAATAACCGGGAATTATTTTTCAGCCACCAGGCGCAGACGAGCCATTTCCCCATCGGGCTGGAGATCACTTCGGCAGAAGGAGTTTACCTTTACGGAAAAGACGGGAGAAAATATATCGACCTGATTTCCGGGATTGCAGTGAGCAGCCTCGGGCACGGGAACCGCCGGATAGCCTCAGCCATAAGAGCGCAGACTGAGCGGCACCTGCATCTCATGGTGTACGGAGAATTTATCCAGGAACCGCAAGCCAGGCTTGCAGGGATGCTATCCGAAAGTCTTCCCCATACACTTTCATCCTGTTATTTCACAAACTCAGGGACCGAAGCAGTAGAAGGTGCACTTAAACTTTCCAAGAGGTTTACCGGCCGGGAAAACATCATCTCCTTTAATAATGCATACCACGGAAGCACACAGGGTGCCCTCAGCGTGTGCGGAAATGAAGAACTGAAAAATGCCTACCGTCCCCTGCTCCCCGGTGTATGCTTCCTCCGGTTCAACAATATTGAAGATCTGAAAAAAATAAACGGGAGCACTGCATGTGTAATTGTTGAGGTGGTACAGGGAGAATCCGGCGTGAGGGCCGCTTCCCCGGAATTCCTGGCTGAACTCCGCAAGCAGTGTACAGCCCATGGAGCTCTCCTCATTTTCGACGAAATACAGACAGGCTTCGGGAGAACGGGAAATTGTTTTGCATTTGAACATTATGATGTCATCCCGGATATCCTTTGTCTTGCCAAAAGCATGGGGGCAGGTATGCCAATAGGAGCTTTCATCGCTTCCTCAAAAATTATGGACACCCTGGCTCACCACCCTCCTCTCGGGCACATCACAACTTTCGGCGGGCACCCGCTTTCCTGTGCAGCTGCTGCTGAACATCTCAGCATCCTCAAAGAAGAAAAAATCATTGACCTTGTTCCCGGAAAAGAAAAACTCCTCGCGGAACACCTCGCCCACCCCGCAGTAAAAGAAATCAGAAGCAAAGGCCTGCTGGTAGCCGTCGAGTTTGAAAATGAAGAAATCAACAAAAAAATAATTTCAGAGAGCCTGGAAAGAGGTGTTCTCACCGACTGGTTTCTGTTTGATCAGAAATCCATGCGTATAGCCCCACCTCTTACCATCAGCAGGGAAGAAATCATAAATGCATGCGGTATTATCAGGGATGCGGCAGATGCAGTTGTGCGCTGAAGAAACTCTATTTGCCAGGGGCAATATCACTGAATCTTTTCTTCCCCATCACAAAATACTCCAACACAATATTTCCTCCGAACATCGGGTTTTTTCCGTGCCGGGGCAAAGATTTTCTGCATGCTCTCCTTTTTTTCAGCAGGCGGGGAAGGTGAAAATAAAAATAAAAATGAGCGCGCAGCACCGCAAAGCAGTCAAGGTAGTGGTCTGTAAGGAGAAACTTTAACCCTGCAATGCCATCGAAGATGAAACGTAAAACAAACACAGGAATCATTCTTGATGAGGGCAGATTTTTGAAAAGCATTACGAGATTGTTCCTGAAATTAAGATATGTTTTGCGGGGATTTTTCCTTGGCAGCGTTCCCCCTCCCAAATGAAAAACCATGGAATGCGGGCAGTAAAGCACTCTATAGCCCATGTTCCTGAATCTCCAGCACAGGTCAATCTCTTCCATGTGTGCAAAAAAGTCTCCGTCGAAGCCGCCCGCAGCTTTAAAATATTCCGCCCTGACCATCATACAAGCTCCGCTTGCCCATAAAATTTCTGTCTCATCATCATATTGCCCATGGTCTTCTTCGACGGAAGAAAATATCCGCCCGCGGCAAAACGGGTACCCGTATGAGTCAATAAATCCTCCCGCAGCACCGGCATACTCGAACTTTTCCCGTTCCGAGAGCGACCTGATTTTAGGCTGGCAGGCGGCAATCTTCTTATCTGTATCCATCAGCTCCTCAAGAGGTTCAAGCCATCCCGGGGTTACCTCCACATCAGAATTGAGGAGAAGAAAATATTCGGCTTCCACTTTCAGGAGCGCCTCATTGTAGCCCCCTGAAAACCCGTAATTTTTACCGAGTCTGATAATCCCTGCTGCTGGAAAATTTTCCTGCACAAAACGGACAGAATCATCCGAAGAACCATTGTCTGCAATAATTATCCGTGTTCCGGAGGGCGTGCCCGATATGAGCCCCGGGAGAAAGCGGGCAAGAAAATCTTTCCCGTTCCAGTTGAGGATAACCACCGCTGTTTTAGATGCTGCCTGCATTGTATTTTTTCTTACCTCGGGTTTTTAAACAGATCATTGGATTTTCCGCCGAAATGTTCAGGATATGACTGGGTATCCATGTCATTGGTCTGCGTATCGCGCTTATGCAGCTTGAGCTGCCACTGGGCATCGTACAACTCACCCGGGAAATCAGAATGAAGCAGTATGTAATTGTTTCCGGCCAGTTCCGGGTTATAAAAAACAAACCTCCTGTTTGTCTTGTTTTTAATATGATAATAATGCCATATTTCATAAGGAAATGCACTGGGGTCATGGGTATCGCCTGAGATTGAATTGGGAGGCCCGTAGCGGAGGTATATCCTTCCGCGGTCGGTGGCATATCCTTTAATTATGCCACTGCCGTATGCGGCATTTACCTTTCTCACCTCTGCGAGGTAATCACTCCATGCCCCGAAAGGGTTTTCCCTCTTACGTTTTATCCAGAATTCATAAAAGAACTGCTGCATCAGCTTCAGGTCTGAACGGTTCAGCTGGTTCACCGCATAATAAACCTCATATGTATCGGAGACAGGGCGCAGTGATTCTATATAATCAGTAAGTGTATCCACTGATGTGATGACTGAAGCAAAAGTGTTTTCAACGCTGTTCCCGGAAGCCATGGCTGTATTTTCTGCATGAATATTACTTCGCTGGAAGAAAATCTTTTTTGATGCAAGGACTTCATTTTTCCTGCTTTTCACCTGCACGATAAGATAATAATTACCCGAGGGGAGATCTTTTATGGCGATCTCCGCAAGAAGAGGATTCACTCCCGCTGAAACTTTTTTTACAAAACCGCCTGATTCCGGAACAATGTTCATACCTGCCGCCTGGCATATAAACCAGGACACGATGCATGTGTCGCGGCCGGGTGCCTTATCTGTATTATAGATTTCCGCATAGAAGCCAATGATGCTGTCGGAAGAAGGGTAAAAGTTACTCACGTGCGGGAGCATATCAAAGCCATTCTTCGTGGTAATGTTTGGTTTCAGTGACTTTGAATAGGCAGAAATAAATTCTATGTCCGAAAGCGAAACACTGCCGGGCGGGCATGCAATATCTATCTTCACGGTATCACGGAATATTCCGTCGTTTTTGTTTTTATCGGAAACAGATAGTTCAAGAAGATAAGTACCATCCGGCAGCCATATCCTCTGCTGGTCAATGAAGTCTATGACTTTTCCTGCGGTATCTGTAATGCCCGGACTGAGCAGGTTATATTTGTCATCGTAGGCGACAGAATCCTTTCCCGAAAAACGGATAGAGACCGCTACCTTTCCCTGCAGGTTTCCATCCGGATTCCTGTTGTATGCAACGGACCTGCCGTCAACAAGGAGATAGGTTTCTATATAACTTCCATGCCCCGGTGAATGAAATACAGCATAGGAAAAATAGGCCTGCAGAGAAAATGCGCAGGGGGTATTGAAAAAAATAAACGCGAGGGGAATTATTATCTTTTTTCTCATCCGGGCGGAGGGCATGTTGTAAATGTAATACAAAGCAGTAAAGGAAAAAAGCGGCCTCCTGAAGCAACGTCATGCGAAGGGCTTGAATCCGTTTTTGTCGGGCTTAACAGCCACACATTCTATTTCCACCAACCAGCCAGGCCTGCATACTGCAGCCTGCACAAAAACCAAAGGAATATTCCCGGGAACGGATTCCGTGACTACTTTGGAAACAACGGATGCATCACCGGTGTTTCTAAGGTACACTATCATGTATGCGACATCCATGAAACCTGCTCCCTGTGCTGATAAAAGCGCCCTGATATTTTTAATTGTGCGCCGGGCCTGCCCCTCCGGATCGTACAGGTGGAGGATATTGCCGGCAGTGTTGATGCTTGCCGTACCGGATATATACAGATGAGACCTGTCGCCAAACCTGACCCTTGTTCCCCTTTCAAATGTTACACCATAGTCGTGGGTGGAACCCATCTTACCGGGAGCATGCATGCTGACGATCTGCTCCCTGTCAATGCCTGATAAGGATATCGCATCCATTGAAACAAGAGAGGAATGGTTATTCATCCTTGCTTCTATTCCCGTGCTGGCAATGTAGCGAGTACGGAAATTAAGCCCTTCCTGCCTGAAGAGTCTTTTCCGGCTGTCAGACATCTTCATGTAATTATTGTCAATATCCCGTACATAAATCCATGTCCTGATGGTATTCCTGAGAAGAGTCATCTTTCGCAAAGAAATATTCTTCTTATACTTCCTGAATATCTTTTCTGTTTGTACCGAGGGTTTCCCTGGAGCCGGTGCTGTGCTGTTAACCGTATATAAAAGGGAATAGTTTTGGGTTTTCAGAAACAGATTCTCCTCTCCACTGCCCCTGATTTTTTTCAACGGCCTGTATAAACTCACGGGAGAAAGGTGATATGTTAAGAGCGTTACTTTACCATCTACCGGAGGCTGTTCTATAAGAGAACGTGATGAGCAGCTCAGGGAATTATAAACCGTGGAGTTCCGCAGAATATTTTCCTGGTTAGCTATGTCGGAGAGATAGAACCTCGAAAATACGCAGCTTTCAACCGGAATATCAAACTCCGATACCGCATGCCTGAGTGATTTCTCCAAATCATTAAGAATATATGAAAAGTCTTTTTTATCACGGCATGTTATTACAAAGAAATATTCAGTAAACCCATCCCGCCCCGGATAAACAGAGCAGCGGACGTTAGAATTGACTTTATTATGCGAGATCATAAGCCGTATTTTCCGCCGTAGCAATGTTCAACGGTAATGGCCCCGTCAGACTTACGGTACAAAAGCCAGTACGCATAAATAAAGGCTTCGGGTGAATAAAACCATACACAATAGGAACCATCATCAGAATAATGCTTGCTTTCTTTTACCAGCTCAGACAAGCTGAGAAACGCCGAGCCCTGCATGAAAATTTTTTTATTAAGCTTACGCTCCTCTCCCATGCTGTTATATATGCTGATTTCATAGCTGACCTGTTTTTTCTTTGCTTCCTTTTCAGAAGAAGGACATCCGAGAAGAAAACAGGTGTCAAAATCATCCGAAACCCTCCCGGGTCCGTAGATATCAGAAGTGTGTAAAACGCCTTTTCCTATATAGCCTGACGGACCTCCGTTAAAATAAAATGAAGAATTAGCAAAGCCAAGGCCGGTGGCAGTGCTTGACATGTAATCTCTTTTCTCCGATCTGTATCCGACGTTGGCAAGAAAGCCTTTGGGAATATTGCCGGAGCTCTCTGCAGCACGCATAATAAATGTCCCTGCAGAAAGCTCAACATTGTACTTTTCAAGATACCTGTTAATATTGAGATAGGTTCCATGTGCTGGATCAAAAACTTCTTCTCTGGAAAACTTCAGATCCCCCCCGGTATCATAAAATTCAAAACAGAATTTTCTTATCCTATCATTAGCATTCTGCCATAAACCCACTAAGGAGGTAATTCCCATTCCCGGCGGCATTACCAGGCAGCCTGTTTGCAGGGGAATATAGCCCATTTCTTCTATCTTTTTTAACTCTCCCTTTGTATATACGGCAGCAACCTCCTGTTCTCCAGCCGAATGGGTCACATCATAAAAGCCTTCCGCATCATAGCGCTTATAGAAAAAGTTAGGCCTGTGCAGGGGCACGGGAGAGCTCACGTACAGGGAAGGACCAGTGATCTTAGTGAAGTCAATTTCAGGAAACAGTTTTTTAACGTCTGTGTAAATCACATGATTTTTCTTTACGCCCGGAAGTTCTTTTGTAAGGATCTTTTCAGAAGAGCCCTCCGTATAACGTAGTGTACCCTTTGTTACAACAGGCTGATCATAATGCCTCTGGAAAAGACAGAGCATCATTGTTTCTTTCTCATCAGCCGGGATATAGCCTCTTGCAAAGACACTCCCTGCCTGCTGCAGACCCAGCCCCGACTGATGGTTGCATGCAATAGAATTTTCAGAGATATAAGTAGCGTAATAATGCAGGAAGGGCATCACACGGGTAGTGATATCAAATTCTATTTCAAGATAACCTTCAAATGAAGAAATCTTAAAATCGCTGCCCGAAACAGTGTACACTCCATTTGGAGGAATGATGAACTGCCCGGCAGAGGCAATCTCTCCTGACAAAGATCTCAGCGTATATTTTATATCGACCGGAAAAGGTATCCCATAACATCTTTTAAAATAATTATGAATCTGCACTATGGTTTTCTGCTGCTCATTATGAAAGAAATCAATATAAGAGTAGTACGTCGTTCCTGACGGGGAATTAAGCCCCCATAATACCGCCTGTTGCGCCTTTCCCGTTTCAAGAAGAAAGCTGCTGAGGGAATAACCTGCAAAATCATTATGGGCAAACAGCAGCCATGCGTCAACCTCCACGGGGACTTTTCCCTGCATCACCGGCTGAACGGTAAATCCATTGACGGTTGTTCCTATTGTATCAAGCGAAAAGCTGTAGTACCCGGCTATTTTAACATGCGGCGGAAGCAGTCGGGGAATTTTTTCAAAGCAGGTGTTTTCATCTACGAGAATGGCCACCCAGGTACATGAAAAATGATTCATGCGATCCTGCAACTGCCTGGCTGTCCTGTATGTCCATACAGACGACAAATCTCCCGCCAGAATGCGACCTGCCCTGTTCCTGCTCCTCCTGATTAACGAATAAATGATTTCATTACCGGAGGACATGGGCATCAGTTTTAAACTTTTATTGACTTCGTTTTTACTGAAAGGCCGGCCTTTGCTTCGGTGAGTAGGCGGTGAGTGAGCGCAATGTCATTCATCCATTCCCTGACACGGAGCGTTTCAAGAAGTTTTTTTCCCGGCTTGCGCAAAGCTTTTCCCTGTAGTTTTTTCAGCATGTTTCCGAGGGCTGCAGGGGTGATTTGCTGGAGTGAATCGGTAAGGGCTTTCCCGGGGTCCTCGTGGACTTCCACCATTAACCCGTCAAAACCCAGATTCATGGCGTACGAGGAAATGCCTTCAACCAGACGTGCTTTCCCCCCTATATGACTGGGGTCAACGATAACAGGAATATCCGGAAAAACTTTTTTCAGCTCCAGGGCAATTTCCCATTTGGGTTCATTGCGGTATTCCGACTTCCAGTTGGTGGAAAAGCCTCTGTGGATCACACCAATATTCGGGATGTTTTTCAGTGAGAAACGCTCAATAGCCCCTATCCACAAAGAAAGGTCGGGGCTGGTCGGATTTTTAATCATGATCCTGTTCCTGCATCCCGAAATTGACTCAGCCAGATCTTCTACAACAAAAGGGGAGCCCACGGATCGCGATCCTATCCAGAGAATATCAATCCCCTGCTTAAGCGCTTCTTCGGCGTGTGCCGGGGTCGCAACCTCCGTTGCAGTGAGAAGATTATGCGCCTTACCTGCCTCCGAAAGCCACTTCAGCGCAATATTACCGTGTCCCTCAAAGCCTCCCGGCCTGGTCCTTGCCTTCCATATTCCCCCGCGGAGAACCTGCACCTGTTTGATATCTGAAAGCAAACCGGCCAGAAAGTGAATCTGCTCTTCACTTTCCACGCTGCAGGGACCTGCAATTACAAGTTTTTTACTTTTGTTTGTTCTTTCTTCTTTACGCCGGCTCATGTTCTTCCCTGGAAAAAGGACAACAATTTTACTGCAATCGGTCAAATTAAATTATGACAACCATCATAATTCGTCTATAGGTACAGGGGTTTGTGTACAGATAAGAAACCCTAAAATTGGTATTAACCCAGGAGCAAACTCCGGGGAATTAAACCAGACCTTCTCGTCCGCCGTAGCGGAACGCGAAGGCGGATTAAAAAAGTTTCATCTGATCGGGAGGACTTTTTTTAGACTTCCCCCGTCTGGATTTTTTCGCCGGTTGCGGAGTTGCAGCTTTAGAAACAGGCGGTGAGGCCGGCTTCCTGTCCTTCCCGGGAGAGCCGGGAACGGGAGGCGGGGCATCAGGCACAGCCTTGTCAACGGGAGGCGCAACGGGCTGAATAACTCCTTTCGGTGCTTTGGATGCAGGTATCCTGGTAATCTTCTGCACAGGGTTTCGGCTCAGAATATTGCCAACAGAAGATCTTCCTTTGACCGCCAGCTCGTTAAAATTAAAATCAAATGTTGTCTTTCTCAGCTTGGGCTTAGGTTTCAGGTGAATGGTCACGGACTCTCCCATACTGCCTTCCTGTATGGAGAAGTACAGGACCTTTGAGCCTGCAGATCCTCTCGTGAGTGAATATTCTTTATCGCGTGTAATTCCCCCCACCTCAAACCTTTTCACCATCACATTTCCTTTCAGGCCATCCCTGTATACAAGGTTATATATTTGTTTCTCTTCCTCTTTTTTGAAGATAGCGATATGAAGGACATTTTTCCCCACATATTTTTTATCGGCAACTTTTGTAACAATAAAACTCCCGTCTTCTCTGAAAACAATGATATCATCAATATCCGAGCATTCGCACACAAATTCATCCTTCTTCATGGAAAAACCTGCAAAGCCCTCATCCCTGTTTACATAAAGCTTTTCGTTGGCTATAACCACTTCGCGGGCGTTAATAGTGCCGAATCCGGATATTTTTGTTTTACGCTCCCTTCCCTTGCCATATTTTTTAAGCAGGCCTTTATAGTAATCAACGGCATAAGCCGTAAGATGCTCAAGGTTGTGATTTACCTTAGCCATTTCATCTTCAAGGGAACGGATATATTCATCCGCTTTTTTAGCATCAAACCTAGAGATGCGTTTAATTTTTATTTCGGTGAGTTTCGTAATATCCTCAACGGTAATTTCTCTCCTGAAACGCTTTTTATAAGGCTTCAGGCCCTTATCAATTGTTTCTATTATGCTTTCCCATGTTTCGCATTCTTCAATATCGCGATAAATCCGTTTCTCTATAAATATTTTTTCGAGAGAGGAAAAATGCCAGGCTTCCTGAAGTTCCGCAAGGCGAATTTCAAGTTCTCTCTTCAGAAGCTGTACCGTATTCTGCGTGCATATTTTCAAAATCTCATTTACGCTTACAAAATGCGGTTTGTCATCGCGGATAATACATGAATTGGGAGAGATGCCCACTTCGCAATCCGTAAAAGCATAGAGGGCGTTGATTGTTTTGTCAATATCCTCGTATGAGTCAGAATGAAGATGAAGAAAAATTTCAACCTTATCGGAGGTGTTATCTTCTATCTTTTTCACTTTTATCTTTCCCTTTTCATTCGCGGTGATGATGGAATCTATAAGGGTGGTGGTGGTAGTGCCGAACGGCACCTCGGTAATTACAAGTGTTTTTCTGTCTCTTTTTTCTATACAGGCCCTCACTCTGATTCTTCCGCCCCGGAGGCCTTCATTATACTGGGAAAAATCGCCGATGCCACCGGTAGGAAAGTCTGGCATGAGATTAACGGGCTTCTTCCTGAGCATAGCGATGGAAGCCTCAATCAGTTCACAGAAGTTATGCGGCATAATTTTGCAGGCAAGCCCTACAGCTATGCCTTCCACTCCCTGTGCAAGAAGGAGCGGAAATTTCACGGGGAGGGTTAATGGTTCATCATTTCTGCCGTCATATGATTTCTTCCAGGAAGTTGTTTTATCGTTGAAAACAACATCAAGAGCGAATTTTGATATTCTTGCCTCAATATAACGGGGAGCAGCCGCGGTATCGCCGGTATATATATTTCCCCAGTTGCCCTGGGTTTCTATGAGGAGATTTTTCTGTCCGATCTGCACGATGGCTTCCCCGATGGAAGCATCGCCATGGGGGTGATACTTCATGGTCTGCCCTATGATATTGGCGACCTTGTTAAAGCGGCCGTCTTCGAGTTCCTTCATGGCATGAAGAATCCTTCGCTGGACGGGCTTGAGCCCGTCGTCAACATAAGGCACAGCCCTTTCGAGTATCACATAGGAGGCATAATCAAGAAACCAGTTCTCGTAAAGGCCGGTAACCGGGGTGATATGCGAAAGCCCTGTTCCTTTTTCGGGGGAAGGGGCAGCAGGAGGCGCTTCCGGTACCGGAAGCAGTTTATCTGAAGGAGTTATTTTTTTTTTTGCCATTGCAGTTTTTCAGGTCAGGCAGGCAGCGGAATATCCTTCTCCACCCGCAGGCGGTCAATGATAAAGTCCTGGCGTTCCTGCGTATTCTTTCCCATGTAATAGTCAAGGAGTTCATGGAGTGAGGTGTCCTGTGAAAGAATCACAGGCTCAAGGCGGATCTTTTTCCCTATGAAATTCCCGAATTCATCGGGCGAAATTTCTCCGAGCCCTTTAAAGCGTGTTATCTCCGGCTTAGGCCCCAGCTTTTCAATTGCCCTGAGACGCTCAGAATCCGAATAACAGTAAATGGTTTCTTTTTTATTTCTAACCCGGAAAAGGGGTGTCTGAAGAATGTACAGGTGGCCGTTCCTCACCAGGTCCGGGTAAAACTGGAGAAAAAAGGTAAGCAGGAGAAGTCTTATATGCATGCCGTCAACATCCGCATCCGTAGAAATAACCACGCGGTTGTAGCGCAGGTTTTCCATGCCTTCTTCAATTCCGACCGCATTAATGAGGAGATTAAACTCTTCGTTTTCGTACACAATTTTTTTTGTAAGACCGTAACAGTTAAGCGGTTTTCCCTTGAGACTAAAAACCGCCTGCGTGGCAACGCTCCTTGCCATGGTAAGCGATCCGCTGGCGGAATCTCCTTCAGTGATAAAAAGTGTGGATTCAAGAGCCTGATCCTCCCTGGAATTAAGATGCACCCTGCAGTCGCGCAGTTTCCTGTTGTGAAGATTTGCTTTTTTCGCCCGCTCATTGGCAAGTTTCTTAATACCTGCAATTTCTTTTCGCTCGCGTTCCGACTGAAGTATCTTCTGGAGCCAGGCATCGGCAATCGCTGGATTTTTATAGAGATAATTATCAAGTTCTGTCTTTACAAAGTCATTGATCCAGTTCCTGAGATTAGGGCCGTTGGGAGTTACTGCCTGTGAGCCGAGTTTTGTTTTGGTCTGGGACTCAAATACCGGCTCCTGTATGCGGATACTCAGGGCCGCAAAAACAGATGAACGTATGTCGCTGGGATCGAAGTCTTTTTTGTAAAACTCTCTTGCTGTTTTGACAAGCGCTTCCCTGAAGGCTGCGAGATGCGTGCCCCCCTGTGTTGTGTGCTGCCCGTTGACAAAAGAAAAATATTCTTCCCCGTACTGGCTGGTATGTGTGAAGGCTATCTCTATATCCTTGTCTTTAAGGTGTATTACCGGATAAAGCGGGTTGTCGCTGAGATTTCTTTTCAGGAGGTCGAGCAGTCCGTTTTCGGAATAATATTTATTGCCGTTAAAAACAATGGTCAGCCCTACGTTCAGGTAAACATAGTTCCACAGCATATTTTCAACATACTCCGAGTTAAAATGGTAGCTTCCGAACATTTCCGCATCGGGCACAAAAGCAATGAGAGTGCCGTTTTTCTGGTCCGTATTTTTTTCCCTTTCGTTTTTACGAAGCTCTCCCTTGCTGAACTCGGCAATTTTTGTTTTCCCATCCCTGAAAGCCTGTATCATAAAATAATCAGACAGGGCATTGATTGCTTTTGTCCCCACGCCGTTCAGTCCCACGGATTTCTGAAAAACAGTAGAATCGTACTTCGCGCCGGTATTGATTTTCGAGACCACATCAACGACTTTTCCAAGGGGAACGCCTCTTCCGTAATCACGCACCTCAACCTTTCCGTTTTCTATGTTAATCTCAACGGTCTTTCCGAAGCCCATTGTAAACTCGTCAATGCAATTGTCTATAGCCTCCTTGAGGAGAACATATACGCCATCGTCCTTCGAGGAGCCGTCGCCCAGCTTACCGATGTACATCCCGGGGCGGAGGCGAATATGCTCTTTCCAATCGAGCGATCGGATGCTTTCTTCGGTGTAGGCGCCTGCGCTTCCTTCTGCTTTTTTCGAAGCCATTTTTACCGTTTTAAGAGGTGCAAATATAGATTATTTCCGCATTGGGCAAGAGTTTCATAAAATTTGTTATTAACACCGGCACGTTGAAAAAGAGACGGGAAGACGGCTGCAGAGAATCAGTTGCAGAAATGTTCTCCGCCAGGCAGGGAAGTGCTGAAACTGCCCGTTCCGTCGAACTGGCTGGCGCATGCGCAGTTCTCCGGGTGTAAAACATCGAGGCATGAAGCGGATTTCAAGAGCCATACCGAAGAGTTAGTGACGTACTGAACTCCGCTGGTGGTAGTAACCTTCACAGTTACATCATAAGATCCTTCTGATACAGGCTTCCCCTTGTATGTTCCATCCCAACCGTCTGACGGATCAGTGCTTTCAAAGACCCTGGTTTTGCCGAAAAGCCCGTCATCATAAACAGTCAGATTCATAGATGAAATATTTTTCGTAAATAGAAAGAGAATGTCATTATGCCCGTCGCCATTGGGAGTAAATAAATTAGGCAGGGCGTAATAGGAAGTATCAATTTTCCCGGAAATATACGATGCGGAGCATGCATTATTTCTAATCGTGCTCTTCTTACATGCGGTGAATGTCACCAGGCATGAAATCAAAAAAAAGAGTATGCACTTCCCGGCATGAAATCTGCTCATGCGGTTTCTGTAATAACAATCTTATTTATCTTATCTCCCGGCCTTATTGAATCAATGACTTCAAGGCCTTCGGTTACCTTGCCGAAGCAGGTATGGTTATGATCAAGGTGCTGTGTGTTGAGGCGGTTGTGGCAGATAAAAAATTGCGACCCGCCCGTATTTCTCCCTGCATGCGCCATGCTGAGCACGCCGCGGTCGTGGTACTGGTTCTTCCCCGTAAGCTCGCAGTCAATCTTGTAGCCCGGTCCGCCGGTCCCGTCCCCGCGGGGGCAGCCACCCTGTATCACGAAATCAGGTATCACCCGGTGAAAGCTCAGACCATTGTAAAACCCGCTCTGACTGAGCTTAATGAAGTTCGCCACGGTGTTGGGGGCGTCTTTATCAAAAAAATCAATCTTCATTACTCCTTTATCCGTATGTATCTCTGCTTTTTTCATGTTTTTATATTTTCTTCATTTATCTCATTATCTCAGCAAAATTCTATTACTGCTCAATACCCAGCAGCTCCACATCAAAGAGGAGCGCTGCATGGGGAGGTATCACATTGCCTGCGCCTCTCTCACCGTATGCAAGATCGGAAGGAATAAAAAGTTTCCACTTCGAACCTACATTCATCAGCTGGAGTGCTTCAGTCCATCCTTTTATCACCCCTCCCACGGGGAATACCGCAGGTTCGCCCCGGTCAATAGAGCTGTCGAAAACCTTGCCATCAATGAAAGTGCCGCGGTAATGTACTTTTACCTTGCTGTTCAGCGCAGGCTTGGGGCCGGACCCTTCTTTAACAACAGTATACTGGAGACCGCTCGGGAGCGTAACTACACCAGCCCTGGATTTGTTTTCAGCAAGGAACTTATCTCCTTCCGATCTGGCCTTTTCTGACTTTTTGGATTGTATGGATTGAAAATATTCAGTGATTAACCTGCCTGCATCCGCTTCCGTAAGAAGGGGCTTCCCGTTCGAATATACATCCTGGATTCCTTTAGTAAGGGCTGCCACATTCATAGAGTCGATTCCCTGCTTCTTTACATCCGATGCAATGCTCACGCCCATGCTGTAGCTTAAGGAATCCAGCTTTGTGGTAAGTGTTATGCTTTCTCCTTTTTTCTGGAGAAGCTGGCAGGACTGAACAAACAGCCCGCTGAAAGCGAGCAGAAGAATATTTTTTGCGATGAGTTGTTTCATAAACCGTTTAAAATTATTTTTAATTATCCGGTGCCGAAAGTACAAATTTAAAATGATAAAAACGCTAATCCTGGCTGGCCGGGGAATCAGAACGTGATTGAAATGTAAAACAGGAAGATAAACAGTAGCGTTAAACTCAGAACTGAAATAGTTATACTTTTTTTGCCTACTTTTAAACTGCAGGAGTTTTGGGAGAGTTTACAGAACTAACTATGTCCTGAAAAATATTACCATGAAAAAGAAACTTTACTTCATTATTATACTTGCCTTTATTGGTTTGTACTCAGGACTGCTTCTTGAGGGTGTAAATGCCCAGCAGACCAAAATAGGTGAAACAAAATTTGATCTTCAAAGCAATTCTGCGGTAGATCGCAGAATTGTAAATTACGGCGATGGGACATTATCAGCAATATGGTGTATTGCCAATGATTTCTCTCCTTATTCCACCCGCGGTACAGGGTACAATTATTTTGACGGTACTTCATGGATGCCTCTGGTAACTACCCGCCTGGAATCTTTCAAGACAGGACTCCCCTCTTTAGGCAATAAATTATTTGGAGGAACACGAGAAGTCATTATGCCGCATGACGGTACTAATTTTAATACGCAACTTGGTAAGAATACCGCTAAAGGATCAGCCTCATTTACTTTTACCACAAGCGGTGCATCGGTTCCCTTAGCCGGAGGCTCAGGACGCAGTTCAATATATCCAAGAGTTGCTATAGGAGGTCCGGGTGATTCCACAATTCATGTTGTGTCCACTTTCAAAGACAGCACTGATATACTGATGGGAGTTAAATCACCTGTTGTATACGCCCGCTCTCTTGACGGAGGCGCCACATGGGATAAGGTAAATGTTACATTGCCGGGTTATGACAGTACGAGGACTTTATACGGAGATGTTGAATGTTATGCAATTGATGCTTCTGGCAACAATGTCGCTATTGTAATGGGAGGATTAGGAAAAGATGTTACACTTTGGAAGTCTACGGACAACGGCTCTAACTTCACAAAAATGTATGTTGACTCATTTCCTTTTGCACCTGATATCAGAAATTATTCTTCTCTGGATACCGCATGGTGCAATGACGGCTCGCTGACAGTGCTGTTGGACAACAACGGAAAAGCAAGAGTTGCTTATGGGTTATCAAGGATATTCGGAGGCAGCAACAGCGGCTTCTTTCCTATTACTCTAGGATTAATTTATGCTGATGAAATAAATCAGACATTAGTCAATATCCCGATTCTTGATGCTGACACCAATGGCATACTTGATGCAAGTATTGATAAAAACGGAAACGGCTATTTTGATGTCGGTCAAAATACCTATGCATTAAATGGAAGCTTTGGGCCCGCTGCCAGGTATAACAATGGCAGTTTATTATCCAAACCAAGCATGGCGATGGATACGTCCGGAAACATTTATATTATATTTTCAATGCCTGCAGACGGAGACAGTACTGCAGACGGACAAAGTTACAGAGATATCTGGGCGGTGAAGTCATGCAACAATGGTGTAAGCTGGGGACCTCCTGTAAATCTCACGAACTCTGTCGGATCCGAGGAGGCTTTTGCTTCAGTAGCCAAATTAGCTGATAATTATCTGCATATCGTATATCAGCAAGACGGAGAGCCGGGAACAGCAGCTTTAAATGCTGACCCTGACGGCATAAATTCGGTTTATTATTTAAAAGTCAGTACGTCTCTTATTCCTTCTTCCACCGTTACAGCTGCAATAACGGCAAGCGGTTCAACAACCTTTTGCCAGGGCGATAGTGTAACCTTAACTGCAAGTGGCGGCAACAGTTATCTCTGGTCAAATGGAGACACGACTCAAAGTATTACCGTAGATTCTTCAGGCACCTACACTGTTAGCGCAACCACCGGTGGTTGTGCAGTATCCTCTGCAACAACAGTAACCGCAACCCCTTTGCCAACAGCAGCCTATACTGTTTATCCGGACACAGCTGTATTGCATCATTGGTTTGTTTTAAATACTGCAAGCGGTACCCCTCCCCTTACCTATTACTGGAGTTGGGGAGACGGGGATACATCCGGCGGGGCTACTCCTTCTCATACTTATTCTTTAGCAGGATATTTTCAGATTTGTCTTACAGTTACCGATTCCGCAGGTTGCGCAAGCACTTACTGCGATTCTTCAACTTATATTTACAAGCAAGCGACCGCTGCATCTGTAAGTGTGATTTTACCACCGACAGGAGTTACGGAACAAGTTGAAACGGATAATTCAATAAGCATTTTCCCCAACCCCGTCAATGACAATCTCATCATTGATTTTAAGCCACAGAATAAAAATGCCGGTTATGAAATTTACGATGTTTTTGGCCGGGTAACTCTTAAATCCCAAATTCTTAATCCTCAATCTTTAATCCAGGTAAGCGAATTGTCAGAAGGTTTGTATATGCTGAGGATTACAGATGGAGAAAGCGTTTATAATAAAAAGTTTGTGAAAGAGTAAAGTAATACCTAATCAAATAAGATCATGAAAAAAATCACTTTAATTACCGCGCTCGCCTTTATCTGCTTAAGTGTGGGTGCACAAACCTGGGATTGGGCCAAGAAAGCTGCCGGTGGAACAAATAATGATTATGGTGAAAGCATTGCAACGGATAAGCATGGCAATGTGTATGTAACAGGGTATTATTCCAGTTCCACTATTGTATTCGGGTCTGTTACTTTAACAGGTTTTGGTTCTTCAAGCATATTTATAGTCAAATATGATCCCAATGGGAATGTTCTGTGGGCAAAGCGACAGGGCGGAGCCGGAATGAACCTGAGTAACAGCATTGCTACAGATTCAAATGACAATGTATATATCGCAGGCCAGTTCGCCGGAAGCACCATTACATTCGGCAGCACTACATTAACGAATGCAAGTTTTTTCAGGGATCTTTTTATTGCAAAATACGATTCGGCAGGCAATGTGCTTTGGGCTAAAAGAGAAGGAGGCAGCACGGATGATGGCGCTAATAGTGTCAGCACTGATCCAAACGGCAATGTATATATGGCAGGATGGTTTAAGAGTCCGTCTATTACTATCGGTACTTCAACATTGACAAATGCAGGTACGGTATCGGATATTTTTGTTGTCAAATACGATTCATCAGGCAATACGATTTGGGCAAAAAGCGCCGGAGGCAACAATGAAGACATCCCTTATGGTATTGCAGCCGATATGTCCGGCAATGCGTATGTAACAGGATATTATTATAATTCCCCTATTACCTTTGGCAACACCACCCTGACAAATGCAGGTTCTTATGATATTTTTATTGTAAAATATGATTCAGCAGGTAATGTGGCCTGGGCGAAGGGTGCCGGAGGAAGTAACCAGGACGGGGGCATGGGCATTACAACCGATGCAAGCGGCAATGCTTATGTAACAGGGTTTTTCGCTTATCAGACCGTGGTCTTTGGCAGTACCACTTTAACAAGTAATGGCGGTGACGATGTTTTTACGGTAAAGTATGATGCGGCAGGTAATGTGCTCTGGGCTAAAAACGGGGGAGGAAGCAGTACTGATCAGGGCAATGGCATCGCAGTGGATGCCAACGGCAATACTTATGTTACCGGATCGTTCGTCAGCACATCTGCCGGTTTTGATAACATTACTATAAACAATGCTAACGGAGTTTGGTACAAGGATGTTTTTATTGTCGAATATAGTCCCACAGGCAATGCTGTATGGGCAAAATCCGGAGGAGGAGGCGGCAATGCTACTGAATTCAGTGAAGGCATAGCTATTGATACAAGTGGCAATATGTATATAACCGGCTATTTTGCGGGAGATACCAGTGTCTTTAATACCACCAAATTAATTAATCAAAACTGGAGCACCTATGATATTTTTATTGCAAAAATGGGTCCCCCTGCAAAGCCGGTAAGTTCATTTTCCGTAAGTGGCAGCACAACAACCTGTGCAGGTAATGTAGTTGCTTTTATGGATCAATCAGCAAATTCACCGACAAGCTGGAGTTGGTCTTTTTCCGGTGGCACACCAAACACTTCAACATTACAAAATCCAACCGTTACTTATAATGTTGCCGGCACTTATGATGTAACACTGATTGCTGCTAATGGAGGCGGCAGCAATACACTTACAAAAACAAACTATATAACGGTTAAAGCATCGCCATCCATACCAATAATAACTCCGGGCGGAGCAACAACATTCTGCCAGGGAGGAAGTGTAACGCTCGCTGCAAGTAGTGCAAATTCTTATTTATGGAATAATGGGGTAACTGCTCAAAGTATCATTGTAAATTCAACAGGAAATTATTCTGTTACCATTGACTCAGCGAATGGATGCTCTGCGACTTCTGCCACGACAGCCGTAACTGTTAACTCTTTGCCCAATGCCACAATAACTTCAGGCGGAACAACAACTTTTTGCCAGGGAGGTTCAGTAACGCTAACAGCAAATTCAGCAAGCAGTTATTTATGGAGTAACAATGCGGTTACTCAAAGTATTACCGTTACCAGTGGGGGGAATTATACGGTTACTGTAACAGATAACAACGGCTGCTCTGCCACTTCTGCCCCGACAACCGTAACTGTTAACTCTTTGCCCAATGCCACAATAACCTCCAGCGGAACAACAACATTCTGCCAGGGAGGTTCAGTAACGCTAACAGCAAATTCAGCAAGCAGTTATTTATGGAGTAACAATGCGGTTACTCAAAGTATTACCGTTACCAGTGGGGGGAATTATACAGTTACTGTAACAGATAACAACGGCTGCTCTGCCACTTCTGCCCCGACAACCGTAACTGTTAACTCTTTGCCCAATGCCACAATAACTTCAGGCGGAACAACAACTTTCTGCCAGGGAGGTTCAGTGATATTAACAGCAAATTCAGCAAGCAGTTACTCGTGGAGTAATAGTGCTACCACCCCAAGCATTACTGTTACCAGTGCAGGAAATTATACAGTTACTGTAACGGGGAACAATGGCTGTTCTGCTACTTCACCGGCTACTGCAGTAACAGTAAATTCAAACCCGATTACTCCGGTAATTTCACAAAATGGCTTATTGCTTACTTCGAGTTCTGCATCCGGCAATCAATGGTATTATAATAATACGGTTATAACAGGAGCTGTTTATGATACTTTAACTGCTGTTCAGAATGGATCATACACAGTTATTATTACCGATAGCAATACCTGTTCTTCTGATACTTCCAATGTAATTACCATTAACAATGTGGGAATAAAAGAAATCGCTGCCACTAATTCAATAAGCATTTTCCCCAACCCCGCCAGCGACAATCTCATCATTGATTTTAAGCCCCAGAGTAAAAATGCCGGTTATGAAATTTACGATGTTTTTGGCCGGGTAATTCTTAAATCCCAAATCCTTAATCCTCAATCCTTAATCCAGGTAAATGAATTGTCAGAAGGTTTGTATATGCTGAGGATTACCGATGGAGAAAGCGTTTATAATAAAAAGTTGGTGAAAGAGTAACCAAATACAGACCCGGATACTTAATCCGCCTTCGCGTTTCGCTACAGCGGACGAGAGGATCTGGGGTTTCTCATGGGGCTAATACTAATTTTAATCCGCCTTCGCGTTCCGCTACGGCGGACGAGAGGGTCTGGTTTAATTCCCCGCAGAGTTCTGCGGACATCTGAGTCTGGATTTTGCTCAGGGATTAATACCAATTTAATATAAAAACAAAAGCCCTTCTTTTTCAAGAAGGGCTTTTTACAGCAAGCAGGAGTACAGTTATCTTCAGTTAATATCACAAGACTCCCTCATCGTATGCTTTTTCGCCATGCAAAGATTCGTCCAATCCTTTATCTTCATCGGTTTCTGAAACCCTCACCTTTGTGATTTTGTTTATCAGAAGCAGCATAATATAGGTAAACAAAAATGCATATATACAAGCTCCTAAAACTGCAATTACCTGCCGCAAAAAGAAAGTTGTTCCTCCATGAATCAAACCATCAGCACCTGATCCGTTCATTGCTTTTGAAGCAAAAACCCCAAGTAAAATAGTACCAAGGCATCCGCCTATTCCATGCACGCCCCATACATCGAGAGCGTCATCCCAACCCATTTTGTTTTTCATGTGAACTGCAAGGTAGCATACAAGTCCGGAAGCAATTCCGATTGCAACTGCAGCATTAAGTGAAACAAAACCGGCAGCGGGAGTGATGGTTGCAAGCCCGGCAACAGCGCCTGTAAGAAGACCCACGAATTTGGGCTTTCTCTGAAAACTCCATTCAATTACCAGCCAGGTGATGGCCGCAAAAGAAGCGGCAACATCTGTATTCAGAAACGCAAGTCCCGTAACTGCATTTACGTCAAGTGCACTTCCGGCGTTAAATCCATACCAGCCAAACCAAAGCAGTCCGGTTCCAATTGCAATCAGCGGGATGCTGTTGGGCGGAGATTCTTTGTCCCTGCGCTTACCCACGTATATTACCGATGCCAACGCGGCAAATCCTGCGGTTGCATGAACCACTATACCTCCGGCAAAATCAAGCACTCCGTATTGAGCTAAAAGTCCGCCTCCCCAAACCATGTGGGCAAAAGGATAATAAACAAGTAATTGCCATAACACTAAAAATATGAGGTACGACTTAAATGTTACGCGGTTTACAAAAGCTCCTGTAATTAAAGCCGGAGTGATGATAGCGAACATCATCTGGTAGGCCATAAAAACAAATTCAGGCAGCTTCGTATTTCCCGGGAAAGGAGAGTTAAGGTTAACGCCATGCATAAATGCTTTGTCAAGGTTGCCAATCAGGCCTCCCATTGCATCTCCGCTGAAGCATAAAGAATAACCGCATATAAACCACAGAATGGTGGTTATTCCCATCGAAACAAAACTCTGCATCATAATTCCGAGAATGTTTCGTTTTCCGGCAAGGCCTCCGTAAAAGAATGCCAGTCCGGGAGTCATTAACATTACAAGGCTTGTAGCGAGAAGCATAAAGCCGGTTGTTCCAGTATCAAACATTGTTTTTGGATTTATTGGTTATTTTTAAAACGAAATTCCCATGTGAAACAGACTTTCTATTCTGCTGCTTTGATTATTATGGTTAAAACGGAAAATTTCCTGATCCTTGTTCATTTGAATTTGCCTGGTCTCCAGCCTTATATAAGAATTCTCCGTTGGCTTGTATTCCATTCCGACCGTAGCTCCCCAAAGTTCTAAGCCTGTTTGTTTGTTTTGTTTATCAATGACTATACCCGACATAAAACCATGGGGGTCATTAAAAATTTCTTCCCTTGTATAAAAAGCAAACGATTCTTTTAACTGGTATTTCAGACCAAGCACTCCTGAATACATAGATACGTCCTTTTTATTAAGGGTATCACTGTTTTGCTGCATGCAGTAATCCCCTCCAATCTGAATTTTAAGTTTATTGATTTGGTAATTTAAAAACAAATTATTGTGTATCCGTAAATGAGCAATGCTGTCACCTGCCGTTGGCGTATCGTCGCCAATGTAATTACTATAACCTAAATTTCCTTTGTCGCTTAAAGCATAAGTAATCAGCGTACCAAAAGATTTTTTTCTGTTGTTGTCTTCATATATATTGTATCCGTTCAGGAGGAAAATGTTAATAGCAAGTTTATCGTTCGGATTATAATTCAAACGGAAACCACTCTCGAAATAGGGCTCGAACCAGGTACAAAGGGAGACAGAACTTGCGATATTCTCTTTAGGCAAAAGCCCTTCTGTACCGAAATGTGTTCTGAAAAAACCGGCATCAAGCCATAATTTTTTTAAAAGGCGGACTCCTGCATGTGCTTCCATTACATTATTGAATGTTGGCGACCATGCACTGCGGGCAATATCACCAAAGTGCAGAGAAACAATTCCCCGGACTTTCCCGGCATCGTATTGGGCATTTATCATTGCCGTATTTAATCCAAAACCGTTGCGCGGACAAACAGAGGGAAACTTCTGATAATTACCATCGCCAACGCTGTCGGTATAATAAGCATAATAGCCGTCAACATAGCCGCTGAATGCCACTTTGGAAGCAGAATCACTTTGAGCAAAAATTTTCGCAGCCGGTAAAATGTTCAGTAATATAAAAGAAATTATTACCGCATTTTTTGGCGACATACCTCTGTTTATTTGACAAAAAGATAACATTTTTTGCTATTACTAAAAGCGAATATAGTAATTCCTTATTTCATAGTTGAGATCTTTAATTAATGATGCAGCTCTGCACATTGAAACAGTAGAGCCGTAAATTCGAGATGGCTTCTAAAGTAAAGTGTATATTTGATAGCAAAACCATAAAAAATGAGTGCCGCTGCTATTAAGAAGAAAACCATACAGTTTCTGAAGGACATCAAAAAATAACCACCGCGATTGGTTTAATACTAACCAGTGGTAAAAACACAAGAGGGGGAATAAAAGTACGCCGCTTTGGAATGGTGAAGCAAACACTTGAGGAAATTAAGCGAAACAGGCAGGTAAAATTGTCCCTAACATTAAAATGCTCGGTGGAGCAGTAGCCACATTAAGACCTTTACTTCCTAAATGGAAATAATTTTTAAAAAAAAATGAGCAACATAAAATTATTTGAAAGCAAAAAAATACGTTCCGCCTGGAATGAGCAGAAACAAAAGTGGTATTTCAGCATTGTAGATGTTATTGAAGTATTAACGGAAAGCCCTAATCCACGAAAATATTGGAGTGTGCTGAAAACAAGGCTTAAACAGGAAGGAAGTCAGTTGGCTACAAATTGTAGTCAACTGAAAATGCAGTCTGCCGATGGCAAGTTTTATCATACGGACGTGGGTAATACAGAACAATTGCTTCGATTGATCCAATCCATACCCTCACCCAAAGCAGAACCCTTTAAACAATGGCTGGCACAAGTTGGTTATCAGCGCATGGAAGAAATTGAAAATCCTGAGTTGGCGCAGCAGCGTATAAGAGAAACATACAAAGCCAAAGGATACAGTGATGAATGGATCGAAAAACGCATACGTGGCATTGTTGTACGGGACGAACTCACAAACGAATGGCAGAAGAGAGGTGTAAAAGAAGGGAAAGAATACAGCATTTTAACCGCAGAGATTAGCAGGGCAACTTTCGGATTAACGCCATCGGCGTATAAAAATCTAAAAGGGCTGGCTAAGCCCAATGAAAACCTCCGGGATCACATGACTGATCTTGAGCTCATTTTTACCATGCTGGGAGAAGCATCCACCACCGAAATTGCCCGGAATAAAAATGCAAATGGTTTTAAACAAAACAAACAGGCTGCAAGAGAAGGTGGAAGTGTAGCCGGAAAAGCCCGCAAGGATTTGGAAAAAAAATCAGGTAAAAAAATTGTGAGCAAAGAAAATTATAAAATATTGACCGAATCCAATAAAAGAAAATCTTTGAGAAAATGAAGCCTGTCTTATATATAGACATTGATGGCGTACTTCTTACAAAGAATCAAACTCTCCCCCATCACGCAGAAAAATTTGTTTCTTTTATTTCTATAAATTTTGATTGTTACTGGCTAACAACCCACTGCAAAGGCGACAAAGCCGATCCTTTAAGATATTTAAAAAGTTATTATTCAGAATCCTTAATCCACTGTGTCGAGAAAATAAATGCAACGGACTGGAATACGCTGAAGACAGAGGCTATAAATTTTAAAAGCAACTTTCTTTGGATAGATGATTTTGTTTTGGAAAGCGAAAGACAGATTTTAGAAAAAAATAATTGCGAAAAATCTCTCATTTTAATTGACCTCATGACAAATCCCAATGCTTTGAAAACCACTATGGATTTACTAGAATCTGTGAATAAATAAAAATTACATTTCTTGCTGCCTCATTTTCAGGTTTTAATGTGATAAGCCTTATTTGTAGGTTTGGGGCAGGTTTTGAAGGAAACAAAAATGGGAAGGACGTTATTTTTAACAACCCTTCCCATGAAGTGGTGACAGGTGGAATCGAACCACCGACACAAGGATTTTCAGTCCTTTGCTCTACCAACTGAGCTATGTCACCGGAAGGCTGCAAAAGTATATATTTTTTTCAGAATGAACCGATGAAAAAAAACTGATAATGTATACAGAAACCTGAATCTTCTGCATGGCCCGCACTGCTCTCACTGTTTTTTACCTCTCCGGCCTCAGTATTTCTCTTTATCTTTACCGTCATATGGAAATGGCTGTTGACATAGGGAACACCAGGAGTAAAGTGGCTGTATTCAAAGGAGATCAGATGCTTTTGGTCCGTACTTTCAGGAAGCTGTCGGCTGCAGATATTCTTAAGATCACTAAGGCAAATGCGCCTGTCAGCAGCGTAATTTTGTGCGAAAGCGGGAAGGTCTCCGCTTCTTTAAAACGCATGCTTCGGAAGAATTTCTTTCTGTTTGAATTCGGGAACAAGGCACTGATCCCATTCCGGAATATGTATAAAACCCCTTCCACACTCGGAAAAGATCGCATCGCTCTCGTATCCGGTGCATGCAAAATGTTTCCCGGGAAAGAAATCCTTGTGATTGACGCAGGAACGTGTGTCACCTTTGACTTCATCAGCAGGAGTAAAGAATACCTTGGAGGAAGCATTTCACCGGGAATACAAATGAGATTCAAAGCGCTTCATAATTATACGGAAAGGCTCCCGCTCATCTCTTCTCCGGAGAAAACAAAAATCCGGGGAACCTCAACCAGGGAATCGATACTGTCGGGCGTAGTGAACGGAACACTTGCCGAAGTTGACGGGCTTATCTCGCAGTACAAAAAGCTTTATCCCGGCACCAAGGTACTCCTCACGGGAGGCGACAGCAGCTTTTTGGCAGCTAACTTAAAAAGTAGCACTTTTGTTGTCCCGCATCTCCTCATGAACGGCCTGATTTTTTTACTTAAACTGAACATCATACATGAGAATAAAAAATAAGTCTTCCTTTATGCATGGTTTCTCTGTGTCAATCCGGACTTCCCTCCTTTCCCTTACCGTGCTTACACTCATCCTCCTTTCCGTATCTCAGCAACCCCTTGCACAAACCACAGGATCCGTTTCTCCTTATTCCCGTTACGGGATAGGCGACCTTCGTTACGGCGGATTTGCAGAAAACACCGGGATGGGCGGATTAGGCCTCGCCTCCGGAAGCACACGAAGCATCAACACCCTTAACCCTGCCTCCTACTCCTCCGTTGATATTACCACCTTCTCTACCGGAGTGAGCAGCAATTTTACCACCATGAGCACTTCCGACACCTCGGTTCTCAGGAACAACACCTCTCTTACATCACTCGCCTTTGCTTTCCCGGTTTCGCCCGGGTGGGGAACCAGCATAGGACTGCTCCCCGTGAGCAGTGTGGGATACAGGGTTTCCAGCGAAGAGGTGACTGACAACATCGGTAAGACCAAATACCTCTATGAAGGGGCCGGCGGGCTTAATACTCTTTATGCAGGAGCAGCCTGGAAAATGCTCAGCGGCTTCTCGGCAGGGTTCAATATGTCTTATGTTTTTGGCGAAATCATGAAAAGACGATCCGTAGAAATTCCGGACTCCGCAAATATATTCAACACCCGCATCACTAACCGCATCTCCGCGGGAGGACTATTATTCAATGCAGGAGTGCAATACACCATCCCCCTCGCAGGAGAATGGAGTATCACCACGGGAATCGTGGCTTCCCTCCCCGGGAAAATAAGCTGCAGCAGCGATACATTAACAGAAAGATACATGAACAAAACAGGGAGCGCGGGAAATGTTATCGGGGTAATAAAAGACACAATCCCCGAACTCGTTCCGGGAAATAATTCAGGAAGCATGACCATGCCGCAATACACAGGGGCCGGCATTGTATTCAGGAAAGGGATGCGGTGGGTGTTCGGCGCAGATGCCGTAACGCAAAACTGGTCTTCATTCAGTTTCTTCGGGCAGCATGATGATCTCTCCAACAGTATGCACCTCAGCACTGGATGCCAATTCACTCCGGGGGGGCCCGATGATAAAAAACTGCTGAACACAATCCATTACCGGGCAGGATTCCATTATGAGAAAACATACCTGCAGCTCAAAGGTCTCCGGCTTAATGACTACGGCTTTTCACTGGGAGCAGGTATCCCACTCAGGAAAATAGGTGCCGTAATAAATATTGCGGTTGAAACAGGAAGAAGGGGAACGCTCGGCAGCGGGCTTATAATGGAACGATATACCAGGGTGGTTGCAGGCTTTACTTTTAACGACAAATGGTTCGATTCAAAAAAATTCAACTGATGCCCGCAGGAAGAAATTATTTTTTCCTCGCAACAGCCTTTCTTCTCTTCGCTTTCATAGCCGCCTGCGAAAATGATATTGAAAAAATAAAAATCATCACGCAGAGAGATAACCTGCCTTCGGAATCTGCAAAAAACATTAATATCCTTTACAGCGACTCCGGGAATTTACAGATGCAGGTGAACAGCCCCATTATGGATCGGTATACCGGGAAAGATCCTTATATAGAGATGCCTAAAGGGGTTAAAATACTTTTCTTCGGGGAAGACAAAAAAATCCGTTCATGGCTGACATCCAATTACGCCATCAGGCGTGAAAATGAAAGAACGATGGAGGCTAAAAGAAATGTGATAGTAGTGAATGAAAAGGGAGAGAAACTTAACACCGAACAACTGATCTGGGATGAACAGAAACAAATGATTTATTCGCAGGAGTTTGTCCGGATAACCACTGCAGATGAAATTATTTACGGAGACGGCTTTGAGTCAAACCAGGAATTCACCAGGTATAAGATATTCAACATCAAAGGCACCATCAGCCTGAAAGACCAGCAGAATGCTCCTCAGAATCCTTGAAACCGCCTGGCTGCTTATTGCACTTACCTGCGCATCCCTGGCGATATACAATACTGTCGCAAAAGGGTTTGCTTATGATGCCATGTGGATGACAGGAATGACTGTTGTGGCTTCGGTAATGTATGCAGTAAGAAGAAAGCAGAGAATCAAACTGAGCCGGGAAGGAAAAGAAAAATAACCGGACTGATTTATCTTTTTCACTTTACACCCCCTCTTCAATGATAAAAAAAATTATGCTGCTTGGCTCAGGCGAACTGGGAAAAGAGTTTGTCATAGCCTTAAAACGCCTGGGACAGTATGTAATTGCCGTGGACTCCTACTCCGGAGCCCCTGCAATGCAGGTCTCCGACGAGAACGAAGTCATCAATATGCTCGACGGGCATGAGCTTGACCGCATTGTGAATAAACACAGGCCGGGTATCATTGTGCCTGAGATAGAAGCCATACGAACCGAACGCTTCTATGATTATGAAAAAAGCGGCATCCGCGTAATACCAAGTGCCCGCGCAGCTAATTTCACCATGAACAGGAAAGCAATCCGTGACCTGGCTTCAAAAGAACTGGGGATAAGGACAGCCCGGTACATGTATGCAAAGAATGAAGCTGAATTAAAGAGCGTCGTGGAACTTCTCGGCCTTCCCTGCGTGGTCAAGCCCTTAATGTCATCATCCGGGAAAGGACAGTCTGTAATCAAGGCAAAGGAAGATATTTCCAAAGCATGGGAGTATGCCCAGAAAGGTAAGCGTGGCGACCACACCGAAGTGATAGCGGAAGCTTTTGTAAAATTTGATTCCGAGATAACGCTCTTAACCGTTACGCAAAAAAACGGGCAGGTACTCTTCTGCCCCCCTATAGGACACCGTCAGGAGAGAGGCGATTACAGGGAAAGCTGGCAACCCCACCCCATGAAAGAGGAACATCTCAGAGAAGCTATGGAAATGGCAGGCAAAATCACCCGGGCACTCACGGGTGAAGGCATCTGGGGAGTGGAGTTTTTTCTCGCTCCGGAAGGGGTTTACTTCTCCGAACTCTCCCCCCGCCCTCATGATACCGGAATGGTAACACTTGCGGGGACACAGACTTTTTCAGAGTTTGAGCTGCACGCAAGAGCTGTACTCGGCTTACCAATACCTGAGCTCAATCTGGAACGCGCCGGCGCAAGTGCAGTAATCCTTGCATCTTCAGACGGGACCAGTCCTCAATACCACGGACTTGAATCAGCCATGAATTACCCTGCATCCGACCTGAGAATCTTCGGAAAACCATCCACCCGCCCGTACAGAAGAATGGGTGTTGCCCTCACCTATGGAGATAAGGGTGCTGATATTAAAGCACTCGTGGAGAAAGCCAGAAAAATTACGGCAGGGGTGCGTGTTGAAAGTACAATATAAAATAGATTCTCCCTTGCTGCTGAAAAAATGCAGCAGTTGCCTGCTTTTCAGGATGACGGCTAATCACCTCCGTATAAAGGATTTTATTCCGCTCCGCAGGTATATCCTCATCATATCCTTGCATGAAGTCTCACGGAAAAAATATTTACCGGCCCCCTGTCACTGTTATAGCCGGGGTGGAGGAGAAATTGGTATGCGGCAGAAAGAAAGATGTTGTTCTTAACAAGTTCAGATGAGTAATAAACTTCAGCCAGGTTCTCGTATGCATAACTAAGATAGCCATCGCCGAGAATAAACCCCTTTCCTCCTGCCCTGAGATAGTCCCTGTGAGGTTTTGAAAGCCCGGAAACAACAAAACCGGCACCGGCATGGTCCCCGGTTCTGTTCCACCTGCCGCCGCGGGCAGAGATTCCCATGCTGAGTGTCCTGTCTATTTCGGTATACGTCCAGGTTTCGTTCTGCCCGTCATTCCATCCCGCCCTGAGAAAACAACCCATAAAATCATTTATTTCCTGTTCGGTATTGAGGGTAAAGCCGTACTTGGTACGTCCGTATTTCCTTGTTGATGTAATATCCGGAAAAACAGGCTTCTCCCCAATGCTTTCCCTGTAGCTGCCGAGGCCGGCCGTATTCAGAAAGAAGAGCAGGCGCAAAACACCGGCTTTACTGCCATGCGTGATATTCATGGTGTATTCGAGGGAATGGGCGGAGGATTTGCCTATGGATGTATTCATATCGCTGCCGTTGGCATCCTCAGGCAGAAGGGCTGCCGCATAACAGACCTCCCGTAAAGGGCTCACATATTCGAATATTATCCCCGGTGTGTAACCTCTTGTGTTGGCGGGATAATCCCATGCACCGTTTCCCATCAGTCCCCAACTCATAAAGCGGGTACGGGGATCGTGGCTGTATGTGTTGTCATCAAAAAAATCTGCTACGCTGATTTTCCCAGCATGTATTCCTATGTAACTGAGGGGATACTTGCCGGCAGGCTGGTTGAAGTCATCATGCCTGTATTCAAATTCACCGGAGAGCGCAAATTCCTGTGAAAGAAAAAGCCGTGCAAGATAAATTGCAGGCGCAGGGTCGCCCACCCGGAACGTCTCCCCGTTGGATGAGGCAGCCACCCCAAGCGCCCCGCTGAGACCTGAACCTCCCGCTATTTCAGGATTCAAACATATAGTTGCCCCTTTCCACAGGCGCATTGCGGAATATAATGTTGAGGTGAGAGAGCTTTTACCCTCTTCCCCGGTTCGTAAACTGTTTGCACCCGTGTATTTTGCCGTAAACGCGGGTTTGAACTGCCTGATAATTGTTGTCTGGGCATGAAACGAGAAAATACTGTCGGCGGGCTGGCAGTATCCTCCGCAGGGAAAAATAGAAATAAAAAGTAAAAAGAGTGCAGGTGCCGGGTGGGAAATAGATAGAATTTTCATATTTTTTTTATGCAAATCTAAAATAAATTTTAGATATGTCTAAATTTATAATTAGTTGTATAAAAAATCAATTCAAATGGTATGACCTACAGGGAAACCATGAGCCCCCTTGCCAGACATAGCGAAGGCGGAATAAATTGTATCCCCCCCGGCAAGCCCCGGACTATAAATTCCTCAGCAAGCTGCGGGGAATTGAACCCAACCTTCTTGTCCGCCGTAGCGAAACGCGAAGGCGAAATGAACTACCTCGCCGCAAGCAGCGAGGTATCTTAAGAAAATTTGATCATCATTCCGCAGCAAGCTGCGGGGAATTGGACCAGGCCTTCTCGTCCGCCGTAGCGGAACGCGAAGGCGGATTAAAAATTACAGGAGCTTTTTTATGTCCTGAACCTTGCGGATGGAACAGGCGTTCTGGAATCAGCCCGGTAGGAATAAAAGCCCTCCCCTGACTTGACCCCGAGATGTCCCGCAGCCACCATATTTACAAGCAGCGGACAGGGGGCGTACTTAGGGTTGCCGAAACCTTCGTGTAAAACCCGGAGAATAGAGAGGCACACATCCAGCCCGATAAAATCTGCCAGCTGAAGAGGTCCCATGGGATGCGCCATTCCAAGCCTCATCACGGTGTCAATGGCTTCCACTCCGGCGACGCCCTCGAAAAGAGAGTATGCGGCCTCGTTTATCATAGGCATGAGTATGCGGTTGGAAATAAAACCGGGATAATCGTTCACCTCTGTGGGTATTTTATCAAGCGCCTTCGAAAGGGTTATTACAGCAAGCGCCGTATCAGCGGAAGTCGCATATCCCCTGATAACTTCGACGAGCTTCATTACGGGAACGGGATTCATAAAATGCATTCCTATCACTTTTTCAGGACGGGCGGTAACAGCGGCAATCTTTGTTATGGAGATGGAAGATGTGTTGGATGCAAGAATGGCATGCGGAGGAGCCGACTTATCCATCTCCCTGAAAATATTCAGCTTGACGGCTTCGTTCTCCGTGGCCGCTTCCACGACAAGGTCGGCGTTCTTAACCCCTTCGGAAACAGAAGTGAAGGTTATAATATTTGCCAGCGTGCTTCTTTTCTCGTCCCCGGTAGCTTTCTGTTTGGCAATCATCCTGTCAAGATTTTTCTCTATGATCGCAATTGCCTTAGCGAGTGCATCTTTCGACACATCAGCGAGGTTCACGCTGAACCCTTTTTGCGCAAATACATGGGCAATGCCGTTTCCCATGGTACCCGCTCCTATTACAGTGATATTTTTCATGGCGTATTGTTGTTTTATTTTCCTCTGCCCTGCAGAACAATCAGTATGGTGTATATAAGTATCTTGATGTCCAGCGCAAGAGAAATATTTTCAATGTATATAAGATCGTATTGCAGGCGCGCTATCATCTGCTCAATATTTTCGGCATAACCGTATTTCACCTGCCCCCAGGACGTGATCCCCGGCCTGACTTTATGGAGGTGGCGGTAATGAGGAGCGTGTTTCACAATCTGGTCTATAAAAAACTGCCGCTCCGGCCGGGGGCCCACGAGCGACATCTCTCCAATAAGGACATTGTAAAACTGGGGCAGCTCATCCAGCCTCGATCGTCTCAGGAATTTTCCGAAAGGAGTAATCCTGCTGTCTTTTTCGCTCGAAAGTGCCGGGCCGTTTTTCTCGGCATCCACGACCATGGACCTGAACTTATAAATCCTGAAAGGCTTCCCGTGCAGTCCTATGCGTTCATGGGAGTAGAGCACGGAACCCCGTGAAAAAAGCTTTACGCCAACTGCAATAACCAGCAGGAGAGGAGACAAAAAGGTCAGGACAAAAAGAGAAACTGCGATATCAATCATTCTCTTCACCGGCTGCTGCCATGCAGGCATCAGGTCGGGAGATATTTCTATCAGGGGTGCACCGAAAATGGCGCTCATCTTCACCGACCCGGAAAGAATATCATACATATCAGGAATGATCTTGATAATCACGCCTGTGCCCTGAAGAATATTGATAATGTTGCCTATATTCTCATGTTCTTTGGACTCAATGGCAATAATAACTTCTTCTGCACTGTTCTCAGCGATAATTTTTTTCAGATCCCCGTATCCGCCAAGATGTCTGAGATGCCCGCCCAGCAGGTGCCCGTTCCCGGAATCCACATGAACGAAACCTACAAACCTGTTTCCCTGTGATATTTTCTGTGCACCCATCTCCCCGTATAGTTTTAACGCATTCTGGTCGCTTCCCACAAGGATGGTGTTAAAACCTATTACCCTGTGCTGTATCTTCCTTGCAGCGGCTGTAGTGATGAGAAACCTCAAAATAAAAGTGGGGAAAAAATGAAAACAGAAAAGTGCAGTGATGAGAAGGTAGTATGTCCGGTAAGAACGTATCTCATCATCCAGAACCAGGGCAAAAAACAGGATCATTACACCGATGACACTAATGAACAATGTCTGCCCGAGTTCCTTTAATCTTGATTTCCGGTAGATATTCGTATATGTTCCGCTCATGGCATAGAGGAGTATCCAGAAACAAGGCACCAGTAGTATTCCGTAGTAAAATTTCTCGCTGAACCCCAGAGGGACTGTATAGCCGAACTTAACCGGCTCCACGTAAATCTTCCTGAAAGAATAAAAAGCAGCCCATGCAAGGAGAGCAGAAAGAAGATCTGCAGCGATATATTTCAATGCCTGCCTGCGTTTGTTCATCTGTTAGTGGACAAGTTTAATATTATCCAAATATAATTCTATTTTTTCTGCCGAAGCAGTATTTGAGAGTCCAAAAAATACCCGGTAGCAAAGGGCATCAGGGTGGGAACTGACCATATCTGTAAGGCTTATGTATATTTTCTTCCAGGTAGCCGTGGGATTCAGTATTACAACCGGTTCCTGGATTGACCCTGCCAGGTCAAACGTTATGAGGCCTGTAACAACCTGCCAGTTGGTCTTGTAGTTTAACTCCAGGTATACGGATGCTCCTCCTTTCGGCAGGGAAATGCAGGAGGTGTTTTCACATTCAAATATCACATTGTTCCGGTTCATGGAAACATATGCGGATGTGCCTCCCTCAAAAGCCGAGTCGCCATGAACTTTCTGTATCAGCACGCTTGTATCGCTTTTAGCAGTACTCTTTATCGTGATCCCCGGCTTGTCAAAGTCTTCGATCCATTCGAAAACAGTGGCAGGATAGTATGCAACTAAAGGGTTGATATTAATCACGCTGCCCGCCGTAAGTGCAACAGGCTGCCCGTAAATAGTATAAAACGGGTAAGGTCCGCGGGTCGCTGCCATCCCGTCCATGATGATCCCTGCTTTTATAAGAAGATCATGATTCCCGGAGGCAAGCAAGGGAAGGGTACACGGCAGTTCAAACACTCCCACCAGTTTTTCATCGCTGTACACCCATGCATCGGCAATCCGGGCAGATGAGGATCCCTGGGTCCCGTAATCGGCAGCAAGGGGGATGCTGTCGATGTGTATGTAGGCTGGAATTTTCAGCTCCGGATCCAGCAACTCACACGATAAGAAAAAGACCGGAAGACAAAAGAATACAGCAGCAACGGCACAGATGGCATATACTTTTTTCACTTTAGTTTTTTTTCAGCCCGGCAGAAATTTTCTCCATGACCTGGTATGCAACGGTAAGCGCTTCATAACCATCTTCAAGGGTAACCGGTGGCAAAGTATTTTCCCGGACAGAAGCAGCAAAGTATTTCAGCTCTTCTTCTATGGCATTGACAGGCATAACGGCAGGCTTTTCAAAGCTGATGAGCTTCCTGCCTTTTTCTCCCATATCAATGGTAACATCAAGGGGACCAGGTTCCCCTTCCAGCCCGCTGAGGCGTATCACTTCAGCGGTCTTCTCCAGAAAATCCACAGAGATGTATGCATCCTTCTGGAAGAACCTGGTTTTACGCATCCTCTTGAGAGAGATACGGCTGGCAGTAAGGTTGGCAACACAGCCATTGGAAAATTCGATCCTCGCGTTGGCAATGTCAGGTGTATCGCTGAGTACTGCCACTCCGCTGGCGCTGATACGTTTCACTCCCGAATTCACCACGCTGAGAACAATATCTATATCATGAATCATCAGGTCAAGAACCACAGGCACATCAGTGCCCCTGGGGTTGAACTGGGCCAGGCGATGCGCCTCTATAAACATAGGCTGTACAATATAAGGCCGTGCTGCAGTAAAGGCAGGGTTGAAACGCTCCACGTGCCCCACCTGCACTTTCACCCCGGCCTCCCCGGCAAGGGATATCAGCTCCTTGGCCTCCTCAACCGTAGCTGCCACAGGCTTTTCAATGAAAAGATGCCTCGACTTTTTCAATGCCTTTACAGCGCATTGAAAGTGAGTGATGGTGGGTGTTACAATATCCACAACATCCACCGACTCAATGAGATCGTCCTCCGAGGCAAATGGTTTTATACCTAGTTCCTCCTGCGCTTTTTTCATCACTGAAACATCAGGATCATAAAAACCTGCAAGTGAAAAATATCTTGCCTGCTGCAGGATTCCAAGATGTATTCTCCCCAGGTGGCCAGCTCCCATTACCCCTATTCTTAACACCTCATTTTTCATTTCTCCGCAAAAGTAACACTTTGGAGACAATGAATCCGGCACATGGTATTTTTCACTTTTCCCCTTTACTGTGTATTTTAACCTATCGCTTTAACAGCATCCGAAAAAACTTCTTACTTTAGCAGCCTCAAACAAAAAAACACTCAACATCCTATGGGAAAAGGCGACAGAAAATCAAAAAAGGGGAAACGTTTTTTAGGCAGCTACGGCATCAGCAGGCCCAGAAAAAATAAAAAGAATAAATTTATACCTGCTGCCAAGCCCGTAAAGCAGCAGGTTGTTCCTGCAGCCCCTGCGGTTCCCCAGCAGGGAGAAACAGCAAAGGCTGCACCAAAAGTCAAAAGGCGTCCCGCTGCAGCAAAAACAACCAAAAAGGCCTCTCCTGCCCCGGCAAAATCTCCAAAGAAGAAATCAGAATAAGAACTCAGGGAGAAAGCCGTTCAATAAGCCATTCCCCGTTTTTATAGCCGGAATATTGAATGCGGTCATGCAGGCGGCTCATCCGGCCCTGCCAGAACTCAAACAGCTCCGGTAAAAGAGAAAAGCCGCCCCAATAGTGCGGGCGGGGTACTTCCTGGTCTTTGTATTTTATTTCCAACTCACTCATCTGGCGCTCGATTTCGTCCCTTCCCCCTATAACCTTGCTTTGCATTGATGCCCATGCTCCCAGCTGGTGATCCTTCGGGCGACTCCTGAAATAAGCTTCCGACTCTTCCGAAGCAAGCTTTGTAACAAGTCCCTCTATTTTTACCTGCCTCGCAATCTCCGGCCAGAAAAAACTCAGGCATGCATGAGGATTCTCCAGGAGTTCCATACCCTTCCGGCTGTTGTAGTTGGTATAAAAAGCAAAACCTTTCTCCGAAAATCCTCTCAGCAAAACCACCCTGGCCGAAGGCTTCCCGCCCGGTGTCGCAGTAGACAGTACCATGGCATTGGGATCCTGCAGATTCGAATCCACCGCCTCCTTCATCCAGCATTCAAACTGCTTCATGGGATCACGGTCAACCTCACCCTCATCCAGAGGCTTGCCCGCATAGTCGCTCCGGATGGAAAATATTTTTTGCTGTATATCTGTCATGACTTTTCTAATTAATGTTTTTTTACTTAACCCGGGATTTTGAAAGACTATAATTTAGCTTTAATTTGCATGGTAAAATAAAGAATTTTACCGGAACAAATCAATGATTTGCACCTCTTACAATTTCAATGGTACGTTTTAACAAGAAACCCGCGAAGGGGAAGTTCCTGGTATCCGAACCATTCCTCGAAGACCCTAACTTTAAAAGATCCGTTATACTCCTCAGTGAACACAACGACGAAGGAACGGTAGGTTTTATTCTGAACAAACCCGTGGATGCCATGATCAACGATGCCATAACTGATTTCCCTCCTTTCGACTCAAACATTTACTTCGGCGGACCTGTACAGACAGATACGCTGCATTATATCCATGTAATCGGGGAAAAACTGCCGGAGAGTAAAAAAATAATGAACGGAATATACTGGGGAGGAGACTTCGATATTCTGAAACTGATGATAGAAGCCGGACAGGTTAAACCTTCCGACATCCGCTTTTACGTGGGATATTCAGGATGGGGATCCGCCCAGCTGGCAAAAGAGATTAAGGAGCAATCCTGGATACTCGCCCCGGGAAATAAACAATTTACCTTCTCAGGCAATTATAAATCACTATGGAGAGATGTACTGAAAAGTATGGGAAAAGAATATTCTATTCTTTCAAACTTCCCTGAAGATCCTTCCCTGAATTAGAAAACACTGCCTTAAGCTTTTCCACGATTTCATACACAGCAGGACACACAAAAGTATTTTCCATGGTAATCCTGAAATGCTTTTCAAACCTGCCTGTTCCCGTGTGCGGGTAATCCCTGCATGACAAAGGCCTTTGCTCATATATGCCGCAGCGGTTTTCCGGCCCGAGAAACGGACAGGGAAGAGACTTTACCACGTAATCCCCGTCCTCATCGGTTAAAAGATATTTTTCAGCGAATGCACCTGGCCTGAGGCGGAGATGCCGTGAAATTCTTTCAATATCTTTTTCCTTAAACACGGGGCTAATCGTTTTGCAGCAGTTAGCGCAGTCAAGGCAATTGATACCTGAAAAAACCTGCTCATGCAAGCCGCCTGCAACCTCATTCAGGTGTTTCCTGTTGATCCTCTTAAGCCGCTGAAAAAGCTTTTTATTGGAAGCAGCCGCCTTCGCTGCGAGGTGCGGAAGGGCGGAAATATTCACTTCTTCTCTCCCCTGTCAAGCGTAAATTTTATAGGAAGCGTATAATATACATTCACCGGGATTGCGCCCTGACGGCCGGGTTTCCAGCGGGGCATAAGCCTCACCACCCTGACGGCCTCGGCATCAAGGTCTTTTCCCACTCCCCTTATCACTTTCACCTTCCCGGGAAGCCCTGTCCTGTCCACTACAAAAGAGATATAAACAGTACCCTCCGTCATCGCACGGAGTGCTGTTTCGGGATATTGGATGTTTTCACGCAAAAAATTCCAGAGGCTGTCCTCCCCTCCCGGGAAAACAGGCATCTGCTCCACGGAAGAGAATATTTTTTCTGAAGAAGCACTGTCAGCAGTGGTTTGAGCAAAAACTGCCGGAGGGAAAACCACCACCGCCAGGAGAAACATTTTCCTGATCATGATGCAAAAATAAGCTTTTTCATTGAGAGGATTTCGCAAACCTGCGGTATGCTTCAGCGTAATGATTGTATGAAATGGTATCGCCCCTGCCCTGATAATACTGCATCAGCCGCTGATATGCGTTGACAAAATCAGACTGCAAAGCCAGAACTTTCTTCCACATCACCGCGGCCTCATCAACCCTCCCGGTGTTCAGGTATACCAGTCCAAGGTTGTAATTGGCATAGACATTCTCAGGATGGTGCCGGAGTTCGGCAAGAAACTCATGCTCAGCTTCCCTGAACATCTGCCGGTGAAGGTACATCCCTCCTATATTATTGCGAAGCATACGGTAGGTGGAGTCGCGCCCGAGAGCTATCCTGTACATTTCCATTGCCTTCTCGGGCTTCCCAATCTGCTCATAATCCGCTGCGAGGTTGATACACGGAACAATAGCATGCTCAGATGTTTCAATTGCACTGAGATAGAAACTGAACCTGTTCCTGAATATGTCAATCCGGCTGCCGGTAATAAAGAGGAAAACAGCAAACGTCAAAACGGGTACTGTGAAAAGCTTTGCTTTCGCGGAAGATAATGCTTTCATCCAGTCGGTTTCGGATGCAAGAATAAAGAAGCCTGCCACAGGCACATACAGGCGGTGTTCAAGACCCTCGACAAGGCGGGCTGAAAAGGAGGGCACGAGAAAAAGCAGGAACCAGGAGAGTCCGAAAATCATATAACTCCATCTCTTTGCAGCCGACAATACAATCCCCAAAATGATTAGCCCGAGCGCAAGCAGGGGAAATATGTAATTGGCATCTTCGATGGTAAACATCACTGAAAGATTAAACGGCAACACAGCCTTTCCGACATATTGTAAAAGAAACGGAGCGTTTTTGATGATGTTGGCAATTGCCGAATGAAAGGAATTTTCAACGCTGGAACCCTCAAGAGCATGCTGCCTCAGGAAAATCCATGGAACAATAAACAAGATGTATCCTGCCGACAGCAACATCCCTGACCGGGATAAAAGTTTCTCCCTGTGTATAAACTGCATGTAAAAAAAACACAGTACGGGAAACATAACGCCATTCTCCTTAGAGAAAAGGGCAAAAGCAAAGAAGATAAGATGCAGCATGAGAGGCCGCCGCCTTTTTGTTTCAAGGTACTCCATAAAAAAAATAAAACTGCTGAACATAAAAATAGCAAGCAGCATATCGTTTCTGCCGGGAATCCAGGCCACGGCCTGGGTTACAACAGGATGTACTGCAAAGATGAGTGTAAGCACAAAAGCCGCTGCATGACCGGCCTTTATCTTCCGCAAAAAAAAAGAGCAGCAGC
>JAHEYN010000053.1 GCA_023251555.1 Bacteroidota bacterium | reverse complement strand
GGGACGTAAGAAAACAGTACAGGCGCAACCGTAAAATATTTTCGGGTCCGGATGAGAAGATTCCGGTGTTTGGAACCATCGCGTCCCAGTTCAACGATCCCGGTACCGACCGACTGTATCTTGCAGTGCTCATGATGCTTTCGGAAAATACAGGACAGAAATTTATTTCCCGGATTAAGGATTCAGGGAAGCCTGCGGGGAAAAGCGCTATCATTCCCGCTTCCCGCACACGTTACCTTTCTGAAATATCTGAAACAAACCGCAGCTATGATAAATGGGTGAGGGATCAATCTGAACTTGCTAATAAACTTTATGCACTTCATACTTCAATGGATTCGCTGAAGGATTCAAAATCCTCTGTGGTGAAGGAGTTGAAAGAGGCATACAGGAAGGTTGAGAACGAACTTGACCCCCGCTGCATGAAAATCATTGCCGGATGGAACAAGCAGGTAAAGAGGTACAGGGATGAAATCTATTCATATAAGGTAAGAGATAAGGAAATAAAAGTTAAAACGCATACTGAATCACTTTCTCATATCATGATTCCAAAGGTATGTACACCCGCATACAGCGCATGGGGCGATGTTGTTAAATGGGTGTTACAGGAAAATGTTCCCGGAGAATTTCCATACACTTCGGGTGTTTACCCTTTCAAGCGCAGCGGGGAAGACCCGACCAGGATGTTTGCAGGAGAAGGCGGACCTGAACGTACCAACAAGCGCTTTCATTATGTTTCTGCTGGGCTTCCAGCCAAGCGTCTTTCAACGGCATTTGACAGCGTAACGCTTTATGGGCGGGATCCAGGTTACCGTCCTGATATTTATGGAAAGATCGGCAACTCAGGTGTTTCCATTTGCTGCCTTGATGATGCTAAAAAATTATATTCTGGCTTCAATCTGGCCGACCCCCAGACCTCTGTATCAATGACGATCAACGGCCCTGCCGCTATGCTTGCAGCGTTTTTTATGAATGCCGCCATTGACCAGCAGTGCGAGTTGTATATCCGTAAAAACGGGCTTGAAAAAGAGACAGAGAAAAAACTTATCAATTTTTTTAGGTTGAAAGGTGTAAAGCGTCCTGTTTACCAGGGCACTTTGCCTGCAGGAAATGACGGGCTGGGGCTGATGCTCCTCGGCACTACCGGCGACCAGGTGCTTCCCAGGGAAGTATATGAAAAAATAAAGGCGGATACTCTTTCTGCAGTAAGAGGCACCGTCCAGGCGGATATTCTTAAGGAAGATCAGGCGCAGAACACATGTATTTTTTCTACGGAGTTTGCCCTCCGTGTGATGGGAGACATGCAGTCGTATTTTATTGATAAAAATGTCAGGAATTTTTATTCTGTCTCCATTTCCGGGTATCATATTGCAGAGGCGGGAGCCAACCCCGTTACACAACTTGCGTTTACGCTTGCAAACGGGTTTACATACGTCGAGTATTACCTTTCAAGAGGAATGAATATCAATGACTTTGCGCCCAATCTTTCTTTCTTCTTTTCGAACGGGGTGGACCCCGAATATGCCGTGATCGGGCGGGTGGCCAGGCGGATATGGGCAAAGGCAATGAAGCTGAAATATAAGGCCAACGAGCGTTCACAGATGCTTAAGTACCACATACAGACCTCCGGCCGTTCCCTGCATGCACAGGAGATAGATTTCAACGACATAAGAACAACGCTGCAGGCGCTTTACGCCATTTACGACAACTGTAACTCCCTTCACACCAATGCTTATGATGAAGCCATCACCACTCCTACCGAAGAGTCGGTGCGAAGGGCTATGGCCATACAGCTCATTATCAACAAGGAACTCGGACTTGCGAAAAATGAGAACCCTCTGCAGGGTTCCTTTGTCATTGAAGAATTAACCACCTTGGTGGAAGAAGCGGTGCTTTCAGAGTTCGACCGTATCACGGAAAGGGGAGGAGTGCTGGGAGCCATGGAAACAATGTACCAGAGAGGTAAGATACAGGAAGAAAGCCTTTATTATGAAAGCCTGAAGCACGATGGAAGCCTCCCGCTCATTGGAGTGAATACTTTCCTTTCTTCTAAAGGTTCGCCTACCATCCTTCCCAAGGAAGTGATACGTGCCGGAAAAGAAGAGAAGGAATATCAGATCTCTATGCTTGAGGATTTGCATAAACGCTGCGGAGAAAAAGCATCCGGGACTCTCAGAGAACTTGCTGATGCGGCAGTATGCAACGGCAACATTTTTGAAAAGCTTATGGAAGCCTCAAAATACTGTTCTCTCGGGCAGATTACCAATGCCCTTTTTGCTGTGGGCGGGCAGTACAGGAGGAATATGTAAAGGCGCGAACGCAGGGGCTTGGTGCTACACAGACCAACCCGGCAGCATCACTTAACAACTACCACGGAGGATCTGGAAACAGCCGACATTGAGCCGTCAGGCAATTGAATCCTTATTGTATATTCATATGTTCCCGGTCCATTCAGGAGTGTGTCCGGAAAGATTCCGCTTTTAGCATCGGTATTCCTGTATAATACCAGTCCGCTGTTATTATAATTCCTGTAAATAAGCATGATTCCCGTGTAGGAGCCAGCATTCCAGCGTACCTCTATTTTATGATCTTTTTCTATGTATGAAAGTTTCGGGGCTTCTGCTTCAGGAATATCTTTCCCAAAGGCTCTTCCTTTAACGGGGTAGGATTTTTCCGATGAGTTTCCCGAAGCATCAACAGCAGAAAGGGAGTACAGGTACTCCGTTTTAGGAACAACGGAGTAGTCTGAATAAGATCTGGCATTTTTATCAAGATGCCTGATGGTACTCCATGTCCCTTCTTTTTCTTTCCTGTATAAAACCTGCTCAGCAACATCCGTGCTGGAAGAGAGGTTCCAGAAAACCGTTATGGTTGTATCAGAAACTTTAAAATCAACAAATGCAGGCGAAACGGGAGCAACGGTATCGGGCCTGGATATTCTGATGAAATCTGAGGGCAGTCCAATATTCCGGTGATTGTCCATGGCCGCTATCCTGTAGTAAATATTTCTTGTCAGGGAATGTAAAGTAACAGTGTCCATGAATGCATTGATTGGTACAACTTCTTTTGACACAGGCGTGAATTCATGAGATGAGTCGTTGGCAAAATAAACCAGGTAGCCCATCAGGTCAGGTTCGGATCCAATCTTCCATGTCAGCTGGACGACTCCTGCCGAGTCAATCTTTGCCTGCAGCCCTGAAGGTTTTGAGGGCGGGGTGTTATCTTTCATTACTGCATAGGCAGGGTCGGATGGTTTTGCATTGCCTGCGGTATCAACGACTGCCACGACGTAGTAATTCAGCCCGTGGACTGAAGCAGAGTCATCGGTGTAGGAAGTAGCTGATACCGGCAGCTTGTCCTTTATAATGGGAGTAAAGGGGCCATTCATGTTTGTTCCTCTTCCTATGAAATAACCTGCGAAGTCATTTTCTTTCTGTTTCTTTTCCCACGTCAGCCGGACTTTGCTTCCTGAAATATTTTCAGCCTTCACATTTTCCGCTGGTGATGGCGGAGTTCTGTCCCTTCCCATACATTGTATCAGGGAGGGTTTCCCTTTAGTTCCGAAAGGTGTGAGTCCTGTTACCTTATATGAGTAGAGCCTGTAATTTTCAGGAATACTGTCGCCCCAGCGGATGATATTTTCATTCTTTTCAACCGATGGAGTAAAGACGGGGAGCGTCAATACACGGAATGATTTCCCGTTATCATCAGAACGTTCAATGATATACGAAGTGAAATTGAGGGAAGCATGGAGCCTGTCCCATGAGAGGGTGATGCGGTGTTCACCTTCTTCTGCACTTATGTTTGGTATGGCAGGAAGCGGGGTTTCTCTGAATGTCTGAATAAAAGTCCCCGCGGAATCATACTTCGTGGTTTTATTTTCATTCAGGATGTAGACCTTATAAAAATAAGACTTGTTCTTCTCAATGGTTTTGTCAGTATACGAAAGCGCCATTCCTTTTGCCATTTCTGCGGATCGGTCGGCTGTAAGCAATACCATGACATGCAGGTTCTGCTGTTCATCATAGGCATTCAGCAAAGAATCACGGTCAACGTTTTTGCCGGGGATAAAATCTTTTCTTTTTCCATAAATGAGATGTGCTGCCATAGCGGCAAGTGTATCTCCGGAATCAAATATTTTTTTCCACTCCTCCTCCGGAAAAGGTCTGAGTGGTTTTCCGGTAAGTATTTGTTTCGACTTCCGGTTTAAAACAGGAGTATGTTTCTTTTTAGGATCTTTTCCGTCCGTGCGTTCTTCCGGCATCAGCATTTCGTATCGTTCGACGATATATCCCCCGTCAACTCCCGCAATCCATACAGGCCATGAGGAGGGAGCCCAGCGGAGTATGACAGAATCGCCGTAATAGGCAGAAATGATTTGCAGGGAAGGCAGATGCTCCTCTCTGGTGTTCTCCTGTTTCTTTACTGTTTTTTTCTGGGCTATACAGCTTGAATGGATAAACCAGGATGCGGCAAGCAGCATCAATGCGTTTGTAATGTTTTTCATTGGGCTGAGAAAGAAATGATTTTAAATGCAGGGTTGGTGTTAGGAATTACGGGAGGATACACTCCTGAGTATTTGTATGGTGTTCTTATCCCCCGCCGTATTTCGAGCTTCTGCGCGGTTCCCTTGTGTTCCGAGTAGGAGTTGAATCCCGTAAAGGCGAGGTATTCATAGGAATTCTGCAGGGATAAATTGTACGAATAAGAGTAGCCGTTTGCCATTGTCCAGCTGGCCCGTGCCTGCAGGTAGCGCCAGTCTTTGTAAACAAATACAGGTACAGCGTAATTAAGGTATAAAAAATGAGGATAAAGCAATTCCGCCACTCCCGTTACGGGGCTGCCTGCGAAAGGAGCCGAAACCTGGTCCTGCTGTGAAACAGTGACGATGGGAGCAGTCACACCATTGACAGCATTGAATGCGGCGCTCATCATCATTTGTGCAAATCCCGTGAATGGGACCCATATGAATGCGCTCAGGAGGACCAGGCTTGCAGCAGTT
>JAHEYN010000042.1 GCA_023251555.1 Bacteroidota bacterium | reverse complement strand
ACGGATAACATTTCCCGGGTTTCCCGGTAAAGATTATTCCGGGAAAATATCATTCATTAACCCGGAACTGAATCACTCCTCAAAAATAAACTCGATAAGAATAGAAATCCCAAATGAAAACCATGAACTAAAACCGGGAATACAAGCCATGATAAATATTCTGACAAACCAATACAATGCTTTGTCTTTACCTACCGATGCAATAATTATTGAAGGGAAAGGGGCTACTGTATGGGTAAAAACCGGACATAATATGTTTAAGAGTAAAATGATAACCCCCGGGCTTGAAGCAAACGGGTTTACTGAAATTAAAGATGGCCTGGAAAAGGGCGATGTGGTAGTTATAACCGGAGCATACCTGTTGAATAGTGAATTTATATTTAAGAAAGGGGCTAACTCAATGGAAGGTCATGATATGAGTAAAATGTAAATAATAATCACATTGAAGTCCCCAAAAATACCCTAAAATAGATAATCATCAGTATTGGATAAAAAACAAAGCATGATGTCCACTCCCGTTCTCACTCTCACTTTGTTTTTTGCTCCCCGGATTGCTCAATTGTCGAACCAGTTGCATGAGGATTTGAAACTAATCAATACATTATCAACAATCATCCCTGAGAAGAGGGCTAAGAAATAATGATACATTTTGAAAATCTTACTGTGAGTAAAATAACTGGAAATTGAGAGGAAAACTACTACCGTTTATGCATCACTATTTGGTCTCGGTGTTTCCTTAGATATTGTAAATTATAATCGCTTAATTCCTTAATTGATTCTTTCCCGGTGACTCCAATTTGATGATATGCTTGATATTCTATCGCATCCGAAAGGATAATCTTCCCGTTATTTTCAAAACCAATTAAATGCCTGTCAAATAAAGCATCATATGTTGGCGAAAGAAGAATTCCATTGTGTACATCAAGTCGTTCATTATCCGTAGAATTCCTCCACGGCACAATATGAGAGGCAATTAATACATCTAACTTATCAAACCCGGTAACTGCACACTTATATTCCCAGCGGTGAATAATTCTTTTGCGATATGCTCCTTGTCCTACTCTTGAAGTAACTAATCCTTTTCTTTCTGTCACATTCGGTATACTTGTTTCGTAAAGAACCTTCGGTTCTGCAAATGCTGGCATGTTTGCGAACAGGTCGGCAGAAACTGGCAGATGTACCCCTTTTTTTGTAAAAAAGAAACGAATTGCGCTTCTTGTTTTTCCCTTTGTATCGTGTGTTTCAAAGAAATCAACATCATAGAATTCCAACTCACTAGTATATCTTACGAATCCGCTTTTTTCATAAACAAATAAGAAAACTCTTTTACCATTTTTCAGATGGTCTCGCAAAGCAAGGTTACCTTTAACAAATTTCATATCTCCTTCCTGACCTTCTCCCGAATAAGAAAAAACATTCGGATTGTCCCACCCATCTTTATAGCCATGCTGCTTTCCTTGAGTACCTGAGAAAATAAAAATGTACGGAAAGCTTGCCGAAGGACAAATTCCACTTTGCCTGCTACCGCCAAACTGGTCGTGAATATCAGACCGCCTGTAAAGATGATTTGGTATAAAGGGCTGAGGCATTTAACAGATCCGAGGGGCGGTAGAATCCAGCGGTTTCCTAAAATGGTTCATATAAGCAGCTACGGCAAGCAGGGAAACAGGGGAAAACAGAGTGAGTGTCCGTGCGAGAGCGAAGTAAAATTCAATGCTCGTGTGTCCGCTCCTGCTCTCACTCTGTTTTTTGCTCCCCGGGCTGGGCTCGAACCAGCGACCCCATGATTAACAGTCATGTGCTCTAACCAACTGAGCTACCGAGGAATATTTTGAGGGGTGGCAAAAATACTTTTTTTAATATAATTATACAATATCTTTGTGATCTATTATCGCGCTGCAAATCAGCGCTCAGAGACAAGTTAAATAAGTCAAAAATATGAGTTTATTAGTTGTCGGGACCGTGGCTTTTGATGCCATTGAAACCCCCTTCGGGAAAACAGACAAAATAGTGGGTGGAGCTGCCACTTACATAGGTCTTTCCGCGTCTTACTTTGCCAAAAAGATTAATCTCGTGTCGGTAATCGGTGACGACTTCCCTCAAGAGATGCTTCAGACATTCGGAAAATACCACATCAATACCGAGGGGCTCCAGATCAAAAAAGGGCAAAAGACTTTTTTCTGGTCGGGGAAGTACCATAATGATATGAACACCCGCGACACTCTTGCTACAGAACTTAATGTTCTTGGTGATTTCGACCCGGTTTTGCCGGCCTCATACCAGGATTGTGATTTTCTCATGCTCGGAAATCTTATGCCCCAGGTACAGAAAAAAGTCATGGATAACCTGAAAAAACGTCCGAAGCTGATTGTGATGGACACAATGAACTTCTGGATGGATACTGCCTGGGATGCTCTAATGGAAACACTGGCAATGGTAGATGTTCTTACCATTAACGATGAAGAGGCCCGACAGATGGCAAAGGAACATTCGCTGGTAAAAGCGGCACAAAAGATTTTAAAACTCGGCCCTAAATTTCTCATCATCAAAAAAGGAGAGCACGGAGCACTGCTTTTCAATAAGGACCAGGTATTCTTCGCTCCCGCCCTGCCACTGGAAGATGTTTTTGATCCCACAGGGGCGGGCGACACTTTTGCCGGGGGCTTTATAGGGCATCTTGCAGCCACTAAAGATCTTTCTTTCGAAAACCTGAAAAGAGCTGTTATTTATGGGTCTGCCATGGCTTCATTCTGCGTCGAAAAATTCGGCATCGAACGCCTTTTGGCCCTTTCTCCAAAAGAGGTGGATGAGAGAGTTTCAGAATTTATTGACCTGGTACAGTTCGATATTGAACTGATATAGTTCAGCTGCAAATAAAATTTCCGGGGACTCCCTGTACTAAAGGGGCGGCAGAATCTTTTATCTTTCCAAACCCTCCGTAAACATTTGTAAGGTTTTTAAACCCTCTTGCCCTGAGGATGGAGCATGCAATCATAGAGCGGTATCCTCCCGCACAATAAACCATATATTCCTTGTTTTTATCCAACTGTTCTATTTGATGGGAGAGTTCGGAAAGGGGAAGATTAAAAGCGCCTTTCACATGACCTGCTTCCGCTTCTGACAATTTCCGTACATCCAGAATATTTTTCCCGGGCTGGTTAATCAAAGCACAAAACTGACCGGCATCCACCGAGGAGATCGTATCAACAGGATTTCCCGCTTCAATCCAACTTTTTATTCCTCCCTCAAGATATCCTGATACACATTCATATCCCACCCGTGCAAGGCGGAGCACAGATTCTTCCTCTTTTCCCGGCTCGCTCACAAGAATCAGAGGGGTCTTAATATCAACAAGGGTCCCTGCCCACACAGCAAAAGTCCCGTTCAGGCCAATGTTAAGGGATTCCGGCACAAAACCTTTTTCGAAGACATCGGGGATGCGGGTGTCAAGTATCATGGCTCCTGACTTCTTTTTATCACAAAAATCCTTCACTGACAATGCTCTCATGTTTTTCTTCATCACTGCCGCGAGCTTGTCATAGCCGTTTTTATTGATCCGGGCATCTTCGAAGAAATAACCGGGGGGAGAAAGAAGCCCTTGTGTAAGGTTCTTCACAAACTCTTCTCGGGAAGAAAACTGCAACGCATAATTGGTTTTTTTCTGTATCCCTATGGTTGACCATGTTTCTTTTCCAATGTTTTTACCACAGGCAGAGCCGGGACCGTGAGCGGGGTATACAATAACTTCATCGGGAAATGATTTGATTTTCTGCAAGGACTCAAACAGCATTTCCGCCATTTCCTCTTTTGTAGACTTAATATTTTTATCCAGTAAATCCGGGCGCCCAACATCGCCTACAAAAAGGGTATCTCCGGTGAAAAGGGCATAAGGAGTCCCGGCTTCATCAGACAAGAGATAACAACTCGACTCAAGGGTATGTCCGGGGGTATGAAGCACGCGGAGGGATACTTTGCCCACCTTCAAATCCTCCCCGTCAGCAGCATGATAAACCCTGTATCCGGGGTCCGCCCCGGGCCCATAAACAATAGATGCCCCCGTCTGTTCTGCAAGATCAATGTGCCCAGAAACAAAATCTGCATGAAAATGTGTTTCAAGGATATACTTGATTTTAGTTTTTCTCTCAGATGCCAGTTTAATATACTCATCCGTATCCCTTATGGGATCAATGATAGCGGCTTCTCCGTCTGACTCAATATAGTATGCCGCCTCGGAAAGACAGTTGGTATATAATTGTTTTACAAACATGGATGGGGGGGGGGGAGTCTTTGGCTGAAAAAAATTTACTTCTTTTCTTCTTCCTTTTTAGGCTCTTCTCCCTTGTATGCATCCTTGAAATCTTTTATTCCTTTTCCAAGCCCTTTCGCAAGTTCAGGAATTTTTTTCCCGCCGAATAAAAGAAGGATGATGACTACAATAATAAAAATCTCTCCACCGCCGAGGTTAAAGAGTCCGAGTATAATACTGTTAAGCATGAAATAATAATTTTGATGGTTTCAAAGGTAGCTATTTTTCATCAGTTCACAGCAGGGAAAAACAAGCTTCTCACTTCTTCATGAACAACCAGTTGCCGGGATCCATCTTTACTGTTTCTTTCCATATCTCAAGATGAAGTTCTGTTTTGGAATCTTCTTCGTTGGTGTGTATGAGCCCAAGGTTCTGCTTTATCCTGATTTTATCTCCTGTTTTCACATACACCTCTTCGAGGTTTGAATACACGCTGAAGTATTCTCCGTGCTTTACGATCACTGCTTTTGAAGCGCCGGGAATAATTATCACTCTTGTTACCTGCCCGTCAAACACTGCACGGGCAAGGGCTCCTTTGGAAGATCCGATATCAACGCCATTGTTGTTGGTAACAATATTCTTCAGGACAGGATGCGGGTGCGCTCCAAATGTTTCTGTGATCACTCCCTGCTCCACCGGCCATGGAAGTTTGCCGCGATTGCCTGCAAAGTCATCGGACAGTTTCTGTGCTTCCGGGGTAAGCTTAAATGCCGATTCTGCAGGCTTCCCTTCTTTCAGCATACTTTTCCGCGCCTCCTCAATTTCCCTGCGGATAATATCTTCAATAGCTTTATTCAGTTTGTCTTCCGCTTTCATCTTGGCCTTGAGTTGTGAGCGAAGATCTTTTTCCTTTTTCTGAAGATCGTTTAATACTCCCACCTGCTCCTCTTTCTCTTTTTTAAGAGTGTTCCTCTCTTGTTCCTGGGAGCCCAGAAGTCCCATTTTTTCGGCCTTTTTTCTCTCCAGTTCTTCTCTTTTTGATGCGAGCGTTTGCTGGGTCTTTATGATAAGTTCCTTCTGCGCCTTACGGTATTCGCTGTATTCCTGAAGATATTCAAGCCGTTTGTATGCCTGGTTAAAATCCTTCGAGGCAAATATGAACATCAGCCGGTCGTATGCGCTCCGGTTTTTATATGCAAAGTATATTATTCTGGCATATTCTTTTTTCAGGCGGGCAATATCATTTTCCAGGGCATTAATAATGGTCGATGCCTCCGCGATCTGCCCGTCAATTAAGTTTACCTCCCCCCCGATTGTGTGAATAAGCTCTTCCCGTGTTGAAATTTTTTTATTAAGCGTAACCAGGTGGTTCAGTGAAGCGGATTTATTTTTCCTGGCCTCATCAAGCAGTTTATTCGTGTACTCTATCTCTTTATGCAACTGCTCTTTTTTAGTTTCCAGATCCTTTTTAGTCTGGGAAAAAGCTCCGGCAAATGGAAGCACGCACAATAACAGTGTACTTATATTTTTACCGCATCTGTTCATAACCTTCGGGGATAGAGAACGGGAATTCCTGGGGTTTGTTTACGCTGACTTTTGAATACTCAAGGGAAATATGTGCGGGTTTATCCCCTTCCATCCTTATGTCTTCTTTATGAGGAAAGTATAAGGAATCTGTCTCGGTAAAATTATCATAAGAAACGATGAGCTTTCTTTTCAGCTTATTATCATCCACAGACATTTTTGCCACCCGGAATGTATTAGGCTCAAGCCAGACATCCTGTATAATCCTTTTGTTTGGCTCTTTCTCTTCAAGGGATCGTTTCAGCTTTCTTTTGCGGAGCGTGCTTACTATATAATACTTCTCATCCACGTATGAGGATTTCAGTTCCTTCCTGCTGAGATAAGAAAAATAATTGCCGAACAAAACTGACTGCATAGCTTCAAAATCAAGAGCAAACGGGAGAAGTGATTTCAGGTAATTAAAATCTGCTGTTTTATATTTAGAATTAAGACGATCAATAAAACGAATACTGTCTCTGGTAATACAAACTCTTGCAGCTTCTATCCCGAGGGAAGAAATGCTCATCCACATCAGGCTGTCTTTTTTCATCCTGAGCGTTACGCTGAAAGAGTTTGTTTTGCCTGCAAGGTCTGTTTCTGCCGATATTTTGGCACTCAGCCACAGACAATCAAACCGGGCGGAGTCCATTTTCCGGATAAGATATTCAGGTTTCTTTTCTTCGAGAGGTGTGCCAGACACAGCACCAACAGGCTTCTGCATCTTTATTATTTTACAAGAAAAAAGAGTGGTTCCTATAATGATAAAAAGGATACCTGTGTACAAATAAACGGGATTCCCGGGGCCGGATTGTTTCATTCTATCAATTTCTTCTCAAGGATTTTGCGATCCAGGAATTCCGAAGCGGGCCCGGCCTGTTTTGCCTTCATCCAATAGTCAATGGCCTTCTCCCCTTCCCCGGTTTTATAAAGGAGGTCTCCGTAATGCTCCAGTATTACAGCGCTTTTCTGCCCTTCATTGGCAAGCGCTTTTTCAAGCCAGGTTTTTGCCCCGCTGTATTTCCCCATCTTATAAAGAATCCATCCATAGGTATCCTGAAAAGAGGTGTTGGTTGTTTCTATCTGGTTGGATAAAAGAGACATCCTTTCGGCCTTTTCAAGGCTGTCGTTCCGGAGCGACAGATAATATGCATAGTTGTTGAGTACATACGTGTTTTTAGGGTCCAGCACAAGTGATTTATCAAAGGCGTCATCAGACTCTTTCATTTTTTTGAGCTTAAAATACGCATCCCCAAGGCTGGCATAAAACTGTGCAAGCAAGGCGTTGTTATCAACCACCAGCTTCAGGCCGGCATTCAAAACCAGAACTGCTTCTTCATATTTTTTTTCCTGCATTTTCGCCACTCCGTTGAAAAAAAAGGCGAGGGGCTGTGATGGGAAAAGCGCTATTGCTTCTTCGCTTTCACTATACATGGCTGAGAAATCCATGAGGGCAGACTCAATCAGCAACAACTGCTGCCATACAAGAAAATTATTTTTATCGAGCTGAAGCGACTGCCGGTATTGCTTCCTGGCTTCCTCATACTTTTTATCTTTATAAAGAAAATCCCCGTAAATAGCATATCCTTTGGCTTCCCGGGGATGTATCCGGATAAGAATTTGCACAAGTTCCGAAGACTGATTCTTCAACTCCGGGTATTTGCCAACCAGAACAAAATAAGAGGCGAGGATATTAATTTTTGTTTCCACTTCAAGGCGGGTGCTGGAAAAAGCTTCCTTCAGCTCGGAAAAAGATTTTTCTTTTTCTCCGCTTGCCCTGTAATAATCCGCCAGGGATAAATGCACATAGGGGTTTTCAGGATCTTTCTCCCTTGCTTTCTGAAAAGTTTCAAGGGCTTTTTCATTCATATTATTTGCCTGATATAGTTCAGCCAGCATTCCATAGTAGCGAACTTCTCCGGGAGAGGTTTCTATGAGTTTCTGTATCTCTGCCGCAGCCTTATCTACCTTCCCGAGGCGCAGGTACAGGCGTTCTTTCTGCAATACTACTTCCTGGCTAATCCCGGCATAAGATTCCAGTTTGTCATAAACGGCTATCGCCTCGCTGATCCGGCCGGCAGAAGTAAGAGCGGAAGCAAGGTCATAGTAAAATTCCGGGTTGTCAGGGTATTTTTTAAGAAGTGCTTCGTAAACACCGGCAGCTTCCGAATGCATGTTATTTTTCACGAGTACTTCCGCATAAAATTGCTGGTACCATATATTCCCTGACTTAAGCCGGGCCGCATTTTTAATAAAAGGCAAGGCCTCCCTGTTGTTTCCATGCATAGCATAAATCTGCGCTATTTCATACATGGAGGCGTCGTTATTGGGATCAATGTTCAGGCACTGAATAAAAAGACCGGCCGCGACTTCGCCGTTGCCAAGAATTTTTTCCTTGGTCCCGTTGTAAAAAAGATATTCAAGGTTCAGACGGTCATTCTCAGAAAGAGCTTTTGCTTTAACAGATTCCCGCGGGGTATGGCAGGCCGTTCCGAGAGAAGAAAGGAAAAGTAAAATACAAAACCGGAATCCTGTAATTTTCATTTTCAAAAATGGGTGGAAAAGTCGCCTATACTTAATTCGTTCTGCTCTCCTTTATATTCAACAAAATTCCCGACCATGGAGTTATCAATATTGGCAGAATCTATAACTGTATTGGTTTGTATAATACTGTTCCGCACAACGGAGTTAATGATTTTTGAATTGTCTCCTACCGATACATATGGCCCAACCACCGAGTTGCGTATCTCTGCATTGTCTCCTATATAACAAGGATTTATTATTACTGCATTCTCTTTTTTACTGCTGGAGGCAACGAGATGGTTTTCTTTATGCATTTCGAGAATCCGTTTGTTGGTGTGAACAGTTGCGTCCTTATTCCCGCAATCAAGCCATTCAAGCACTGTACCGGGAATAAATTTCACTCCTTTGCGCTTCATGTTTTCCAGGGCATTGGTAAGTTGGTATTCTCCTTTCTCCCGAATATTATTTTGTATAAGATATTCGATTTCCCTGCATAGCATGACCGCATCCCGAAAGTAATATATGCCTATGATTGCAAGGTCTGAAACAAACGTCTGTGGCTTTTCCACAAAATCAGTAATTATATTCCGGTCATTTACCTTCACCACTCCGAACTGCCGGGGATCTTCAATCTTTTTAACCCATATTACCCCATCCTGGGATTCATCAATTTTAAAATCTGTCCGGAAGAGTGTGTCGGCAAATGCCACCACTGCCTTCCCTTTGAGGGCATCCTTGGCACACAATACAGCATGGGCCGTTCCAAGCGGTTCCCGCTGGTAGCAAATTGTTCCTGTTGCACCAAGATCTCCCGCTATTCTGATAAGATTTTCTTCTACCTCTTTCCCGAAATCTCCCACCACGTAAACAATCTCTTCCACTTTTTCACTGCACACCGTGATAATATCTTCAACAAGGCGCTGCACAATTGGCTTCCCCGCAACAGGAATCAGGGGCTTGGGAATAGTGAGGGTGTGAGGACGCATCCTCTTTCCTGCTCCGGCCATTGGCACAATAATTTTCATAGTCTCAGAAATTTAATTGGGGCTGTTGCTATTTTGTTCCCGTATGCCCGAATCCTCCTGGCCCGCGGGCTGTTTCCTCAAGGCTCTCCACTTGTTCCCATGCGGCACGTTCATGCCTCGCAATAACCATTTGGGCAATACGCTCTCCATCATTTACTAAGAACTCTTCCCCGGAAAGATTTACCAGTATAACTTTTATTTCTCCCCTGTAATCCGCATCAATTGTCCCGGGAGAGTTCAGAACAGTCACGCCCTTTTTCGCCGCCAGGCCGCTGCGGGGACGTACCTGGGCTTCGTACCCCTGCGGCAGTTCAATAAAAAGACCCGTAGGGACCAATGCTCTCTGCAGAGGTTTAAGAAGTATCGGCTCCTCTGTATTTGCCCGCAGATCCATTCCGGCAGAAGCCGGTGTTTCATATGCAGGAAGAGCGTGCCTCGATTGATTGATAATTTTTACTTTCATGATTTAAATGCCGGGAGCCATATTACAGCGGGCAAAAGCAAATTTAAGTTTTGTTTTTGATGGTTTGATATTTTTTATCATTCTTATTTAAGGCTTTCGTTATTTTTTTAATTTATTTTTGCCACTTCATTAACAAGCGTGATTATGGGATTTCCCCGGTTTAATATGAATGAAAAGCTGATGGAAGGGTTGTTTTCCATGGGGTTTGAAACACCCACTCCTATCCAGGAACAGGCTATCCCCGTTATACTCTCGGGAAAAGATTTGATCGCCTGCGCACAGACAGGAACAGGAAAAACTGCAGCCTACCTGCTGCCCGTCCTGAGCAAACTGGCCACTTCCCCTTCCGAAAATATTGATACGCTCATAATCGCCCCAACGCGCGAACTTGCTTTGCAGATTGACCAGGCGCTGGGGGGATTTGCCTATTTCACTTCAGTGAGTTCACTGGCGGTATACGGAGGAAGCGACGGAGCCGCTTTTGAAAGAGAAAAAAAGGCTCTCTCTACCGGAGCTAATATTATTATTGCTACTCCAGGGCGCTTGCTCTCACATCTTAATTCAGGGTACACAAAATTCGGACATCTTAAACATCTTATTCTTGACGAAGCCGACAGGATGCTTGATATGGGCTTTTATGATGATATAATGAGGATTATCAATTATCTCCCCGCACAAAGACAGACATTGCTTTTCTCTGCTACCATGCCACCAAAAATCAGAACGCTTGCACAGAAGATTTTACACCGCCCGGAACAAATCAATATTGCCATTTCCAAACCGGCAGAAGGAATCCTGCAGACCGCCTACCTGGTATTTGACAAACAAAAAAATGACCTGATACTCCACATACTGCAGGGGAAAAACATGAAAAGCATTCTGATTTTTTCTGCTACAAAAAGCAATGTGAAAAATCTTGAGCGGGAACTGCGGAAACTGGGATTGTCTGTATGTGCTATTCATTCCGATCTCGATCAGAAACAAAGGGAGGAAGTGCTGCGTGACTTTATAGCACGTAAAACAAAAATCCTTGTGGCTACTGATGTACTTTCGAGAGGCATTGATATTGACGGAATCGATCTTGTCATTAATTATGACGTTCCCCAGGATGCAGAAGACTATGTTCACCGTATCGGCCGCACCGCCAGAGCAGAAAGTACGGGAGTGGCCATCACTTTCATCAACGAATATGACCAGAAACGTTTTAAGGCCATTGAAGATCTCATAGAAAAAGAAATTTTCAAATCTCCCCTCCCCGAACAATTAGGCAGCGGCCCTGCTTACGAACCATGGAAAAACACATTTGACCCCAGACGCAGGCAGCGACCACACGGAAAAGGAAAAAGATAAACACTTTTCTTACGAAATAATTTCTTTATTCTCTCTCTTTTTTTCAATCTGCCAGGCGGTAGCAATGAAAATTGCGAGCAGGAGTGTATTCAGCAAAATACTTACTGTAAAATCACTGCTCATGCGGGGAATTATTTTCCTGCTTGCCACAAAAAGGACTAATGCGAGTAACAGGTACCCCAGTATCCTTTTCAGATCATATGGAACAGGATAATATCGCTGCCCTGTGAAATAACAGGCAACTGCCATGCTGGCATAACATACCAGTGTGGCCCATGCCGCTCCCATATAGCCCATAACAGGAATCCACAGGTAATTAAGCGCGAGTGTGATTACAGCCCCCAATACAGCCAGATATGCCCCGAATCCTGTTTGCCCGGAAAGCTTAAACCAGATGGAAAGATTAAAAAATATACCCAGCGCAATGTTGGCCAGAAGCAAAACAGGAACGACCGTTAACCCGCTGTGAAATTTTTCCCCGATAAAATATTTGATAAACTCCATATACATCATGATGAAAAGAAAAATAAACGAACATATGATAACAAAGTATTTCATGATGTCGGCATAGGTTTGCTTTGCATTTTCTTTTGAAGAATGTGAGAAGAAAAAAGGTTCGGCTGCAAACCGGAATGACTGTATAAACAAGGTCATGATAATTGACAGCTTGTAGTTAGCACCATATATTCCAAGCTGTTCCATGGCCGATGACTTATCCGGCAGGAGGTGCTTCAGGAGCAGGCGATCCATGGTTTCGTTAACCATGCCGGCGAGACCTGCAAGCATGAGCGGAAGGGCATACAGCAGCATACGTTTCCACAGTGCTGTATCAAACTGCCACTTTATTCCCCTGAACTCCGGTACGAGGAAAAGCATTGTAACAGCACTGGCCAGCAGATTGGAAATAAAAACATACCCCACTCCTACCGAAGGGGTATATACATAATCAATGATTTGTAATAATACCGGGGACCCCGCTGTTCTTTGCAAATAGGGACACAGTAACAGAAAAAAAAGGTTAAAAAGGATATTGGAAGATATGTTTACCAGTTTTACAAGGGTAAACCTCCGTGCTTTATTCTGCCGGCGCAAACGGGCAAACGGAATAGCAGAAAATGCATCAAGGGCAAGAATCCATGCGAACCATATAATGTATTCCGGATGCTGAGAGTAGCCTATCGCTCCGGATATAGGATGCAAAAAAATAAATACGAAAAACAAGAAAAGTACCGAACTCCCCGCAAGCGACAACAGGGAAGAGCTGTATACTTTATCTTTATTTTCTGCAGATTCCGTAAACCGGAAAAAGGCTGTCTCCATACCATAGGTAAGAATGATTACAAAAAAGCTGATGTATGCATATAACTCCGTAACCACTCCATACTCCTCCGGGATAAAGACACGCGTATAAAGCGGAACAAGGAGGTAGTTAAGCAGCCGTCCCAGTATACTGCTCACGCCATATACTGCAACCTGTCTGGCTAACTGTCGGAAGGGATTCAATTGAAACTGTTCATGTAAAACTCCCGCTGCCCGGGAGAATAAACAAAAGTAGCACCATTGTCAGCGCACTATCCTGAAAGAAGTGAAACTTTTTAACACCCCTTCGTTGATTTCAACATTTGTAACATGGGATGCCGGAGGCCCTTCCTCACACCAGGCGATAAAAAGGGCAAGCCGGGGTTTCGCGCCTTCAGCCTCTATATATACGCTGCCATCAGGGAGATTTTGCACAAAACCATTAATGCCCATACGCAATGCCTGTTCGCAAGCCGCCTGCCTGTAGAAAACTCCCTGTACTTTCCCATATACACGGATTGAATTATGCAGCAGCATAAATTTTTATTTCCCGGGAAAATCGGCTTTCCTTTTTTCAAGAAAAGCGCCAACGCCTTCTTTAAAATCCTCTGTGCCAAAACATTTTCCAAACTCCTCTATTTCAACATCAAACCCCTTCCCTCCTTCTTTATAAAAAGCATTTATACAATTAATGACTCCTCTCACGGCCACAGGGGATTTGGCTTTAATCTTCTCCGCTATTTCAAAACATTTCGGCAGCAGTTGATCCGGTGCGGTGACATAATTTACCAATCCCAGCCCCAGTGCTTCTCCCGCACTGATCATATCGGCAGTCATCAGGAGTTCCGCAGCTTTGCTTTTCCCGATATATTGCACAAGGCGCTGAGTACCCCCATACCCCGGTATTAACCCCAGGGTTACTTCGGGCTGTCCGAACTTTGCATTATCCGACGCAACCCTTAAATGACAAGCCATAGCAAGTTCACAGCCCCCCCCAGTGCAAAGCCGTTCACTGCCGCAATTACAGGCTTCCGGCAATGTTCAACCGCATTAAATACCTCATGCCCGGCAGCAGCCATAGCCTTGCCTTCGGGAACAGATAAATTA